>DATGCX010000281.1:0-6683 GCA_035311445.1 Xanthobacteraceae bacterium | reverse complement strand
GTCGAGCCCTTCCTTCCCCATGGCGCGAGGCACATCGAGGAACACGCCGCGGCCGACCATCTTGTTCTTGGTTTTCTCGATACCGCATTTCGCCGCGCCGGCGCTCGACACCTCGCGGCAGTCGTAGCCGTTCCACATCCTGTCTTCGTAGAAGATGTGGCCGAGGCCATCCCATTGGGTACCCGATTGCAGCGGCATCACGACCACGTCGTCGGAGGCGCGGATGCCGCGCTTGTCGAGCACGCCCGAATACGCATCAGTGCCAGTACGCAACATCAGGTGCAGCGGATTGATACGTCCCATAGGTGGATATTTGGTTTTGCCACCCTGTGGACCGAACTGGTCGAAGTTGAGCGCGAGCGAGAACACCTTGCCCTTTCGCACCAGTTGGGCGGCAGCGATGATGTCGTCGGGAGTCGTATAGTTGAGCGTGCCGATTTCATCGTTCGGGCCCCATTTGCCCCAGTTTTTGTATTTTTCCGCGGCCTCGCGGAGGTCTTGGCGGGTAAATTTGCGTGACGGCATGGGGCGTCCTTGGTTTGGAGGTAAAGATAGGTGGCGGGCGCGGCCTTGACCACGGGCGTTTTCCTATAACGCCTCAATGCGCATGCGTCAGCCCTGCCGCGAGTCGCGTTCCCTCTCCCGGCAAGCCGGGAGAGGCAGAAGGCGCCGACCGCCGATTCGCGAAGCGCCACGGGTATCGAGCGACCCGCAGCAGTGTTACGATTGCGATAACTGAGCGTGACTTGAGCTGGCCAACTTGGCGAAACATCAGAACCGAGGAGAATGTAATGCATCGGATCGTTCGCGGGCTTGCGATCGGCGCGGCATTTCTGACCGCAACGGCAGTTCATGCCCAGGACGCGAATTATCCCAATCGCCCGGTGCGCATCATCGTGCCGTTCGCAGCGGGCGGCCCGCCCGACGTGATCTCGCGCCTCGTCGCGCAGAAACTGTCGGAGCGCTGGCGCCAGCAGGTCTATGTGGAGAATCTTCCGGGCGCCGGCGGCAATACCGGTACCGCGACCGCCGCGCGGGCGGCGCCGGACGGCTATACGCTCTACATGATGAGCACCGGCTTCATGGTGAATCCGAGCCTCTACGCCAAGGTGCCGTACGATCCGATCAAGGACTTCGCGCCGGTGACGCTCGCGGCCGTGTCGCCCAATGTCCTGTTCGTCCACCCCTCCGTGCCGGCACGGAGCGTCAGGGAGTTGATCGACCTGATCAAGAACAATCCCGGCAAGTACAGCTACGCGCAGCCGTCGACCGGGTCGACGCCGCATCTGTCGGGCGAACTGCTGAAGCTCCAATACGGACTCGACCTGGTGACCGTGCCGTTCAACGGCGCGTCGCTGGCGGTGAATTCGACGCTGGCGGGCCATACGCCGATTGCATTCACCGCATTGCCGCCGGCGATCGCCAACATCAAGGAGGGCAACCTGCGTGGGCTTGCCGTCACAGCGGCGAAGCGCTCTGCGGCGCTGCCCGACGTGCCGACCATGGCGGAGGCCAGCATCCCCGACCAGGAGGCGGAAACCATCAACGGCCTGTTGGCGCCAACCGGAACGCCCGGCGACATCATCGCACGCATCAATCGCGACACGGTCGCGGCGCTGACGCTCCCAGACGTGAAGGAGCGCCTGTCCGCCCTCGGCTTCGAGCCGGCGGTCACCACCCCGGCCGAATTCGGCGCCCGCATCAACAGCGAAATGGCCAAATGGGACAACGTCGTGCGCGCCGCCAATATCAGGATCGAATAGATGGAGGGTTGAACGGAGATCAATGTAATGTGGAAGCTACGTATTGTCGTGTTGTTTGCGGCGCTGTTTTGGCCCGCAATCCATCAAGCCCAAACCCCGCCCGGCAATTATCCCGAGAGGCCTGTGAAGATCATCGTGCCGTTTGCGGCGGGCGGTCCGACTGACGTGGTCGCTCGCCTGATCGCCACCAAGTTGTCGGAACGATCAGGCAAGCAGTTCTATGTCGAGAACATCACCGGTGCGGGCGGCAATGCCGGCATGGGGCAGGCGGCGCGCGCGGCGCCGGACGGCCATACGATCCTGTTCGTCTCGTCGAGCTACGTCGTCAATCCGAGCCTCTATCCGAAAATCCCGTATGATCCGTACAAGGATTTCGTGCCCGTCACGGTCGCGGGCGATGCGCCGAACATCCTGCTGGTTCATCCCTCGGTACCGGCGAAAACGGTCGCCGAACTCATCGACTACATCAAGGCGAATCCCGGCAAAGTGAGCTACGCCTCGGCCGGCACCGGCACCACCCCGCATTTGTCCGGCGAATTGTTCCGGCTCAGCCTGAAGCTCGACATCGTGCACGTGCCGTTCAACGGCGCCGCCCCAGCGATCCAATCGCTCGCCGGCGGACATACCCCGATGGGATTCACCTCTCTGCCTCCCGCGATCCCGCTGATCCAGGACGGCAAGATCCGCCCGCTCGCGGTGTCGGCCCAAAAGCGCGTCGCGGCGCTTCCGGACGTGCCGACGCTCGCGGAGGCCGGTCTATCGGACCAGGAGGCCGACACCATGCAAGCCGTGCTGGTGCCGGCCGGCACGCCGCACCCGATCGTCGATTTCCTTTATCGCGAGATCAAGGCCATTGTCGCCCTGCCGGACGTCAAGGAACGCTTCGCGGTGCTTGGCCTTGATCCGGTCACCAACACGCCTGAAGAATTCGCGGCGCAGATCAGACGCGAGATCGCGAAGTGGGGGAAGGTCATCCACGACGCGAATATCAAGATGGAGTGATGGTTAGGGGGCGTTCTTCGACAGCTTGACATGCTTTATACTGTCATTGCCAGGCTTGACCGGGCGATCTCGTAAACACTGACCGTGGATACTGGATTGCCCGGTCGAGCCGGGCAATGACACTCCTGTGTCAACCTAATCGAGAATGCCCCCACCTAGAAAAAATTCATCCGGGAACAAGCGCCGCAGACGCGCGCCCCGCCGTCCCAGGGAGGGAAACGAAACGCCAATTCGGGGTGGGTCCCGATCAAATCAGTCGCCGCGCCGCGTTGGGGGCAGTCGCTTCCATGGCAGCGGCGCCGGCGCTCGCGCAGGAATGCCGCTTCGAGCCGCCGCCGCACCAGAAGGGGCCGCTTGTCTTCATGAACTACGATCAGATCGAGCTTGACGCAGCCTATGAAAATTCCGTCTACGAGCCAAACCTCCGCCAAATCAGCCAGCGGCTGGCCTCGATAGCCGATGGGGTGCGGGCGCGGCGCGGTGAGCCGCGGCGCGTCGCTTATGGCCCTACCGAAACCGAGAAGCTCGATATTTACAAAACGCGAGCCGTCCAGGCGCCGATCTTCGTGTTTATCCATGGTGGAACCTGGCGTACCGGTTCGTCGCGGCGCAGCGCCTTTGCGGCGGAGCTGTTCATCGATCATGGCGCCCATTATGTGGCGCTGGACTTCATCAACGTGCTCGATGCGGGCGGCGACCTTCGTATCATGGCGGACCAGGTCCGGCGCGGCATCGCCTGGGTCTACCGGAATGCGGACAGCTTCGGCGGCGATCCGAACCGGCTCTACATCGGCGGACATTCCTCCGGCGGTCATCTGTGCGGAGTCGCGTTGACAACGGACTGGCAGAGGGATTTCGGCCTGCCCGCCGATACGGTCAAAGGCGGCCTGTGCATGAGCGGGATGTATGACTTGAAGCCGGTACGGCTGTCGTGGCGAAACAGCTACATCAAATTCGACGACTCCATGGAGCACGAGCTGAGTGCCATTCGCCATCTCGACATGATCCGCGCCGCCGTCACGGTGACCTACGGCACGTTCGAGACTCCCGAATTCCAGCGGCAGGGCCGCGATTTCGCCGCCGCACTCGAAGCGGCCGGCCGCAAGGTCAACCTTATCGAGCTGGAGCACTTCGCGCACCTGGAGGCAGAAGAATCGCTCGGTAATCCATATGGCCCCAATGGTCGCGCCGCGATCGAGATGATGGGGCTCGCGCGAGCATGAGATCGGGAGTACGCCCAATGCGAGGTGACGGCATCACACGACGGGATACTCTCAAGGCCGCGGCACTTGCAGCCGGTGCCACGTTCGCGGCGCCGCTCACGGCGGCCGCACCCGCGCCGAGCGCTGTCACGCCTGCGCTGATCGAAGCGGCGCGGCGGGAAGGCAAGCTGTCGTTCTATTCGGCCCTCGAACTCCCCGTCGCAGAACGCTTCGGCAAGTTGTTCGAGGCGAAATATCCCGGCATCGCCATGCATGTGGAGCGCTCCGGGGCGGAGCGGCTCTATCAGCGCATCGGTCAGCTGCAGGGAAGCGGCATCGCTGCGGTGGATGTGGCGAACAGCACGGACCCGGCCCACTACCTTGACTGGAAGCGCAGCGATTGGCTTGCGCCCTATGCTACGGAGGACATGGCCCGGCATTTCGCGGCGGAACACGTCGACCCCGACGGCATGTTCGCTACCGTCTGCGCTTGGCTCGAAGTGATCGGCTACAACACCAACCTGGTTAAACCCGAAGACGCCCCGAAAAGCTACGCCGATCTGCTTGATCCCAAATGGCGCGGCAAGCTCGTCAAGGCCCATCCGTCCTATAGCGGCGCGATCCTCACCGTGACTTATCTGCTGGTGCGAGAATTCGGCTGGTCCTACCTGGAAAAGCTCGGTCAACAGCGGATCATGCAGGTGCAATCCGCTGCCGATCCGCCGAAGAAGATTCAGGTCGGAGAGCGAGCGGTCATGACCGAAGGCAATGATTACAATCTGGCGCTGCTCAAAGCACAGGGGCAGCCGGTCGAGGCCGTCAACCCGGTTGAGGGCAGCCCCTTGATCATCGTTGGATGCGGGATTTTTCGCAATGCCCCTAATCCCAATGCGGCGCGCCTGTTTCAAAGTTTCATGTTCAGCGCTGAGGCCCAGCAGGTATTCGTCGATGCCTTCGCGCATCGCTCGTTTCACGGACTCGTCAAGGACCGGCCCGGTCGTGCGCCGCTTTCGGCCGTCAAATTGCTCAAAGCCGATCCCGCCTTGGTGCTGGCGCAAAGCGAGGAGATCAAGGCGCGGTATGCCAGGATTTTCGGTGTGTGAGCGTCTGCGTTGAAAGCGCGGTCCATGACGAAATGGTTGTTCATCCTCAAGGCGAACGCATTCGGCGCGGCGCGTCTTCTCCCTCTCCCCGCTTGCCATCAGGGCGTTTGCGCCCGCCTTCGACGGGCTATGGAGAGGGTCGGGTGAGCGGGCCTCTCCACAAGCTCAGACTCGCGGAGAGGCCCCCTCACCCGCTCCCACCCTGTCCTCCCCCGTCGGGAGAGGACAGGGCGGGAGCGACGTCTCCCCGCAAGCGAGGAGAGGTGAAGACTGCCGCTACACGCAATCGCTCCGCTTTGATTCGGTTCCTCCTCGCCGCTGCCGCCCTCTTCGTCGCAAACGCGGCGCCGGCGCAAACGCCTTCCAGCACCGGCGCCTATCCGAGTCGCCCTGTGCGCATCATCGTTCCGTTTGCGGCCGGCGGTCCAAGCGACATCTTCGCCCGCCTGATCGGACAGAAGCTCTCCGACCAGTTCGGCAAGCCGTTCTATGTGGAGAACCAGGGCGGCGCCGGCGGCAATATCGGCATGGGCAACGCGGCGCGCGCCGCGCCGGACGGCTACACGCTCGCGGTGGTGTCGTCGAGCTTCATGGTCAATCCGGGGCTCTACGAGAAAATCCCCTACGATCCGGAAAAGGATTTCGTCCCCATCACCATCGCGGCCTACGCGCCCAATCTGCTGGCGGTCAACCCGATGCTGCCGGTCAACAAGGTCAGCGAGCTGGTGGCGCTGGTGCGGGCCAATCCGGGCAGATACAATTTCGGCCATTCCGGGGTCGGCACCACGCCGCATCTTTCGGGCGAGATGTTCAAACACGCGCAGGGGCTCGATCTCGTCTCGGTGCCGTTCAACGGCTCCGGGCCGGCGCTGCAGTCCGCGCTCGGCGGGCACACGCCGATTTCCTTCGTGGTGCTCTCGCCGGCGGTGCCGCTGGTCAAGGAAGGCAAGATGCGCGCGCTTGCGGTGCTCAGCACCACGCGATCCGGCGCCCTGCCGGATGTGCCGAGCATCGTGGAAGCGGGATATCCCGGCATCGAGGCCGACACCCAGCAATGCGTCCTGGCGCCAGCCGGAACGCCGCGCGAGATCGTCGATCTTATCTACCGCCAGATCGTCGCCGCGCTCGCGACTCCGGACATGAAGGAGCGGCTGGCGACGTTGGGCTTCGTGCCGGTGGCAAACACGCCGGCGGAATTCGCCAGGATGATCGGGCCTGAGGT
Organism: Xanthobacteraceae bacterium; assembly: GCA_035311445.1. Classification (GTDB taxonomy): domain Bacteria; phylum Pseudomonadota; class Alphaproteobacteria; order Rhizobiales; family Xanthobacteraceae; genus JAJPKK01. Next base: position 391 of record DATGCX010000281.1, on the reverse strand, counting down.
CGCGCGGTGGAAGCAGGTGATCCAGGAGGCGAACATCAAGGCAGAGCCGTGAGGGGGTGGAGTGCACCCCAAAAGTGAGAGGCGGAAAATACGGGACAGTTCTCGACATCACCGGTGATCAGTTCCATCCTGAATGGAACTACACCATCAGGCCGCGACCGCCGTAACCGTAGCAGTTATTATTCAGAGTCTCCTAAGTGAGGATGTCGTCGGCTGGCCCGCTCCAACACCCGGCCACGGTCGCGACGCAGGTCAGTGCTGGTGGTGCTGGCGGTTGCCCTGGGAAGCCCGCGGAGCGCTTCCCGGCGCTGTGTCGACGATGCGTGCCGATTGCTCGTCCAGATAGGAGAGCAGCTCCTCTGCATCGCTATCGCTGATCCCCAAGACCGGC
>DATGCX010000280.1:0-62918 GCA_035311445.1 Xanthobacteraceae bacterium | reverse complement strand
CATGTACGATACCAACACGCAGGCCGCCGACCTCCGCAACGATGTGCATGGGGAGCCCGGCAAGGCGCGCGCAGGCGGCTGGAGCGCGGCAAGCCACGGTGCGTAATTCGTCCAAAACCCGGTTCGAACGCACCACCACGTCGTCGGCAACGGCGGGCGGATAGGCGCAGCCGCATCCGGCGCCGATGCCGAAGGCGCGGGCCATTTCCGTCTCGACGTTGCCGCGCAGCGCGCGGTGGGGCTCCACTGCGCGTTCGATCGCGTCGAACCAATCGTCACTGGCATCGAACCAATGGAAGTCGCCGTTATAGACGATCGCGACATCGCCGCGCTCGGCCACAGCCAGGCGCTCGATCGCCTGTGCCGCTGGCAGATTGCCATAAAGGCCGCCGGCTACATAGAGAGTTTCGGCGGCAAAATCCGCCCGCCGGGCAAACACGGCAGGATCATACAGATAGTCCAGTGGGCAGATGCGGCCTTCACCTCGCCCCGCTTGCCGCGAGACGTCGCCCCTTCCCGTCCCTGATGCGTAGGATGGGTTGAGCGAAGCGAAACCCATCGGACCATCCGCGCCACCCGATCGATGATGGGGTTCGCTTCGCTCAACCCATCCTACGCGTTCGGGAAAGGTGGAAGCGGGTAGGGGGGCCGTTCCGCGAGTCTGGACTTGCGGAGAGGCCCCTTCACCCCGACCCTGTCCCCGCAAGCGGGGAGAGCGGGAAGAAGTCCTGTGCAATCGGTAAGGCGCCTTCATTCCGCCGCTTCCCTCAGTGCGCCGCCGCAGCTCGAGCCCTGGCCGGCAGTGCAGCCATAGCAGTGACCGGCGACCTGGATGGGATTGCGGTCGAGATCGTCCGTCAACAGGTCTTCGAGCCGACGTCGCGCGCCGTTTGCCCCGGTCAGCGGCAGATCCAGCATCTGGTTGAAATCGCAGTCATAGAGGTACCCGCGCCAATCGACCGACACGAGGTCGCGGCACATGACGCTGTCGAGATTTTCTTCGCGATGAGCCTGGCGCAGCAGTCCCAGGTAACGGTCGAATTCACCCTTGGAAATGAGGGTCGACCCAAACCGTTGAATCGGCATGTTGGCAAGCGTGAACAAGCGATTGAATACGATTCCGAATTTGTCGCCAAGCTCGCGCCGGTAGGCAGACTCCAGCGCCTCCTGGGGCGGCGGCAGCGAGGGACCCTGTGGGTTGTAGACGAGATTGAGGATGAGGCCGCTCCCCTCGCGTCCATAGCCCAGTGCGTTGAAGCGCCGCAGACCTCGGATGGAGCTTTCGAAAACGCCCTTACCGCGTTGCCTGTCCACATTATCGGCGAGATAGCACGGCAGCGAGGCGGTGATTTCAACCTGCTGACAGTGCAGAAATTCCGCGAGGTCTTCCTGGCCCACCACTTCCAGAATGGTGAGATTGCAGCGATCGATCACTCGCACCCCGATGTCGCGCGCGGCACAAACCAATCGGCGAAAATGCGGATTAAGCTCCGGTGCCCCGCCGGTGATGTCGAGCGTCGCGATGCGCCGACGCTTGAGCACCGCGATGACAAGATCGACAGTTTCTCCCGCCATCTCCTCGGTGCGTTGCGGGCTCGCACCGACATGGCAATGCACGCATGATTGGTTGCAGCGATAGCCGACGTTGACCTGCAAGGTATCAACCCGGCGGCGGAAGAGCGGTGGAAATTCAATTTTTTTGAGCAGCGGCCAAGTATCGCGCATCACGTGTCCGGTGGCTGATCGTGCTCACCGTCGGCCAACCCGGCGGTGCACGTGACCGGAAATTCGCACAGACGCCTGCTCAGGTCACGCGGCAGGGATGCAATCGGGCACACAACTTCGCGAGGCCACTTCGTGAATACACGTGAAACGGCCCGTCGGGTGGACGCCGATAGCTATGAATATCCGGGATTTTAGAGCGTATTTCGGTCAGGTTGGAGCACCTGCCACCTCTCTCCCGTCGTGGGCGGCTGTACACTTGTCCCGGAGATCTCGATTACGATTGCTCTATGCCTCAGAATTAGGGGTCGCCTGGACAAGCGTGGCGACGACGCCGGCATGTGATATTCGAGGCGAGCGAAAACCGGTCCACGGCATTTCATGGCCTGACCCACCCACCGTGATTGCCAGATTTGACACGGAAAGTGGATAAATCGGGGCCGGCTGACGCCGGCCCCGTGGGACGCATATCCTCCCTATTCGATGACTTCCACGATACGGCGGGTGCGAGGCTCCACAATGACGGGCACGTCGTTCACGATCGCATATCGGTAGCCCGGCCTCACATGATATTCGCGCGGCACCTCGTAAAGTCTTACGCCTCGTGGGGGCAGTACCGTGCCCACGCGCAGGTCGCCTTGATAGACGAACGAGGGCCGGTGCTCGCGTATCACGTACTCACGAAACCGCGGTCGCTCCTCGACACCGAGGATGGCGCCGACTGTCCCGGTTGCGGCACCTACGGTTCCACCGACGATCGCCCCCAACGGCCCTGCCGCTCTGCCGCCTGCGGCTGCGCCCTCTTCAGCCCCGCGGATGGTTCCTTGCGCGTACGCCGCACATGGCAACGTCGCGACGGCGAAGGCGGCAACTGCGAGGAATTTCATCTTCATGATTCCGCTCCTGTATTTCCTCTCCCCGAAGGCAAAACGCTTCGAAACGCCGCAGGTTCCATGAGAACTGATGCACAGTGGTCGCGTTAACTATGGCCCTCCGCGGTCGGACATCCGATGCGGACGCGGTTCGTATCCGAGAGTCGTAGAATGGGCTTGGCTTGCTGTCCTACCGGCGGGACGGCAGCATGCGTTAGGTCGCTTCGGCGACGCTTACGATATTCCGCCCGGCGCGGGACGTTCGCAGTCGGCTCCTGCATCCTGCCGGAACGGCACAGCGGCGGGCGCACCTTGATTTCGGAGCGCAGCGATGTCCGCTTGGCTTCGACCGCGACGAAAGCTTCGCGTCATCGCGCCTGTCTGGCCGGTCATGGACGATCTATCGCAGGGCATCATGAGCGTCGCGGGTACAGGCCACGCCAACGTCCTCCGTCAGCCGGTTTCGCCAGCTTTTATCACGCGTACGCTAACCAGGCGGTCACCGCAATATTCCCGGATGATTTCATCCTGTTCGCCCACTTCTCCGAGCGCGAATTCGTAATCGGGCGCCACCACGATCAGATTTCGTCCTGTATGAACCGAAATCATTCCGTCATGTTGGGCGGCGATCACCGCCAGTTTCCTGATCTGGCCGTGGTAAGGTTCTTTGCGCCACGCTTCCGGGAAGCCTGGATCGCAGCGAAAATTGAGGCTGTTTCCATCCAGCCCGACCGTGATGACGATCTTCGATCGGTCCGGCTTCCATTCAGGGCCGAACCTCGGATTGATCAGCCATCCGCACAGGAATGTGCGGCATCCGCTGGGACGAGCGGCATAGATGCGACAGCCCGTGCCGCGGATGCAGTGGGTGCACCATACGCCTCGCGGCTTGTCGATTTCCGGGACGTCCACGACTTTACAGCACAGGGTGCAACCGCCGCACGACCGGCCGGGCAGCGGTTCGGTAGGTGCATCCACTCTGTCCATTCCGTCACAACTCGTCAGCGCCGCTGGAGGCACTCGCCTTTCAGTGCGTCGGTGCCTGCGGATCGGCAACGGCCGAACGCGGCGCCATCCGGTCGAAGTCGATGCGTCCGAAAGCCGGGATTTTCACGGCCGGATGCCATGCATCGAGCCCCGCCACGAGGCTGAGCACATTGATCTCGATGCCCTCGACCCGGCCGATCTTGATGCCCAACAGCCCATGCAGGCTCACCTCGACGCCGGTCTGGCTGTCGGTGCGCCCGAACAGCGCGCCGTCGACGCGATAATCCTTGCCGATCGCCTCCGGCGGCAGCGTGATTTCGAATTCAGGGGCCGCACGCAGCACCGTCGCTACGAAGGTGTTGCTGTTGGGGCCGGGCCACATGCGATAATCGCCGTATTCCGTATACGGATAGGCCATGATAGCGGTCTCGATCCTGGGGATCGCGGCGGCGGCACGGGCGCCACGAATATCGGCGACGATCCGCGGCCGGCCGCCGACCCAATAGCCGTCCGGTGGTCGGCCATTGATCCGCAGTGGCCGGCCGAAGCCGGTCACCTCATAGCGGGTATAAGCATCCGCATTGGCGGGCTTCACAACGATCCAGGTATGCACAGCGAAAATGCCGCGCCACCCGGCGGTGCGCGCCGCGAACACCACAATGCGCGCCTCCGGGTCGCTCGCTGCCTCCGGCAGGATGCCGGCACTCGACCACCGCGCGGTCCGCCAATCATGCGGTTCGTCGAACGACCACAGCACTGCTTTGACTGCCACCGGGACCAGGAAAACGACAACCACCGCCAAGCGGACTTTACGGCCGAAGTTTCGCATAGGCTCAGGGCACCTTGAGCAGGGTTGGCAGGCGTTGCAGGGGGCCGATCCACCCGGGCTATTACGATAACGCGGTTGCGATGGTACGCAACTCCGGAATTCGAGTTCGCGCGCGGAAGCTTAGGTACGAACACCTCTTTGCGAGCTCTACCGATTGATATAGTCCAAACCCGCCGCGCCTGCGCGCTGCAACGGGGAGGCCAGAATGGTTGATCCAATCGAAATCAACCGCCGAAATTGGGACGAGCGCGCTGCCATCCACGCGCGTGACACGACCGGCGTCTACATGCTGGACCGCTTTCGTGCGGGCGACGACGGTCTCACATTCGAAGTGGCCGAAATCGGGGACATCGCCGGCAAGCGCATCCTCCATTTGCAATGCCATTTCGGGCTGGACACGCTGCGCCTCGTGCGACGCGGTGCCGTGGCGACCGGGCTCGATTTCTCCGGGGGCGGCGCTCAAGATCGCGCGCGCCCTCGCCGCGGAGACCGGACTGAAGGCCGACTTCGTTCAAGGGACTGTGGATGAAGCTCCGCAGCTCACGCCTGGCCCATTCGATCTCGTCTTTACGACTTGGGGCGCCCTGTGCTGGCTGCCGGACATGAGGGTTTGGGCGAGGGCCGTTGCGTCCGCGCTTGCGCCGGGCGGCGAACTTTACTGCGCGGACGCGCATCCGGGTTTCATGTTGCTGGAGGAAATCGCGGGCAAACTGGTGCCCACATACGATTTCCAAACGCCCGCCGACGAGCCGCTCGAGTTCAACGATCCGACGACCTATGCGGGCGATAAGACCATCATGACGCATAAGTCAACGCGGGAGTGGATACATCCGCTATCCGCGATTCTCGGCGCACTCATCGATGCCGGATTGACGATCGCGATGTTTCGCGAGCACGAGTTGTTGCCGTGGCAAGCTGTGCCGATGTTGGTGCCGGCGCCCGAAGGGCTGTGGCGGCTTCCCGACGGGCATCCCCGTATTCCGTTGTCGTTTTCGCTGAAGGCGAAGAAGGGAGCATGAGCCACGGCCTACGCGGCCGTACACGCAGTCGCCTGCTCGATTTTGATCGGGATCAATGTTGGTCGAATAGACCTTCGTAGAGTGGACGATCGTAGAATGGCGCGTCAGCGGCATTGAAGGTGCCGGTTCTTGGAGTGCCCTTGCTGGTGTTGAATGCGAGCAGTCAAAGCGATTTTGCGGGAGTCTTCGTAACGATTGCAGAGCAGCGGGCCGGCGGACTCGTGGTAATTGCCGATCCGCTCTTTGGCGCCCAGCGCGATCAAATCATTGCACTGGCGGCTCGCCGCGCGGTGCCCCGCGATTTATCAGTCACGCGAGGACGTAGCGGCTGGCGGGCTTAAGAGCTACGGAGCCAGTAATGACGACAGATATCGCTTGGCTGGCGTCTACGCCGGCCGCATTCTGAAAGGCGAACAACCTGCTGACCTGCCTGTCTACCAAGCAACGCGATTCAAACTGCCGATCAATCTCAAGGCCGCCAAGGCGATTGGGCTCCAAATTCGGCCGATACTGCTCGCTGTGGCCGACGACGTGATTGAATAGCAGCTTGTAGAGCAGGTAAGGCACAAAAACCGACTTCATCGTTGCGACTTGCTGCTCCGCTCTTTCCATGGGCTGACGTTAGCAGCCGCCATTTCCGTTGCCATTCGTTCATCGATGCCTACAACCCTGCTTTGGTGCCGCCGCGCTGCTGCCAGCGAAACCATCCCGACCAGGATCGCTTCGCCTGCGCGCACGAGGTCGTTGAGGCGTGCAGCGCGTCGGGTTCCCGTTCGCTGCTTTTCGGCGCGCTGTTTTGCGGGACGGCGCCTTTTGTAACGTCTGTTTTGGAGACGCCTCTTGGGCCGCCTCGTCAGGCCGATCGGCGGCAAATGGACGAAGATCACGAATCTCGGGCCGCCCGGTCGGGCGGTGGCCTCGAGCGCGCGCCAATAGATGTAATTGCACAGATATGTGCCGGCGTTGCGCGAGGGCGCCGCGGTTACGCCGGCCGCGCGTGCGGCTTTCACCAGGCGCGCGGTGGGGAGAGGATTACGTAACGCGTCCCGGTGGGGCGCGATTATGTGCTGGGGCGGACGATAGCCCCCCGCATCCGGAAGCAGCGCGATACGATTACGCGCCCGCTCCTCGATCCGTACCCGGTGAGTGCGGGCAGCGACGCCGAACATTATGATGATGTCGGGCTTTTCCCGCGCCAGCAGAGCAGGCAGTTCGCCGTCGACCGCATCATAGCGGGTCGCGAACACATGGGCGACGCGCCGCATTTCAGTGAATGCCGGGCGGCGGCAGCTCGCGAGGCGCGTCGCCACCGGGCCGCTCGGATTGACGGGCGAGCCCGGAAAGCGGCCAAAACCGGTGATGAGGATGGTGCGCAACGGTTACAGCTCCAGGATCGCAACGATCTCGTCGACCGCGAGCGCTGGCGAAAGGGTGCCGTCGGCGACCGCGTGCTCCAATTGTGGGAGCTTCGCCTTCAGTTTTGGGTCGGATGCAAGGCGCCGGCGCAGTCGGTCTTCCAGCAGCGCCCACATCCATTTGATCTGCTGCTCGCGCCGGCGCGCCGCAAATGCGCCGGTTGCCATAAGGCGGCGATGATGGTCGAGAACGTGGTCCCACAGCTGTGGCACACCGGCCCCCGTGAGCGCCGAGTAGATGACCACCGGCGGCTGCCATTCCACGAGCCGCGGCGTGAGAATGTGCAGCGCCGCGGCGTACTCGGCCGCCGTCACTTTAGCGCGGGCGAGATTGTCGCCGTCCGCCTTGTTGATGGCGATCATGTCGGCGAGCTCGACTAGCCCTTTCTTGAGGCCCTGCAGTTCGTCCCCGGCGCCGGGCAACATCAGGGCGAGGAAAAAATCCGTCATGTCGGCGACGGCAGTTTCTGATTGGCCGGCCCCGACGGTCTCGACCAGGACGACGTCATAGCCCGCCGCCTCGCAGATCAGCAGGGTCTCGCGGGTCTTTGCGGCGACACCGCCGAGCGTGCCGGTGGCCGGCGAGGGGCGGATGAACGCATGATCGTCGGTGGCAAGCTGCGCCATGCGCGTCTTGTCCGCAAGGATCGAGCCGCCGGTGCGGGCGGAGGACGGATCGACCGCCAGGACCGCCACTTTGTGCCTGAGCCCAGTGAGATGTCTGCCGAGCGCGTCGATGGTCGTTGATTTGCCAACCCCGGGTGCCCCGGTGATACCGACGCGATGCGCCGCGCCGGTATGTGGCAGAAGGCTTTGCACCAGTTGGTGCGCTGCTCGTTGATGATCGCGGTGCTTCGATTCGATGAGCGTGATGGCACGCGCCAGCACGGCGCGCTCACCGGCTCGGATGCCGCGGATCAATGGAGCGATGTCGACGGAGGCCGGTGCGGAGGCGCGGGTCTTCATAAGACCTCATTAGCCGAGCCGCCCATCCACGTCATCCGCTCGCGGGCCGCATTGCCGCCACACCGGTACCACCAACATGAAATCCGTGCATGGTTGGAGCAGTTTGCCACAGCTGAAAAAATTTGAATTAAATATCAGGTCTTTGTGTATGGTTAATCATATGTGAACTTTGGCTACCATCGGCGCGACTAACGCGTATTATGGCACCTTTAGGGACGCGGGGAGGATAGCTGATGCGGACCAAGGCGCTGGTCGCTGCAACCCTGATCACCTCAACTCAGACAATCTACGGCACCGCCATTTGCCGTGCCGCGGACATACTTTGGGAGGTGGAGAATCCCTATCGCTTTTTCAAGCGCACCTCATCGTTCGAGGTGCAGGAGAAAGCCTTCAACGCTGTGCGCGGCGCGCCCGGTCAGCCGCTGCCGACCAATATACTGTGGAGGGTCGAGCGGCGCCTCAACGATCCCGACTGCAAGGATTCATCGACCCCGACCAATTGCCTCGCCACCGCCCGCCCGGGGTTTGAAAGGAGCCGGCTCGGCTGGGCGGCGCAGACCGTCGATCTCAATTGCTATGACCGCAACGCGCGGCCGCGCCGCTACACGGTGATGTGCGATCGGCAGTATTCATGGGGTACCGTGAAGGAGGACTACGTCCTTCCCGATGCCCATACTGTCGTGATGCAGATCGCGCCGGAGCACCTGGCGACTGCCGGGACCGGCGAATGCGTGTGGTCCTGGCAGCCAAGGAAGGCTGGCCTGCCGGGCGAAACCAGGAAGCAGGCCTGTAACGCTAAGCTCGTCATCAAGCGGGTGCCGTTCTCGCTCGACCGGGCCGCGTCAGGCGTTTCCGTCAAGGTGCAGATGCCGAGTGGAACCACGCTGGCCGATCCGAATGTGAGCGTTGAGGATGTGTTCGTGGTCGCCATGGGCGACAGCTTTGCGTCGGGTGAGAGCAATCCGGATCGCCCGGTGACCTTCAGCAATTCGCGCGAAATGGTCTACGACCCCGTCAATGCCGTCGACCATCAGGCTTATCGTGCGATCGACCAGAAGGGTTGGAAATACGGTGTGACCGGGAGCGACGGCGGTATCAATCCCAAGGCGCTGCCGAAGCGTGTCATGGAGGACGAGGAAAAAGGGACCGTCTTCAAGCTGTCGTCGCGGGAATTCCAGGAGGGGTTCGATCGCCGCGGCGCGCAGTGGCTGAGCCCCGATTGCCACCGTTCCCAATATGGCTATCCGTTTCGGGTCAGCATCGGGCTCGCGCTCGAAAACCGCCACCGCGCCGTGACCTTCGTTAGTCTTGCATGCTCGGGCGCCGACATCGTCGAGGGGCTGTTCGCGGACCGCGATGCGCGTGAGCAGATTTCGGGCTCGAATGCTCAGAAGAAGGTCGTCGCTCAGTTCGATCAATTGAGTGACTTGATCTGCAAATCCGGCGCCGCGGGCCGCAGCCGCACGGTGTCATACCGCCTGCCTGTATACACGTCGGGCTCGACCAGCATCGGCGAGCAGGTCTTCACCAAGCAATGGTGCCCGCCGGAAAGCCGCAAGCGGCCGATCGATGTCTTCCTCCTCTCCGTCGGCGGCAATGATGTGGGCTTCGGATCGTTGGTCGCCTATGCGATGACTGAAAGCGCAGGCGATCTCGCGCCGATCGTCGGCCTGGTCGGTCACGAGCTGCGGTTTGCGCCTTCGGTATCGCAGGTTTATCTGCGCGTGCTCGACCGGCGCATGCGGGCCGTCAAGGAAGCCCTGAACGATGGTTTCGGGATCGATCCCTCCCGCGTGCTGCAGAACGCCTATGAGCCGATTCAGTTCGACGAGAGCGGCAATGTATGCGGCGGGCAGCCGACGCTGGGCCTGGACGTGCATCCCAAGCTTCGCTACAGCCGTGAGCGCACCCAGGAAGTCTCCAATTTCGTACGCGAGTTGCAGGGACGGCTTGAGTGCATCACCGACGGTCGCAAGGCGGGTTGCCCAACCGGCCTCGCTACCGGAGCCGGCACCGGCTTCCGCCTCATCACCGACCACGTCGCGGAATTTGCCAGACGCGGCGTGTGCGCCCGCGATCCTCAGAAGCTGCTGGTGGATCAGGCTAACATGAACGTGCCGCGTCTGTCGCATCTGGCCGACCAGTGGGTGCCGTATTCGCCGGCCGCCGCATTGCCCTATGCGCATCACTGGCGGCTCGCCCGTAACCCGAACGACACGTTCCTCGCCGCCAACACGCATCGCGAAGGCATCTCTGCCTTCGACGATCTGCAGCCGGTCTATGCGGCGCTCTACAGCGGCGCCTTCCATCCGACCGCAGAAGGCCACGTGATCGTCGCCGACCATGTGCTGCGCCATGTCAACGAGCTTCTGGAAAAGCGATCGCTGGCGCAGAATTGAGTTTCCTGGGAGCGCGGGCGTCCCCCGCCTGGCAAAAGAGCGGGCGAGACGCCCGCGGTCCCAGGGGTGGAGGATCGATGGATAACGATCGCAGCGAAGGAGATCTGATGAGCCGTCGGACCGTTATAGGCGCGGCCGCCGCCGTCGTTTCGACCGGCGCCGCTGCACAGCAGGGCGCATCGCGGCAAAAGGGACCCCTCGTCTGGCTCGATATGGATCAGAACGAGCTTGACGATGCCTACGACCAATCGGTCTACGCACCAAATCGCGATCAGATGAACAGGCGCCGTGCCAGCATAAGCGAACTCGTCCGTGAGCGCCTCGGTGCGCCCATGCGAATGGCCTATGGGTCCACCTCGCATGAGATGCTCGACATTTATCCGACCCGGAATGAAACGGCCCCGGTCGTGGTGTTCATTCACGGCGGCGCCTGGCGGGGCGGTCATGCCAGGGACTCAGCCTACGGGGCCGAGCCGTTCGTGCACGCCGGCGCGCATTTCGTGGTGCTCGATTTCATCAACGTGATCGAGAGCGGCGGTGACCTGACGCCGATGATTGAACAAGTGCGCCGCGGTGTCGCCTGGACTGCGAAGAACGCCGCGAGTTTCGGCGGTGACGGCAATCGCATTTACGTTACGGGCCATTCCTCCGGCGCCCATCTGGGCGGCTGCGTGCTAATTACCGACTGGGAGAAGGATTTCGGCCTGCCGCGCGACGCCGTAAAGGGCGCGACGCTTTGCTCCGGCATGTACGATCTCAAGCCGGTGCGACTGTCGAAGCGGTCGGATTATGTGAAGTTCACGGATGCCGTGGAAGACGCACTCAGCACCCAGCGGCATTTCGATCGTATCAATTGTCCGGTTACGCTGCTGTACGGAACCCTGGAAACGCCCGAATTCCAGCGCCAGACCAGGGAGTTTGCTGCTGCCCTCAAGACCGCAGGCAAGCCGGTCCGGCTCATCGTGTCTGGAGGCTACAATCATTACGAGATCGGCGAAACGCTCAATAATCCCTATGGCCCGTTCGGCCGCGCCGCGCTTGAACTGATGCACCTCGATTAGGAAAATCAGAGTTAAGCCCGGAGAGCTGCTTCCTGCTCATCGTCGCTGCGCAGCCGCACTGTGCGGGTCAACGTCGTGCCGCACTGCACACAACCGTGGGTAATATCTTCAAGATCGTGCGACTCGACGCTGCCGCTAAACTGCGCGGGCGTAACGGACGTGATCGCCATCCGATGGCCGCAATGCGGGCACGGCAGGAGGAAGCTCGGCAGGTGCGATGGGGCTGCGCCCTTAAAAGACAAGAAAGCACTCCCGAGATGTCTCGGTTCGACCAAAGTCATTTTCCCGACCGATGTGGATAAGAGTCAAGAAAAATTTGTGCGCCGCACATAAAATGTCGCATTGCGACACGACTTAGAATTCCTTGTTTACCAGACCTTGCATGAATGCGGCGGAGCTATCAGAGGCTGCGTTGAGAGGTGCCAAATCACGGCGCAGAAACCGGTCCTCCGGCAGCCGGCAGTTGGCATTGGCGCCGCCGCGAGAGGCTTGCGGATTTTACGCAGTGCACCCAAAGCGACGGAAGGGGCCCACATCGCCTGATTTTCTCCAGCAAACTCAGTGGCATCAGCCTGCTGTTTTCCACGGTAGCCGAAGCTCGTGACAGGACCGCGCGAAGAACCTAACGAACATTATCGCGAATGAATTGGTAACGGAACCTGTCACCGTCTGCCTCGATCAATCCGGTCGTCGGATGCGGAAAATGGATTGGCAGGACAAAAGTACCCGTTCCGGCGACCTTGCCGAGGAATCGTCGCCGCGATTGGGCGGCCTGCGTTCGATCCCAGTCGAAGATGGTCGACCAATCCGGCTCGCGGCATTGCAGGGCATGATGCATGAGGTCACCAATGACGACGGCATGCTGTCCGCGTGAACGGATATTGACGCAGCAATGGCACGGCGAGTGGCCGGGCGTAGGAGTGAGCCACAGCGTGTCGTCGAGTTGAAAATCGTCATCCACCAGAAGGGCCTGCCCGGCGTCGACCACCGGCTCGCAGTTGTAGCGCCATACATTGCCGGGCGGCATGTCGCCGCGCTTCGTTGCTTCCTCCCATGCGGCATATTCACGTTTATGGAAGACATATTTCGCCTTCGGGAAGGTCGGCACCCAGCGGCCGTTGCGCAGTATGGTATTCCAGCCGCAATGGTCGATGTGCAGGTGCGTGCAGAACACGTAATCGATGTCGTCGAATGAGAGCCCGGCGCTGCGGAATCCGTCGAGCCAGGGTTGCTTCGGGAAATCCATTGGCGGCGCGTAGCCCTTGTCCTCGCCGGTGCAGGTATCCACCAGGATCGTGTGCTTCGGCGTGCGCAGGACGTAGGTCTGGTAGGTGATCACCAGGCATCCCGACACAGGATCGAACACCTCTGGATCGAGTTCGGCGAGATGCCGTCGTCCGACATCAGAGGCATAGGCGGGAAACATGTCCTCCGGCCGCCGCCACGGCCCGTCCCGCTCGATGATGCTGTTAATGGTCACGTCGCCGATCCTAAGTGTCCGCATTTCGCTCGTTTCCTCCCCGTTGTAAGCCCGCCGGAGCGGTGATCCGAATTCCAGTTATTTTTCCACCGCTTTGCGGAACATCAAAGCTTCCCGCAACGTTTTCTATCTTTATGATACTAATAAGCAATCGGGTGAGTGCTCATGGGCAAGATCAACATTCCGCACGACGCAATCATATTCGTTGGCGATGGCCGCAAGGCGCTGTTTCTTCGCAATGCCGGCGACGAGAAATTTCCCAATCTCAAGACCGAGCAGGTTTTCGTCGGCGACAATCCGGCGACCCACGATCAGGGTACCGATAAACCGGGTCGAGTTTATGCGAGTGCCGCCGCTGGGGGGCGGCGTGCCGCAGTAGAACCCACCGACTGGCACGAACTTGAAGAGCATCGCTTCGCCCGGATGGTAGCTGAAGCTTTTCAAAAGCTGGTGCGCGAGCGCAAAGTGAAGGCGGCCGTCATTGCGGCGCCGCCGCGTACCCTGGCTGAATTACGCCAGGCATTCCACGAAGACGTGAAAGCCCGCATAATTGCGGAAATCGACAAAGACTTCACCCGGCATCCCGTCTACGAGATCGAGAAGCGTTTGATCGGGTGATTATGCACGCCGGCAAATCTTAAGAACAGATTCCGGTCAGGTTGAAGATGCCGTCGTGGCCGGGCTTGTCCCGGCCACCCCGATTATTCTTGCTATGTGACCTGAAATTCGGGGTCGCCGGACAAGCCCGGCGACGACGCCAGCCCATGATTCAAACGATCAGAATCCGCACCAGCTTGGGCTTCCCTGTCCTCAACGCAGGCCGTGCTTGCCGAGCACCTTTACGGTGCTTGCCTGCGGTCCCTTATCGCCCATCTCCTCGAAAAACGTGACGCGCGTGCCTGGCGCAACCCCGCGGGAGTCGCCGTTGAGGACGCTGTTCTTGTGGAAATAGATCTCGCGGCCATCCTCCGTCTCCAGAAAGCCGAAACCGCCGGCGTCGTCGAAGCGTTTCACGGTCGCAATCGGCGGGCCGTCGTGGGCCTTGACCTGACCCCGCATACGCCGCGCATGGTCCTGCAGGCGGCGCCGCGCCCGCTTGAATGCGTCATTGAGCGCCACGATTGGATCTGCGAGGCGATCGTCGGCCTTCTCCGAGCGGCCGATGTCGACCTCGCGGCCCTGCGGCAGGGAGAGCCGTATCGTGATCTCGCAGGCGCCCCCGGTGCGATGTCGCTCACTTGGCGCCCTGATGACGACGCGACACGCAGTGATGCGGCCAAACCGCTGCTCCAACACGGCAATGTGCTTTGACACGCAGGCGCGTAATTTTTCGTTTCCCTTCAGGCCCTGGAAGTCGATCTCTACCGGGGTTTGCATTTTGATCTCCAAGTTTCTTCCGCACTGCGGTTGCGTCGTTTTAGCCATCTCGCCCGGCGTTGCACCAACGCCGCCGTGCGCCCCTATCAATCGAATCTAGGTACCGCATAGCGACCATACAAACCAGACAGGAAAACTCCCGATGCAGCGATTAAAGAAGCATTGCGGTCCATGTTCGCGGGGAGCATATGAATAATGATGAGGCGATCGACGCGATGACGGCATTGCACGCTGGAACCGCCGGCTCGCATGAAGGAGGCCGACATGGCTGAAGCTCCGGCTGGCTTTTCGATCAGGATCGAAGACACGCGGCCTGCGACCCGTGGCGTTGGGTGGCGAGCAGGCATGGCGGTGTTAATTGCGACTGCGCTTTTCGCTGGCGCGGGTGTCGCCCTCCGCCCGGACGTGGCGCCACCTGCAACCGCCCAGGTCCGTGTGCGGCCGGTTGGTTTTGCCGATGTGGTTGATAAGGTAAAGCCTGCAGTCATCTCGGTTCGCGTCAAGATCGACGCCGGCAAGCGCAATAGGGAAGCTTCGCCTTTCCCCAAGGATTCGCCGTTGGACCGCTTCTTCCGCCGTTACGGCCAGCCGGACGCGCCCGATTCCGGGCCGAGCCCACGCGGCCGCAACGTTGTAACCGGTCAGGGCTCGGGCTTTTTCATTTCCGCGGATGGGTACGCGGTGACGAATTTCCACGTCGTCGAAAAGGTCGACAATGTCGAGGTTACACTCGATGACGGCCGCGTCCTTACCGCAAGGGTGATCGGCACCGATCAACGATCCGATATTGCCCTGGTCAAAGTGGATGGCGCCAGCAATCTGCCGTTCGTAAAGTTCGCCGACACGCCTCCGCGGATCGGCGATTGGGTTCTCGCAGTCGGTAATCCGTTCGGCCTTGGCGGATCAGTGACCGCGGGTATCGTTTCGGCACGCGGCCGCGACATCGGCGCGGGGCCCTATGACGACTTTCTTCAGATAGACGCCGCGGTTAATCGCGGCAATTCCGGCGGTCCAACGTTTGATGTCGACGGCAACGTGGTCGGCGTCAACACCGCCATCGTATCGCCCACCGGCGGCTCGGTCGGCATTGCATTTGCAGTCCCTGCCGATACCGTAAAGGCAGTGGTGGCGCAACTCAGGGACAAGGGCAAGGTAACGCGTGGCTGGATCGGGGTGCAGATCCAGGAGGTGACGCCCGACCTGGCAGAAGATCTCGGGCTGAAGGCGGCGCGCGGCGCGCTGGTGGCCGAGCCGCAGCCGGGCGCTCCCGCCGCGAAGGCGGGCATCGAGTCCGGTGATGTTATTGTCTCGGTCAACGGCAAGCCGGCCCACGACTCTCGCGAAGTTGCGAGAATCATCAGTGGGCTGTCGCCGGGAACGAGTGCGACGATCGGTGTGATCCGCAAAGGCGAGGAGAAAAGTTTCAATATCGTGCTTGGAAATCTGCCGGATCAACGCGAAGCAAACCTCAATCCCGAAACACCCAGGCAAAAAGGCACCAGCGTGCCGCGACTCGGCGCCTCGGTGGCGCCCACGGCCGACGGTGTCCTCGTCACCAGTGTGGATTCGGGCGGACTTGCGGCTGAGCAGGGGATAAGGCCCGGAGACGTGATCCTACAGGCCGGCGGCAAGAGAATTGCAACTGCCGTAGAACTTCGCAACGCGATTGAGGCGGCCCAGAAGACCGGGAAGCACACGGTGGTGATGCGCGTGAAATCCACCGATGGGATAAAGTTCGTTGCGGTCCCGGTCAGCCGCGGCTGAGACCGTGGAGGCCTATCGCTTTAGCCTCCAGCCGGTGTATCCTCCGCCCGGTCTACACCCTTGGGAGGATTTAGATGAACACGATGCGGATATTGACGACCGCGGCATTTGCCGCGGCGATTGCAGTCACGAGCGTCTGGGCGCAGCAGCCCCAGACGCAACGCGTGCGCGGCACCATCGACAAGATCGAGGGTAATACGCTCTATCTCAAGGCGCCCGCCGGCGGCGCTCCCATTACGCTGAAGCTCACCGACAATGCAGTCGTGGTTGGCGTGCTGAAGGGGACTGTCGCCGACATCAAGGAAGGTTCGTATATCGGCAGCGGAGCCATGCCTCAACCGGACGGTACTCAAAAGGCGGTCGAGGTGCATATCTTTGCGGAGTCGCAGCGGGGGACGGGCGACGGGCATCGGGGGAACTGGGACGGCACTCCCTACGGCGCCGGCATCGGCACCATGACCAATGGCGCCGCAGGCCAGGCCGTCAGCAGCGTCGACGGCCCAGTCATCACGGTGAAATACAAGGACGGCGAGAAGAAGATCATCGTCGGGCCGAACGTTCCGATTGTTCGCTATGAAGTCGGCGACAAGAGCGAGCTCAAGCCGGGTGCCGCCGTCAGCGTCGTAGCCGCCACCAAGAATCCGGACGGAACGTTTAGCGCCGCGCGCGTCAATGTCGGCCGCGAAGGCGTCGTGCCGATGTGAGCGTACCGCTTAAACCGTCCTTCCCACGTCGCCCGCGGGCTTGACCCGCGGGTCCATCTTTTTGATGGATGCGCGGGTCAAGCCCGCGCATGACGACCATATGAATTAAATCGGCGCGGAACCGGCTTAATATCGCGACTCTAACACTTCATTCCGTTCCGATATCATGCCCCACGGAAAGCGGGGCACCCAGTAACCACGATGCGGCGAATGGAAAAAGGGTATTCCCTGGCTCATTCGCGGATTGCTGGATCGCCCGCTTTTCGCGGGCGGCGACATTAACAGCAATCAAGTAGTTGAAACGAGACACTAATGCCAGGGCTCCATTGCGCTCCGGCGCAGCAAGGGGCCGGCATCCGCAGAGGCGATGAAATTGAGAAACGCCCTCGCAACTTCCTTTTGCTTCGAAACCGTGAGGACAGCGGCCGAGAAGCGGACGGTGTCCTGCAGTTCTTTGGGCAGAGGTCCGATGTAATCGGCGCCTTCGACAGGGATGATGACGTTGATCTGCTGCAGCCCGATTTCAACTTCACCTTTCGCCACCGCCTCGGCAACCGGAAGCCCGTTGATGAACTTGGTCTTGGGTTTCAACTGATCCGCAATGCCGAGCTTCTCCATCACCTTGGCCGCAATGATGCCGCTGCCGCCCTGCGAATAGCCAATCGACTTGGCGTTGACCATCGCGTTCTTGAATGCGTCGACGGTGCTGATGTCGGGCCTTGACGCGCCAGTCTTTACGGCAACGCCCACTCCGGCCCGGGCGAAATTGGTCTTGGTGCCAGCCACCATTTTGCCTTGCTTGATGAAGTTATCGACCTGCTCGGGCTGCAGCGCCGCAATGTCGGCCGGCGCACCGGAATTGATCTTCTCGTTCATCGCGGCGGCCTGCTCGAATCTAACGATCACCGCATGACCGGTCAGTTTCTCGTAGGCTGGCGCGAGATCGCTCACGCCGGATATCACGCCCATACCCGCCAACACCGTGATTTCGACTGCCTGCACCGGCACTGCGAACGAAACGACCAGCAGTCCCAAAACGCCTGCGAGGCCTGCGGGGATCGACCAACTCCTCATGATGTTCCTCCAATTGTTTTTCCTTATGACTTCGTAGCCCGGATTGAGCGCAGCGAAATCCGGGAATGGACTTGCCAATGCTGATAGGCCGCCCCCCGGATTTCGCTTCGCTCCATCCGGGCTACATCTCCTTGCTCACATCGGCCTGTTGACTTCGTCGGGCGCACCCGTTGGCACCGGATAACGGTCAACCACGAACAGCATGGTGAGACCGGTGTATTGGCCCATGAGGGCGACCAGCTCGACAATGCCGCGCTCACCGACGAGCGCCTTCATAGCCTTGAAACTGGCATCGCTCACCTGCCGCGTGCTCAAGAGCTGCGTGGTGAAATCGTACATGGTCGCCTCGTCCGGCGACATGTCTACTGGCCTCTCGCCGGCCGCCAGGGAGGCAATGAAGGCGGGGCTGAGGCCGGCGTCCAGCGCCTGCTGACGGTGCGAGTACCACACGTATTGGCCGCCCCAGTACCGCGCGGTCAGCATGATGGCGATTTCCTTGAGCTTGCGCGGTGTCGGCGCTCTGAAACGCAGATAATCGCTCAGCGGGCGCGACAGTTCCGCCATTTCGGGGCTGCGCAAATAGATGTTGAAGGGGCCGTTTTCCGGCTTGCGTCCGCCGGCGATTTCCCTGTCGGCGAAAGCCCGCTGTTCGGGGGTAAGCTCGGCGTAGCTCAGCGGCTTGAAGCGGTTGCCGCGTGTGTTGAACTCCGGCGCCGCCGCGGCCACAACGGCTGCTCCGACCACCGCGCCGAGGGCGCCGGCAATCAACAGCTTTCCGACCAGATTTGCCGCCACGGCAGTTCCTCCCGGGTTTTCCGGCAAGCCTATGCGAAGCCGGTCGGTCCCGCCAGCGCATAATGTGCGCAGGAATTCGGGTGTCGATCGGCGTTCAGGATTGTCGACGCGTCATTCCGCGTCCCGAGCGCAGGGAGGGACCGGAATCCATACCTCTCCATCCAGTGGTTATGGATTCCGGGATCGCCATCTGACGGTGGCGCCGCGGAATGACTGCCTTGATGGGTCGCAGTTAACCCAGGCTGGCATCAGACCGCTATCCGACGGCCCTCCTTTTCGCTCAACGCCGGCGCGAGGTGATGCTCGATCAGGAGCGGTGGCGGCACCGCGATCCGCGCAAGGTCCAGCATGTGGGCGTGATGGGTGAACAGCAACACCTGGCCCGATGCGGCAATCGCCGCCAGCGTCCGCAGCGCGGCTTGGGCGCGGTTGTTATCCAGGTTGAGCAGCAAGTCGTCAGCAACGAACGGAAGTGGCTCGTGCGTCGCGTTGTGTTCCTGCACGACGGCAAGACGCAGCGCCACGTATAGCGTGTCGACGGTGCCGTCGCTGAGAGCGTCGATTTCGAGGCTGCGATTTGCATCTTCCGCGATGAGGATCGGTTCACCTTTTTCATTGATGTCGGCGCGCAGGCCCATGTACGCGCCATCGGTCAATTCCGCGAACAGACCCTTGGCACGCATGAGAATGGGGCCCTGGTTGCGGTCGCGGTAGATATCAATCGCCTTACGCAAAAGTGTCTCCTGGACCGTGAGGTCGACATAAGCTTCGACCGCATCGGCGATTTCCGCTTCGACGGCTGCGGCTTCCTGCATGAGGTCGGCGGCCTGATTTTGCGCCAGTAGGTTGTCGAAGTCGGCTTGCAGCGCCGCGCGATCGGTTAGGAGCTTGTCGATCTCGCTCTCGGCGTTCTCACGATCTGCCTTCAGGCTGAGAATGTCGCCAGCAATCTGATCCGAGGCAACATCGTCACATTCCTCAAACAGAGCCGCGAAATCACGTCCACCGCCGCTTTCCCGAACGCGCGTCTCGATCTTCGCGCGCGCCAACAGGGCGCCTTGTTTCTCCATCGACTTGCGTTCGATTTCCGCCAATTCGTCGGCACCGGCGCAGCCAGCCTGCGCGCACAGGGTATCAAGCGCCGCCTCGCTGCGATGAAGCTTATCGTTGAGGCGATCGCGGTTGGTCCTCTTATCCTCTAATTGCTCCGCAAGGCTCCTGAGTTCCCTCTCGGCATCGCGCGCCGCGTCGAGGCGGTCCTTCAACCATCGGCAAGTTTCCACCGCCGGCCTTCTTGGGACGCCGGATAAGGTCTCGGTGATCGTGGCAACAGCGTCGCGGAACGCATCCCGATCGTGCCTCATCGCCTCGATGCGGTGGGTCAGTCCATCAATATTGGACTTGACGATATCAAGTTCATTTATAACATCCAAGGTCGCAGAGGCCCCCTCGATCGTCTGATCGGGTGGCAGCCCGGCCTCCGTAAGCGCAGCCCCCCAGTCCACTTTCCACCTATCGATACGAGTTCTAAGCTTCTCTGCCGCCTCATCCGCGTCGGTCTTGCGCGCCAATTGTCCGCGCACGGCCTCTGCGGCTTTCTCGTGCAGTGTCTTGGCTTCGGCCGCGTCGTGGATGATGCTCCGTGCTTGATCTCGCAGGGCATCCAGTCCGTCGTCATCCGCGCTGGAGCTGAATCCAGCCAACGCAACGGCCAGCGCTTGTTGCGCCTCGCGCTCCTTTTCCACAAGGTCCGAGATCGCGTCGCGCTCTCCTTCAAGATCATCCGCCTGCGCGATCGCGCTGGCGCGTCTGGCGAGCCATTCCCTCATTTCGGTGGGCAACTGCACTGTGATGAAGCGGGCGGGCCAGAGGGACCGCCATTCCGACAGGATGACGTCGCGTTCGGCGCCAACGGTGTCCAAGGTCGCCTTTGCGTCGGTCCTTTCGGCTTCCAGGTCGGCTTTCTGACGTCGGCGAACCGACAGCTCAGTCGACTCCCGGATATGGGCCCGCATGACATCAACGGACCGGTCGGCCTCACGAACGTGCCGTTCATAGGTGTCGGCAATCCGGCCGTCGGGCGCGAAGCGATGTGCAAGTTCCTCCAAGCCGGAGTGGCGATCGATGTACACACCACGCACGAGCGCCCAACCCTGGTCGCGCGCCTTACGAACGGCCGTCAAGTCATCTTCGGTGGCAACGCCGCCGGCCGTTTTCAGCGCGGCGATCCGCCGGTCGGCGTCGGCGATCTCGGCATCAAGTCGCGCGCAGGTGTCGCGCACGGCTTGCATCTGCCGGTCCGCCGCCGCGAGCAATTCGGTATAACGTGTAACCGCTTGTTCCGGCGGGACCGCGAGTTCCCGTAACGCGGATACCCGATCGGTTCCTAGACCCAGGCCGATGATGGTCTCGCTCAGCGCCTTCGTCTTTCTCTCAAGTGCACGGGTTCGTTTAGCAACCTCGGCGCTGATATCGCCAAGCTTGTCGGCTGCCGCAAGCGCCCGGGAAAGATCGCCAACCGGGCTGGGCTTAGGAAGTTGCACGGCGCGGTCGCGTGCCTTGTTCAGGGCGCGGCCTGCCGCTTCCGCATTGTCCTGAGCCGTTACCAATTGAGCGACAAGCTTTATGCCGGCATCCGCGAGCGCCTGGATCGCCTTTCGCCGGAGCGCCGATGGCAGCATGTCGGCCAAATTTCCTGAACCGCCGTTGAGCTCGGCCTTGCGCAGCAGGTCTCTCACAACCGCAAAAAGCTGCGCCCGTTCCGCTTCCCGTTTCGGACTGTCGGTTTCGTAGCCCTCAATGACAGGGCGCCTCTGGGCGAGTCTATCGATCTCCTCGCTGCGGGCCAAAATGGTCTCGTCAAGCGCAATTGCCGCAATGCGGCGCTCCAGTTTCTCAACTGCAGCAGACGTAACAACGATGTCGTCGCGGGCGGCGTCGAGATCGGTCTGGGTTTTGACGCGCCGCTGCGCAAACTCGGGCGGCAGGATCGGCACGTCCTCGAGAGCCTCGATCCGCTGTGTCAGCGCCTGATGCTCGGCTCGCAATGGTAGATTTTTTTCGACGCGCTGCAGCCGGACAATTTCTGATTCGATAGTGTTGCGCCGGTTGCGCATCTCCCGGAGTTTCGTATCCAGCTCTTGGACGCACTTCTCGCGGATCCGGTAGTCGGCGGGCGACACAATACGCCGTCGCGCCTCCTTGCGCAGGTCGATGAGCTGGGCGATGGCCTGGTTCAGCTTTGGTTTGGAGCCCCCGGCGAGAAACAAGGCCGCGCGTTCGGCTTTCAGCTTGTCGAGCACGGCCTTGAGGCCCGCGATGCCCGATCCGGCCTCTGCGAGGCTGAAGCCAAGGGATCCGCCGTCGGCGAGCAGGGCCTTGGCGTGCTCGTGCAGCCGACGGTGATCGAGTGCGAACACCTTTTCGAACACGTCTCGAGATACGCCACCGAGAAAACTCTCGATCGCGCCCTCATCGAGGGGCGATCCGTCGGCGGCGGCAAGCGCGTGCTTGCCACGGCGCTTGCGCACGACCGACAACCGACGGCTATCGCTGGCAAGGAGGTCTATGCCGATCGCGATATCCTTGGCATCATGCCTGAAGCCGTCGACGACATCATGAGGGTAGCCAAACAACACGCTGGAAAGGGCCCGCAGGGTTGTGCTCTTTCCCGCTTCGTTGTTGCCGTAGATAAGGTGGAGGCCCGGTGCCGTCCCGAAGTCCAGCGAATGGCCCGTAAAGTGGCCGTACGCACGCAGGTGGAGCCCGGTGACGCGCATCACCCATCCTCCTCGCCGGCAAGACGGGCGGCGAGTTGCGGTTCGAGCCTGTTCAGAACTTCCCTGCACAGACCCGGAGTTTCGATCAGTTTCAGACAGGGGAGCTCTTTCAATTCCCCCGGCAGTTTGGTTCGCAATGATTCGAGCTCTTTCGTCAACAGCGGCCCCAGCAGCGCAGGGTTGCCGGCGATTTCCTGCATGATGCTGACGAGATCGTGGGTCTGCTCATTCGGGATTGCGTCAATCCGCTCACCGAGCGGAGTAGTGTTGTTGACGATCTTTTCGATCCACAGGTCATCGCCGGCGATCTCGCCTGCGAGTTCGAGCGCCGTTTGCCGCAGGCGGTGCGGTCGGCGCTCAATGTGCGGGTGAAGCGATGTGCGGCCGGCGAGTATCACGCGAACGGCGCCGGGGCGCCCGTCACTGTCTCGACAGGCCCGGGTCAAGGCCCCCCGTACACTTTCGACCAGTTCGGCCTCGACGTGCCGGCCCTCCAGATCGACCTCCACCCGATGCCAGCGGACCACGTCGAGGGGAACGAAATCGGCCGACAACGTCCGGCCGGCGTCGTCGACCTCCACCAGGAACGAGCCCTTGGGGCCGGTCTCTCTGGTATGCCGGCCCTGGAGATTTCCGGGGAAGATCACGAATGGATCGTGGGCAAGAACGGCGTGCTTATGGATATGGCCGAGCGCCCAGTAGTCGTAGCCGCGGGTGGTCAATTCCTCCAAGGTGCATGGCGCATACGCGTCGTGGTCTGCGGTTCCGGCGAGCGAGGTGTGCAGGAGGCCGATGTTGTAGTAGCCGCGCAGCGATGCCGGATAGGACGATGCGAGATTTTCAGTGATCGGCCCGGGTCTGAAGCTCTGGCCATGGACCGCAACGCGCACCGGCAGATCGTCGAACGTAACCGTCTCCGGCTTTCGCTCGCCGAGCATGCGGGTGTTTTCCGGCAGCGACAGGGCACTGGTGATCTTGTTGTCGGCGTCATGATTGCCTTTGATGATCACGACGCGAATCCGCTTCTGCTCCAGCCGCCTCAGCTGGTTGCGAAGGAACACGGCGATCTGCATGTTCGGACAATCGTGGTCGTAGAGGTCGCCGGCGAGCACCAGCAGGGCGACCTCTTGATCGATGCACAGATCGATCAAATGCTCGAAAGCTTCGCGCGTGGCGCGCCGGAGCCGCTCGACCTGGCGGGTATCCTGACGCGACAGTTCGCGGAGCGGGCTGTCCAGGTGGAGATCCGCGGCGTGAACAAATTTCATTGCACTTGCCGTCTGGCTTGCGCCTTGGCCCGAATCGGGGCACTTCATGCTAAGGCAGCACTAGCAGCCACCCGGCTCCGACCCAAGCGACGTCGCCAGCGGACTGTGGATCGATACAGTGAAAACGAATCGGAGCTGGGGGGATTCCCTGCCCCGATGCGAGCCCGTGCGTTAACAACGGGATTATCTGCCCCGGCGAGTCGAATTCCCTGCCCCGCCGGCCCAGGGAATTTGCTGCAAATCACTGGAAATGCCATGTGAAACCACTCTGGAACCTGCGAATTTGCAATGATCCGAAAACCCTGCCCAATTCCCTGCCGGCAGGGAATTCAGCGGCCGACCGGTAAATACAAGCTGCGCCACAAAAGCGCTGGGTCGGTCGAGAGCGGAGGCCGCTATTGGCTTTTCCGAATGCGCGAACCTCGCCTATTTCAATGACAGGTTCGGTTCTGATATCGTGGCTCTCCAAAATCAAACTCCGGAGGAGCGCGCATGGATCGCAGATCGATCTTCAAAATCAGCGTTGCGGCGTTGGCGGTTGCCCCGCTGTTCGGCCGCAAAGCACGTGCCGCGGCCGAGAAGAAGCAGCACAAGCTCGCAATCCATGTTGACCAGAATGATCCCGCTGTGATGCGGCTGGCGCTTGGAAATTCGCGTAACGCCTACGAATTATACGCCTCGATGGCCGAGGAGATCGCGATCGAGATCGTCTGCTACGGCCCGGGGCTTCACATGCTGCGCGACGATACGTCGCCGGTGAAGGACGAAATCCGGGCAACTCGGGCGAGGGTGCCGCAGCTCGCTTTCACCGCCTGCAACAACACCAAGCGCGCCATGGAGAAGGCCGAAGGCAAGGCCATCCCGATCATCCAGGAAGCGGTGATCGTTCCAGCTGGCGTGGTGCGGCTGGTGGAATTGCAGGAGCAGGGGTTCAAGTACCTCAAGCCATGATGTCAAGCCATGAATGGTTGAGCGACGCGAGACCCATCGTGGGAAACGCATGCGCGTTTTGGCGGCGTATGTGGCTGGTCGGGCGACAAGTCTGCAGAAGTCAATCCGCCTCGTCGAACAGATCAGAGCCGGCCTTTGCCAGGCGCAGCGAGATCGGATCTCTCCATTCGACTCCCATCTCGACGAGCGTGTTGCCGATCGTGCGGCCCGCTTCGGCGTACGGCGCAGTGTCCAAGGCGCGCCTCAGAAATGGTAACAGGGCATCCACATAGGCCGCCAGAGAATAGGTCCTCTTCGCCCACTGAAGGGCGGCCACGGCCCGAGCGTCGGCTGCCGGCCGATCGGCCGCGATTTGCTCCAAGGCGGTACGGACTGGCCGGGGATCATCGTCGCAGGATACCTTCCAAGCAAGCTCTGACGGAACCCGCGAATAGGAACCGAAGTCAGGAATAATCAGCGGTCGTCCGGCATAGAGTCCTCTAATCAGTGACGCTGAGCCACCTTCGAGGACCGGAAAACGCAGGCAACAAATCGCATCGGCATCCGTCAGATGGCAGGCGAGTTCGTGGTCAGGAATCCAGCCATTGTAAAACTCGCAATCGACGCCCAGCTTTGAAGCAAGATTGGCGAGCAAAACCTTATGCTTTGGAGCGATCTGACCAACGAGACGGTACAACGCCCGTTTCCCCAGGCGATCCGACGAAGCGATCGCACGGATAACGCGGGACGCCTGCTTGTTTAGATTGATCACGCCAAAAGTAACGATCAGAAAACGGTCGGCGTGGGCACGCGCACACTCGATCGGTTCATCCGACGCTTGACATAATGGAAGCTCTGCCACTGGACCTGGACAGGAGTCCTCGAGTGCACGGATATAGTGGGGCCCATGTCCAACCGCTGCGAGCGCGAGGGAAGCTAAAAACCGGAGAGGCCGGAAATCTATTTCCGGGCGCTCAGGCCCTTCGGCTGCGCCCGTTCCAAACCGGACATTCCATTGGTCGACGGGATATCCGACGTTGCGTAGTCCATTTATCAAGTTGACGACCGAGGCATCGTGAAAAATTGCCACACTGGGTCGCTGCAGCATCAAATCCAGCGCATGATAGTGAAATGGAAAATGATCACCGATATTGACCACGCAAAGATCGAATCGGCGTCGCAACGTGGCGTCATCAAAATGATCGGCGGAATGCAGCGCTAGCTTTGTCGGCAATACATCGAATTTCGCCCCCTCGCCCGTTTCAGTCCTCAGAATTTCAATCTTGGCTCCCCGGAGCGACAGTTCCACGCACAGGTCACGGCTGTATTTCGCAATCGCCGATCGGACGTTGAACGGCGTCGCCCATCCGATGCGCACTAACGCCTCCCCGCTAACAACTTATCGATGGTTGTCGGCCAGTTGATGCCTCGGGAACGCCATTGCTCGTGCCCGGCCTGCCCCATTTTTCTGGCCCGCTCCGGATTCTCAAGAAGGTATGCCAGCGCCTGGGCGAACGCCTTTGCGTCTGGCTGTGCGACGCAGCCGGAATGTTCGTGTTCCACCAAGTGCAGGACGCCCCCGGAATCACTGGTCGTCGCTACCGGCTTGCAACACTGAAAGCTCTCCATGGCAACGTAACTGACAGAGTCCTCGTCGACCGGCGCATAGGCAACGCAACGCGAACGGCCGACAAGTTCGGCAAGTTCACGCCTCGGAATAAGGCGAAGATCGAGTTTCACCCTGTCTTCGATATTCCACTCGGCAATGATCCGGCGCAGACGCGTCGCATCTTCCTCACTGTCAGGTGGCCCGGCCACGATCAGCCGTGTATCGCGCGGCAGGTATCGCATGGCATCGACGATCAGCCACTGACGTTTCATGCCATTTACTCGACCAGGAGCAATGATGTATCCATTGTCGTTCACATTCGAAAACAGTTCGGGATCGTTCAGTGGCGGATGAAGGACCTCGGAATCAAAGCCGTTATATCGTTTGAGGCGACTGGCAGTGACCTTTGAGTTGACATAGATCTTTGTTCGGCTTGAGAAGCAGGTATTGTCATTCTCAATGATCAGTCGCCGCACTTGTCTGCCGCGATCTGTATCCGGAATATTCGACTGCTTTGCGTCCCACAGATCATAAGCTTGGCGATATTGATGCAGAAGCCAGAAAACCTTATTCTCGAACGGAACAAGATACGCCGGAAACTTAAGCGCAATCACGAGGTCGACATTTCGCAAACGCAGTGATTTGCAAATGAACATCTCGTCCACCAGCCGTTCGTACGGCTCAAACTTGAACGGAATTCGAAAGGCTTCCGCCTCTAGGCCCCGCAGTCGCAGATTGACCACGAGGTGGTGCGTTAGCTCTTCGGCGCCGCCCCAGACAAAGGGCGCCATGTTCGTCAGAACCAGGACCTTCACCCGGTCAATCTCCTTACCACGTCGGCCCAGCTTATTTTCAGCTCATCGACGCGCGCGCGCGCACCGCTCCCGAGCTCACCTGCATGTTTTCTGTTGCTCCAGAGCCGGTCAAAGGCCTCCGCGAGTGATCGCGGATCAGCAGCCGTTATGACTCCGCAAACCCCGTCCGACACGAATTCCCGAACGCCACCGGCATCCGAGGTTGTGATAGTGCACTTTGAAGCCAAAGCGGCTTCGACCGTCGGGTATCCATAGCTGTCTTCATCAAGGGGCACATACGCTGCAGCCAGCGCCGATGATAGCAACGAAATCTTTTCCGACTCGGATATCCACCTATAATCGAGCGTTACACGATTGGCCAACCGATGCTGCATCACGGTTTTACGCAGCAAGTGGACATACTTTTCTTCTTCGCCGCTGCTCATTCCCGCGATGTGCAGTCTAACCGGTGTCTTTACATATTTCATCGCTTCGACGGCTAGATGCTGGCGCTTGTGATGTTCGAATCGGCAAATCATTACAACTGAATCGCTGTATCCGACGCTGAAGTAACGTTCCGGCTGCATAACCGGAGGATACAGTACCTCCGAGTCTATGCCGTTGAATTGTTTGAGCCGCCGTCCGACAACCGCCGAATTGGTGTAGACCTTGCGGGCCTCGTTCAACGCCTTGGTATCGGCCGCCATCAGCGTGCGGCGGAAAGATTTCCAGTATTCCGTATTCGGCACGGCACAGTATTCCGTCTGCCACAGGTCATAAAACGCGCGAAAGTGGTGGATGAACCAAACGATCTTGTTGTGGTGCGGAATGACATGCGCAGGGGGACGAAACGTAATGATGCGGTCGCAACTGTCGTTCAGATCGATCAGTCTGAAAGCGAGCATTTGTTGAAAAAGGGTTTCGGGATCGTCGGTCTGTGGAATCCAAATGGTCTCCACTTGATGGCCCGCCTCGATGAGTTTGGGAGCCAGCCAATCGACGATAAATCGGCCGCCACCCTGGATTAACGGGACTGCGGAGGAAACCAAGCCAATTCTCATGGAGCGTTTATCTCAGGAATTTTTGAATGCGCTGGCCCGGGGGTGCACCTTCGATCTCGACGGCTTCTTGATCAGCCCTAACGCAAGATTTTCGTTACGCGGGATGCCAGTGCGCGCAAGCGTCTGCCCGCGCGCCGCAATTCTTTGACGGGCCGCGTGAGTTGCGCCTTAATTTTGATGCTCCACGGAGTTCGAACGGCAGCACGCGCCTGCAAGAACTCGGCGGCGAGGACGCCCGGTGAAATGAAATCACCCTTGGCATTTTTGGGCTTTCCCTGACCTTCCGTTGAGCTTAACAGGATGTCCTCCTGACTGACAGCCGCGAAAACGGCAACTCTGAAATGATCTCCCGCGCGATCTTAAGCGAGGATTTCCCCAAGCACTGAGCAGATGTAATCCAGATCTGCCTCCGTCAGTCCACCATGAGTCGGAAGGTTTATGCCGCGCGCGGCACATTGCTCGGAATTCGGAAAAGCGCCAGCGCCATATTCGCGATAGGGCGGCATTGTATGCAGGGGATAGAATACCGGACGAGTCTCGATGCTGCAATCTTCAAGACGTCGCATGACGGCGTCGCGGCCTATAGTTGCTCGGTCGGTCAGCATGATGGTGAACATCCACCAGGCGTGATCTGCCCAATCCTCCGCGGTCGGCAACACGATGCGCGGAGCAAGTGCACCCAGCCGCTTCCGATATCCGGCCGCAACAGCCTTCCGTAGGCCCAGGTGCTGTTCGATTCGCTCCATCTGCGCGACGCCGATCGCCGCCACGATGTTAGGCATCCGATAATTGAATCCGACGATGGGAAAAAAGTATCTGCGTTCTGGGTCCATGCCCTGGCCGCGATAGGTCCGCAACAGTTTGGCCAGAGTGTCGTCGTTGGTTGTCACGGCGCCACCTTCACCAGTCGTCACAATCTTGTTGCCATAGAAGCTGAATGTAGCGCATGTGCCGATGCCACCAACTTGTTGGCCTCGATAGCGCGCTCCGATCGCTTCGGCCGCATCCTCAATGACCGCTAAGCCGTGCTGCACTGCAAGCTTCATGATCGGCGCCATGTCGGCAGGATGACCATACAGATGAACTGGGATTACCGCCCTGGTGCGTGAAGTGATCCGTGCCGCGACGGCTGTCGGATCGAGATTTAACGTCAGCGGATCACAATCCACGAAGACCGGTGTGGCGTTGCAGTAGCGAACAGCATTTGCCGTGGCGACATACGTCAAGGTCGGCACGATGACTTCGTCACCAGGTCCGATGCCGAGCGCAACAAGCGATAAATGCAATGCCGCCGTGCCATTGCATGTCGCAACGGCATGCCGCACGCCACAATAGTCCGCTAGCGCCCGTTCAAATTCGTCAACGAAGCGTCCGATCGATGAGATTCGTGTAGAGTGCAGGCACTCCATCACGTATTCGAGTTCCCGTCCGTCCAGAATGGGTTGCGCTACCGAGATTCGTCGATGCTCCGTAGCAACATCGGGAGGCTGGGATGCGTGACTAACGCGGCTCGCCATTGCGCATGACCTTTGCTGGGACACCCCATGCGGTTGCGCCAGCCGGTATGTCTCGAATGACACATGAGCCGGCGCCAATGATGGCCCTCTCGCCAATCGTTACATTCGGGATCACGGAAGCTGCGGCGCCAATAAAAGCAAGGCGGTCGATTTTCACATTACCGGTCAGGACCGCGCCAGGCGCCAAATGGACCGCTTCACCGACAACGCAGTCGTGGTCCACGGACGCATGCGTGTTGATGATCACGTGAGAGCCGATGCGAGATTCCGCATTGATAACGGCGCCTGCCATTACAACAACTCCGGCACCCAACTGAACGGAAGGTGCCAACGTCGCCGCTGGGCTGACAACGGTGACAAGGTTAAATCCTAGCTCGATCAGATGCATTCCCAAGTCCCGACGGCGCCCGTTATCCCCAACCGCGACGACCGCATTGACAATGCCTTGCTGCCTTAGCTTCGGTAAATCGTTATCGCAACCGAGCAACGGAATGTCGGATCGGGTTGGCCTTCTCGCGTCATGCGCAATGAACCCTGCTACGTTGTAGTCACCCCGGGCACGAACAAGATCAGTCACGACCTTCGCGTGTCCGCCACATCCAACAATGAGGAGTTGCCGCATGGGGATAGCTTCATCACGCCCGCGTTGCGTGTGAGAGTGCGTTACTACTAGATTGGAACATGTCCAGACTCAAGCGTGATCGGGACTTATGAATGACCTCGGTCAGCATGATCATGACCGGCGACGTGAACCTGATGAATGTCGCCGATCCGGGCGTGCCCTTCGTAAGGGTCGCGGACGAGTTTCGCAAAGCCGATGTGGTGTTTAGCAATCTCGAGTGCTGCCTCTATGGGCCGCCGCCCGGGCACTCGGTGGCCAATGAGGGGTTTTTTGCCGATCCCAAGTCCGGCAAGGCGCTGACGCTCGCCGGCATCCAGGTGGTCGGCGTCGCCAATAACGTGCATTACGGGGAAGCCGCTATTCTGTCTTCCATCGCGCGGCTGGATGAACTCGGCGTGTTGCATACCGGCGCCGGCGCCAACCTCGCGGCCGCACGGGCGCCGGTCGTTATCGAGCGGGCGGGCGTCCGCTGCGGCTTTCTGCAGCGCAGTTCGGTCTACTGGCCGACCAACCATGAAGCCCAGAATGATGCTGCCGGCATCGCGGTGATCCGCGGCCACACGGCGTATCAAGTGCCGGTGTTCAAGACGCGCATTGGCGTGCCGCCGCCCAATCGGCCCGGCGTTGCGCCCGAAATCATCACGTGGGCCGATGCCGACTATCTGGGCTGGTTTTGCGATGACATTGCGGCGCTGCGTCCCCGCGTGGACGTACTGGTGGCGTCGTGCCATTGGGGGCTCGGCAAGGAGGTGCTGCAGTACATGAAGGAAATCGCCTACGCGGCAATCGACGCGGGCGCCGATATCGTCGTGGGCCACGGTCCGCATTATTCGTTGCCCGTCGAAGTCTACAAGGGACGGCCGATCTTCTACGGGCTCGGCAGCTTCTCCTTTCACACCGGCCACGGCGGTCGTCGGCACGATAGCTGGGTCGGCATGATGGCGCGCATTACGGCAGGCGAGGGCGGCGTTGAATCCGCGACGTTCCAGTTCGTGCGCCATAACGATCGCAACGAGACCTACCTGTGCCGGCTCGCCGACGAAGGCGAGACGCTCGCCGAGATTATCAAGGCCAGCGAGCCGTTTGGCGCCAGGTTGACGCCGGAAGGAGATCACGTGCGGGTAGGGCTGTAGCCCGGATGGAGCCGCAGCGTAATCCGGAATCACCCGCGCCATTTGCCTCGGCCGCCCCGGATTTCGGGACCGCCAAGGCGGTCCCCTCCATCCAGGCTACGCATGATACGAATGCCCGCCCGAGCCCCTTCCATCGACCACAGGAGAACGCCGATGCTGAAACTTCCCGGCCACTCGCGCTACGCCTACTCGCCGATCGTCAAGCGGCCGGACTACACGTGGCCCGATGGCAAGCGTCTCGCCTTCTACGTGGCGCTCAATATCGAGCATTTCGCCTTTCAGGCGGGCCTCGGCATGGACCCGGTGCGCAGCGGCCAGCAGACGACACGCAACTTCGCCTGGCGTGACTACGGCAACCGCATCGGCAACTGGCGCCTGTTCGAAATCCTCGATGAGCTGAAGCTGCCGGCGACGATCCTGCTCAACAGCGCGGTCTGCTACAACTATCCGGACATCGTTGAAAAGATCAAAGCGCGCGGCGACGATGTGGTCGGCCATGGCCGTACCAATGCAGAGCTCCTGCGCGGCATGTGGGAAGACGACGAGCGGCGCGCGATTACAGAATGCACCGAGATCATCGAGAAGCACGTTGGCGTGCGGCCGACCGGATGGATGGGGCCCGGGGCGATGGAGTCCACCGTCACGCCCGATCTGCTCAAGGAAGCCGGCTACACCCATTTGTTGGACTGGCCGTTCGACGATCAGCCGATCTGGATGCAGACCCGCGCCGGGCCGCTGCTTTCGGTGCCCTATCCGATGGAACTGAACGATGCCGGTACGCTCGCTCATCGCGACCACACCGGCCGCGAATTCGCCGACATGATCGTGGACCAGTTCGAGGAAATGCTTGAGCAGTCGGAGCGCCAGCCCCTGGTCTTCGCACTGTCGCTACACGGCTTCATCGTTGGCCAGCCATTCCGCCTCCGCCCGCTGCGCAAGGCAATCCGACATTGCGTCGAGCACGAGGACAAGGATCGTGTCTGGTACACCCGCGCCGGCGACATCGCGAAGTATTGCATCGCGATGCCGAAGGGGATCATTCCGGGGAGTTGAATCCGGGGGGCGGATGGATTGAACGAATGTGAAACGCGTTGCTCCCTCTCCGCACTTGCGGGGAGAGGGATGGGGGGCCTCTCCGCGAGTCCGAGCTTGTGGAGAGTCCCCATCACCCGCCCCTTCCCTAACCCTCCCCCGCAAGCGGGGAGGGAAGGATGGGGGCGACCTCTCCCCACAAGCGGGAGAGGTAAAGAAACCATCGCAACTTCATATCGACGAGCGCCCCAGTCGCCCTCTCACGGGCTCACCTTGGTTGAAACCAACGCGGTCTCTTCGGGCGGCGGCAGCCCGAGCAATTTCGCCGGGTTGATCTTGTACATCAGGTCAAGTTCACGTTGCGTGATGCCGTGGGCGCGCAGTCCACGAGCGGCCAGGGCCAGGCAGTCGGTGGGGTAGACGTTGCCGGTCTGGCCGCAGTCCGTCGAGATGATGATGTGCTCGGCGCCGATCTTGCGGATCAGGGCGGCCGCCGCGGTGCGTCCGGCTTCGTTCTTGTAGATGTTCGAGGCCGTGACCTCGATAAAGGCGCCGAGCTTCGCGACTTCCGGCAATTGCGAAATATCACCCGGATGAGTCAGGAGCACGTTCAGGCCTTGCTGGCGGCCTTCCCGCGCCAGCAGGAGATGCTCCTCGGGCGTCGCGTGCCCGGTCGCCAGCACCATGCGACCGTTACTGTCCACGGTCCTGATCTTGGCGAGCACACCGATCAAGTGCTTCACTTCGGGCAGCAGTTCGCCGTTCTTCGACACCGGGATGTAGGGCGGGGTGCCTTCCGGCATCATCAGCATCCAGGGCCGGGTCCGCTCGAGATTTGCCCGATCCATGCTGCCCGGACGCGTGGTTGCCGTGATGGAGTCGCGGGTCGGCATTTCGAAGATGCGGCCCCAGCCGCCCTTGATTTGGGAGTAGTGCTCAAGCGCCGCGACGTTAACGCCTCCCGTGGAGTAGTTCGACGCCATCCGGCCGAATACCTCGAAGCCCGGCGCCACATGCTTGCGCACCAGATAGGCGGCGCCCGCCGATCCGGCGTCCTGATGCGTCTTATATACGAAGCCGCGCATGCCGCGAGATTTCGCGAGCGGGGGAGCATCGAAGACGTCGATCGCCCGTATCACTCCGCCGGCTCCAGGTGCATCCGGATCGAGATGCACATGAACGTCGATGGCGCCCACCAGCGCCGGATCGGCGAGGCCGAGATCGACCGGTCCGCGCATCGGATCGACCTTCCAATCGTCAAGCTCGGCGGCTTTGGTCACCTGCTCCTGACCGCGGCTCGTGCTGGGAGTCCCTGCGAGTACGAACGCCGGAATCGCGAATGCGACGAGCCGCAATATTCTGAACATGCGCGAACTTTCTTTGAAACTCTTCATCACGATCCTCCCTGTTTCGGCTTTGCGTTGGCCGACAATCCTAGAGCGCATTGCGGTCATATTGAACCACCTCTCCGGAGTCATGGCTCGGCTTGTCCCGGTCATCCACGCTTTGCTTGCTGAGGCTCGGCTAGAAAGACCCCGATCGCCGCGACAAGCGCGGGCACAACGGTGGACAGGTGATTCGTTTTACCGGAATGCGCTGTAGCAAGCCGCGGCCCGAATGCTGATCCTATGCAGGCGCGGCGGACCGGCTTATACAAGCGGCCGCGGAACGCGAACTCCCATTCCACCTCAACAGCGAGAATAGCATGGCCCAGCAGGCAATTTTTGGTCCCTTCTTTACCATGATGTTTCTCACGCTGATTGTTTGGGTCTACATGTACGTCCGCCGCATCAGTTTCATCCACAGCAACAAGCTCCGTCCAGACGATCTTGCGGCGGCAGGCGCGCTCGCGCGGCTGTCACCGCCCGCCCTATCCAATCCGTCGGACAACCTGAAAAATCTGTTCGAGATGCCGGTGCTGTTCTATGCACTCGCGCTTTATCTCTTCGCCACAAATCAGGTTGACGCCACTTACGTTTATGGCGGGTGGATTTTCGCGGGGTTTCGCGTTCTGCACAGCGCGGTCCATTGCACGTTCAATCGCGTCATCCTGCGGTTCTATCTTTATCTCATCTCCACCATCGCGCTGTGGTTCATGGCGATCCGCGCGGCATTAGCTCATATCGGCGCGTAACGTGACGGAGCTTGCCTGGCTAAAAACTGCTGAGATGCGTGGATTTCTCTGCTACGCCTGTCAAAATGACAGCGCACCATTTGACGCTGGGTCACTTCACCTTGGTCAATTCAAACCGCACATTGCTCTCGAACTGGTTCGTGGTTTCTTTGCCCGAATGCGGGTCATATTGGCTCTGGCCTGGCTTGCGCAGGTGGCGCGTCAACAGCAGGCCATGCACGCCGCCCTCCATGTCCTTCTCGCAGCGCTGCTTGATGAAAATACCGCTGACCGGCGTCTCGCCGGGCTCTGCCGGAAGGTCCTCGCAATGCCAGTCTTCGCGGCCGAACCGCGCATTGAGGAAGTTACGCAGCAGATAGGCCTCATCGCGGTCGCCACTCGGATCGCGCGGGTCGGTGACGATGCGGATGCCGCGCACCACGCCATCGTCGCTGATCAAAGCCGACACGTTGATCGGAAAACCGTAGGTTTTGGTGCCGACATACTGCTCCATCTGGGCGGTGAGATTGTTGGCCCTGGCCCAATATTCCAACTCGTCGTCATAGCGGAAATACACTTCGCGTAACCCGCTCGGCTCAGGCCGGCAGCGGCGGTAGTCATTCCAGCCTGTCAGCGGTGTCGAGGGCGGTCCACCATTGGTGCCGCAGGCGTAATCGACATAATCGTCCGGCTGATCCGTAACCTTGGTGCCAAGCTGGATGTCCCACACCTCGTGCCTGACCGGCCGCTCACCGGCCGCTTGGGCGAGGGCCGATCCCGTCGTGATTGCCAAGAGGGCACTGATGAGCATTACAGCCGCGATCAGTCCCGCAGCCTTTACCTCTCCCCGCTTGCGGGGAGAGGTCGGAATGAGCGCATCCTTCGCGCTCATTCCGGGTGAGGGGGCCTCTCCACAAGTCTGAGCTTGTGTGGCGAGTCTGAGCTTGGGGAAAGGCCGCCTCACCCCGACCCTCTCCCCGCAAGCGGGGAGAGGGAGAGGAGGCGCCGCGTTCAATGGAATTGTCCCCTTCATCACTCGGTTCGGATCCGCAAAGTTTTGGCGTAGCAGACTTCCATGGCGCGAGCTGCACGATGCCGCCACGAGCGAACCGCGCGCTTTGGCGGCGCATAGAAACGTGCCATCATATTGGGCGATGAAACGGAATTAAAGGCCATGTCGCGTTCTCTTTTCTTCGTATCGTCCCGCGCAGTGCTGGCGAGTGCGCTGCTCGTGCTCGGCATTGTGGCGTCGCGGGCGGACGGCGAGGCCGATTTCCTTGCCGGCAAAACCAAATCCTGCGTCAAGTGCGTGCTCGAAAAGGCCCAGCTGAAGCGACGCGATCTTGCCGGCGTTGATTTCTCCGGCGCGAACCTTACCCGTGCGGTGTTCCACCGCAGCCGGCTGATCGGCGCCAAGTTTGGCGACGCCGAACTCGCGGGTGCCAACCTCAACAAGACGGATCTCAAGAACGCCTCGTTCACCAACGCCAATGTGCAGGGCGGAATGTTTTACGAATCGGACTTGAGCGTCGCCAACCTTACCGGGGCCAACCTCATGGAGGCGAAGATGGGCAAAGCGCGGCTGATAAGGACAATCTTCGACAGCGCCAAGCTCACCGAGGCGATCCTTACCGGTGCCCGGCTGGACGATGCCTCACTCAAGGGCGCCGAACTCCAGCGCGCCAACCTCATCGGCGTGACGCTGCGCCGCGCCAATCTGGAAGGCGCCAACCTGGAGGATTCCGGCCTCATCGATGCGGTGATGCGCGAGGCCAACCTGAAGGGCGCAAACCTCTCAGGCGCCGACCTGTTCGGCGCCGATCTCACCGGTGCTGATCTCACCGGCGCCGATCTTTCAGAATCGCGATTGTCGCGCGCTATCCTGACCGACGCCAAGGTCGACGGCGTGAATTTCAAGGGCGCGCTGATGCCGGACGGGAGCACGCACGAATAGCCCGGCACGAACATGATTGACGACATCCTGCGCAACAACGTCAAGGAGAAGCTCGCCCGCGGCGAAGTGGTAGCATCTATGACGGTCCGCCTGGTCCGCCAGATCGAGATCGCCCAGATCGCCGAGACCGCGGGCTTCGATACCATCTACGTGGACATGGAGCACTGCAGCGCCTCGATCGAAACCACCAGCCAGCTCTGCATGGCGGCGCTCGCGGCCGGCATTACGCCCTTCGTGCGGGTGCCCGCCAATACGCCGGAATACATCACGCGGGTGCTGGAGGGCGGCGCGCTCGGCGTGATCGCGCCGCATATTGCCTCGGCCGAAGCGGCCCGCGCGGTGGTGGAGGCAGCGAAATTCCTGCCGCTCGGCGCCCGCTCGGTCGCCGGTGGGCTGCCGCATCTGCATTTCCGCACCTTTCCGGCTGCGGAGGCGTTCGCGGCGCTCAATGACGCAACTATGGTGATGGTGCAGTTCGAGAGTGCGGCCGCACTAGCCAAGGCCGAGGAGATCGTCGCCGTCGAGGGCATCGACATGGTGATGATCGGCACCAACGATCTCCTGTGCGATTGGGGCATCCCGGAACAATACGAGCATCCGAAGGTGCGCGAAGCCTACGAGACGACCATTGCGGTGTGCCGACGACACGGCAAGCATGTGGGCGTCGGCGGGCTTGCAACGCGCCCGAAGCTGGTGGAGGAATATGTGCGGATGGGCGCGCGCTATGTGTCGACCGGCACCGACCTTGCGTTCCTTATGGGCGCGTGCGCAGCACGGGCGAAGCAGGTGAGGGATATCGTGGTGTAAGGCGGACCCGTGGCATGTAGCATGTAGCCCGGATTGAGCGACAGCGAAATCCGGGGGCGCTGGAGTTTGCGGAAAGACTTGTCCCGGATGTCGCTCCGCTCCATCCGGGCTACGGATCCTCTATTCAGGCTGCGTGCCTTTCCTGTGCGGTCATTTGAGGCAGGCGGCGGCGCGGATGTTTGCTGTTAGAGTTGGGCCATAACAAAACCGGGAGAACGTCCCTGATGAACAACCCGCGCGCATTGTTGCCTACGGCCATTGGCCTCGCATTCGCAATGCTGGCCCCCACGAACCCGGTCTCGGCCCAGGATTATCCGGTTCGACCCATACGGCTCGTCATTCCATTTCCCCCTGGCGGCAGCAACGATGTGGTGGGGCGCCTGATCGCAACGCATCTCGGCGAGCGCCTCGGTAAGCAGGTGGTGGTCGACAATCGCAGCGGTGCCGGGGGCGTGATCGGCACCGAGGTTGTGGCAAAGTCGCCACCCGACGGGTACACCCTCCTGATCATATCCATGGCGCACGCCGTCAATCCGTGGCTCTACAAGCTCTCCTATGATCCAATCAAGGATTTCGCGCCGGTCGGCCTGCTGGCCAAAGGTGCGAACGTGCTGGTGGTACACCCGTCGCTGCCAGTCAATTCGGTGAAGGACTTGGTGGCGCTCGCAAAACAGAAGCCCGGCGATCTGCAGTATGCCTCGGCCGGCATTGGCAGCTTCCAGCATCTCGGCGGTGAACTGTTCAAGCTGATGGCGGGCGTGGATATCCTGCACGTCCCGTTCAAGGGCGGTGGTCCCGCGATGGTCGATATCGTGGGCGGCCACACCAAGGTGATGTTCTCGTCGATGGTGCAGACGGTGCCGCAGATCAAAGCCGGCAAGCTGCGTGCGCTTGGCACCGGCGGACGTGAGCGCAGTCCGGTGTTGCCCGACATACCAACGATAGCCGAGGCGGGCGTGCCCGGCTACGAGGCGGTCAACTGGTGGGGCGTCGTGGCGCCGGTCGGCACGCCGCACCCGATCGTTGACAGGGTGAACCGCGAGATCGAAGCGGTGCAGCAGTCGCCTGAGGTGCAAAAGCAATTCGCCTACGAGGGCGCCACGCCGGAGTCCATGACGCCGGCTGATTTCGGCAGCTTCATGGTGAGCGAGATGAACAAATGGGAGAAGGTCGTCAAACAGGGCGGCATCAAGGCGGAGTGAATATCAGATGACGGATGACAGATGACAGCGGACAGATATCACGGGGAATGCGATGAATACACTGACCCACCTGCTGGTGAAGAATAAATCCGCAACGCCGGTCTTTCCTCTATCCCGCCTCCGCCTGCGGGAGCTCATTTTTTGTTCTCGTCCCCGTTCTGTCATCTGTCATCTGTCATCTGTCATCTGTTCCCGTGAACCTCCCCGACTCTAAGGACTTCTGGTCCGGCGTGATGCTGATTGCGATCGGAGCGGTCGCGGTGTTCATTGCGCGCGACTATCCGTTCGGCACCGCGTTGCGCATGGGCGCGGGCTTCTTTCCGGTGGTCCTTGGCGTCATTCTGATGGTGTTCGGGCTGTATTTTGCAGTGCGCGGCTTGCACTCTTCAGCCAGGATCGAGGGCAACTGGTCGCTGCGCGCGCTCATCGTCCTTCCGCTTGCCTTCGTGGCGTTCGGCATCCTGATGGAGCATGCGGGATTCATCCCCGCCATGCTGGCGCTGATCGTCGGCTCGGCAGCGGCCGGAACCGAGTTCCGCATTGGCGAGGTACTGGCGCTGTCGGTGCTGCTCACCGTGATGTGCGTAGCGCTCTTCATATGGGCGCTCGGCCTGCCTTATCCGCTGATCGCCGGCCTGTGACACATGGATTTGTTCCACAATCTGATCTTCGGCTTCGGTGTCGCGTTGTCGTGGCAGAACCTGCTGTATTGCCTGATCGGCGTATCGGTCGGCACGCTAATCGGCGTGCTGCCCGGCATCGGACCGCTTGGCACGATCGCGATCTTGCTGCCGATCACATTCAATGTTGCTCCCGTCGGCGCGCTGATTATGCTCGCTGGAATTTATTATGGCGCGCAGTATGGCGGCTCGACCACCGCCATCCTGGTCAACCTGCCGGGCGAGACCTCGTCAGTCGTCACCTGCATCGACGGTTACCAGATGGCGCGGCAGGGCCGGGCCGGCCCTGCGCTTGCCATCGCGGCAATCGGCTCGTTCTTCGCAGGCACGGTCGGCACGCTGCTGATCGCGCTATTCGGGCCGCCGCTTGCCGATGTGGCGCTGGAGTTCGCCGCGCCCGAATATTTCTCCCTGATGCTGATGAGCCTGGTCGCCGCGGCCGCGCTGGCCCAGGGCGATATGGCGAAGTCCTTCGCCATGGTGGCGCTCGGGCTTCTGCTCGGCATCGTCGGCACTGACGTCAACACCGGCGTGCAGCGTTTCAGTTTCGGCATTACTGAGCTTTCCGACGGCATCGGCTTCATCGTGGTCGCGGTCGGCATGTTCGCAATGGGGGAGATCATCGCCAACCTCGGCGAGCCGGAACAGCGCAGTATTTTTGGCGCCAAGGTCACGCACCTGTTTCCGACCTGGGACGACATGAAACAATCGATCGGTCCGATCCTGCGCGGCACCGCGCTCGGATCGTTCTTCGGCGTGCTGCCCGGCACAGGTCCGGCGATTGCGTCGTTCTCGTCCTACATCGTGGAAAAGAAAGTCGCCGCCGACCCATCGCGCTTCGGCCGCGGCGCCATTGAGGGCGTCGCTGGGCCGGAATCCGCCAACAACGCCGACGCCCAATGCAAGTTCATCCCGATGCTCACGCTGGGGCTGCCGGCGAGTGGCGTGATGGCGTTGATGCTCGGCGCGCTCACGATCCAGGGCATTCAGCCAGGCCCGGAGGTGATGACGCAGCGCCCCGAGCTATTCTGGGGCCTCGTTGCGAGCATGTGGATTGGCAACCTGATGCTGGTCGTGCTCAACCTGCCCCTGATCGGCGTTTGGGTGAAGCTTCTCACGGTGCCCTACCGTCTGCTGTTCCCGGCCATCATGGCGTTCTCGGCGATCGGCATCTACAGCGTCAACAACTCATCCTTCGAGATTTATCTCACGGCATTGTTCGGCGTACTCGGTTTCGTATGGACGAAGCTCGGGTTCCCCGCGCCGCCGCTGCTGCTCGGATTTGTGCTCGGCCCGATGATGGAGGAGCACCTGCGTCGCGCCATGCTGATGGCGAAGGGCGACGCTACAGTCTTCCTCACGCGCCCCATCAGTCTCGCGTTCATAGTTATTACCGTGATCATTGTAATTGTCATGGTGGCGCCGGCAGTGAAGAAACGGCGCGGCGAGATTGCTGGATGAGCGCGGCCGCTGTGGTGTGATATGGCATGTTTTTGGAACGGATTTCGTTCCGATGGAAGCAAACACCGTGTTGTCATCGTCCGCGAAAGCGGACGATCCAGTATTCCCCAGTGGTGCTGAGGGCTACTGCATTCCCGCTTTCGCGCGAATGACAGGGAGAATTTGGTAAACGCCCTCTGATTCCAGTTCAGCAGAATCCGCTCTATTATGAAAATCGAATCGAGAGGACCGAATGGACATATTTCCGCTTGGCGCACCGAAGCCCGAGGAAATCCTGATCGACAGCAAGGCCCTGCCGTGGCGTGAAAAGTCACTCAAGGGCGTGTCGGAAAAAATGCTGTGGCGAAACCCGCAAACCGGTGCCTCAATTGCCCTGATCCGGTTCGCGCAAGGCGCCGGAATTCCGTCGCCGCATTATCATCTATCCAACCAGTTCATGATCTGCCTGTCGGGTCGATACGAATACACCCAGACTGGCATCGTGCTAACGGCCGGCAGCTTCTACTGCAATCCGAAAGGCAATGTGCACGGACCGGCCATCGCTCACGAAGAAACCGTCGTGATCGAGATCTACGACGGACCTCACTATGTGGTGAAACCGGATTGGTACACCGACGAGCAGGACGGCCGGTAACACCGGAAACAACATGGCCATGTCCAAGAAGCAGATCACATCGGAAAAAATCCGTCGACCGAGCGGCCATTTTTCCCAAGCCACGATGGTCGAGGCCCGCGGCCGGCTGGTGTTCATCTCCGGCATGACATCGCGCCGTCCGGACGGCTCCATCGCGGGTGTTGGCGATATCGACGCGCAGACCCGGCAGGTGTGCGAGAACCTCAAAGCCGCGGTCGAGGCCGCGGGCGGCACCATGGACGACATCTGCCGGGTCGACGTCTATGTGCGCAACATGGAGCATTTCGACCAGATCCACAAAATACGCCGCGAGTATTTCAGCACGCCGGCTCCGGCATCCACCATGGTCGAGGTCGCGAAGATGACATCGCCGGAGTACCTGATCGAGATCAGTGCGATCGCGGTGGTCGCGGACTAAGGGCGCGGTGGTGGCGGACTAAAGGCAGAGCGCGTAGCCCAGATGAGAGTCTTTTTTCGATCGCGTGATCAGGGCGTGCCGGATTGCAAGGCGGCGGTTATTTGCGCTCACCGGTCATCACATAGGCCCACAAGGACTCGACTTCCTCCGCCGTGAGCAAATCGCCCCATGGCGGCATCTGGTTCTTGCCGCGTGTCACAGAGGAAACAAAACGGTCGTGCTGGTCAGGCGGAAATTGGCGCAGATCGAAAGCGCTTTCGGGATTCTGCATGCGAGTGCCATGGCACGGCGAGCAGTTGCGTGAGAACAGCGCGGCGCCTTCTCGGATACGCTCCGGCGGAAAGTCCTGGGCCGACGCGGTCGTGCCAGCAACCGCGACAGCGAGCGTGCCGACGATAACTGCGGCATACAAATTTGCGGACAAATTACATCGCATCATTTATTGGGTCGACTGGATCGCTTGTCGGGTGGGCAAAGGCGCCTGGCACGGTTCAGCCAATTAATGACAATTCTATCGCGCCGTGCCCACCTTCAACGCCGCGATAGGCACGCTTCGCTTTGCCCATCCGACGACACCGTGGCACCGCCAAACGGATCAATTCGGCAACAGCGCAAATGTCCATACCGAGCCGCCCGGCACCACGTTCTTCAGCTTATCCTTCGCCAGGTTCCAGTAGAGACCGCCGACGCCCGAGAGCACGGTGACGTATTGCTGGCCCTTATAGGTGTACGTCACCGGCATGGCATTGATGCCGGACCCCGTCTGAAACTGCCACAACGTCTTGCCGTGGTCGGCGTCGAGCGCGATGAATTCGCCGGTCTCTTTGCCGGTGAACAGGAGCCCGCTGCCGGTCGCCAGCATTGCCGACCAATACTGGTTGTCATAGAGCGGCACCCGCCAGCGCGGCTGAGCGGTCAGCGGATCAATCGCGTCGACATGCCCGATCGGCTGGCCGTTCGAGGGCATATTGAGATTCTCGATGAACATGTAGCGCTGCCCGGCCTTGAACTCCTCGATGGTGAGGTGCTTGTAGAGCCGGCCCTCGTGGATGGTGTTGGCATAGAGCAGCCCGGTTTCGGGGTTGAAGGCCGCATGCGGCCAGTTCTTGCCGCCGCGGGTCGATGGCCACATTTCGATCTGCTCGCCGGCGCGCAGCTTCTTCGCCACGTCGGTCTCGACCGGCCGACCGGTCTCCTTGTCGATATGGCTCGCCCAGTTCACTTTCTCGTACGGGTTGGCGGCGATGACTGCGCCGGTGGCGCGATCGAGCACGTAGAGGAAGCCGTTGCGGTTGAGCTGCATCACCACCTTGCGCTTGACGCCGTTGACCGGAAGTTCGGTGAGGATCAATTCCCACACCGCGTCGTAATCGTAGGCGTCATTCGGGGTGAACTGGTAGTGCCACACGATCTCGCCGGTCTTCGGCCGCAGCGCCAGCACCGACGCCGTATAGAGGTTGTCGCCCGGCCGCTTCTCCGACGCCCAAGGCGCCGCGTTGCCGGTGCCCCAATAGACCAGATCGAGGTCGGGATCGTAGGAGCCGGTGATCCAGCTGGAGCCGCCGCCGTGGAGGTAGGCGTCGGTATCCTGCGGCCAGGTCTCGTTACCCTTTTCGCCGCGGCCCGGAATCGTGTAGCGCCGCCATAGCTGTTTGCCGGTCTCCGGGTCCCAGCCGTCGATGAAGCCGCGGATGCCGAATTCGGCGCCGGAGATGCCGGTCATCAGCACGCCGTTGGCGACGAGGGGGGCCACCGTCATGGAATAGCCGTCGCGCCATTCGGCGGCCTTCGACTTCCAGATCTCCTTGCCGGTCTTGGCGTCGAGCGCCACCACATAGGCGTCGAGCGTGGTGCGATAGATCTTGCCGTTGTAGATGGCGGCGCCTTTGTTGGAGACGCCGCAGCACACCACGCGCGGCGTTTCCGGCAGCCAGTCGACCGGCGTCTTCCAGATTTGCCGGCCGGTGCCGACGTCGATCGCGACCGTCGCCTTGGCGTTGGTCACGTACATCACGCCGTCATAGACGATCGGCTGCGCCTGCTCGCCCCACTGATTGTCGAGGCTCAGGTTCCAGATCGGCACCAGCCGCTTGATGTTGGTCTTGTCGATTTGCCGGAGCGGGCTGTAGCGGTTCTGGCCATAACCCATGCCGTAGGTGAGGATGTTGTCGGTGTTCTTGCCGTCGTTCTTGAGATCGTCGAGCGTCTGCGCCGAGGCACCGGCGCCGAGCAAAAGCGACAGCACGGCTGCCGTACCGATCGTCTTCATGGGCATCTCCTGGAGGGGTGCTAATTCTCTCTGTCTCAAGTGTCAGATATTCTGTCGCGCCGCACAAGGCGGAGCGACGCAAGGCGGTGATTTGCCCTTTTCGAGCGCCGGCGAAGTAGATTCGCCACGCGCGCCGCTGCTGCTCCCTCTCCCCGCTTGCGGGGCTATGGGATCCCTTGCTCTGATTCGCCCGGTGGACATGTTTTTGACCTTCCGTCAAGGAGCCGTGGGAAAATGACCGTCCGCTGCAAAGCCAGCCTGATGACGCATAGCCTTTTGTGCGCCGCAACCCATATAACAAAAGGGCCGGTTCACCCTTTGAGCGGTCGAGCGTGCCATGACCCAGATTCCTGACTTTGGCGCCATTGCGTTTGCCGACGCGGCCGTCCCGGCTGGACAGGCCGTGGCGGAACCGTGGCTCACGCCCGAAGGCATCCCGGTCAAGCCGGTGTACGGGCCGCATGACGTTGCGGGGCTCGATTTCCTCGATGGCTACCCCGGTATCGCGCCCTATCTGCGCGGTCCCTACCCCACCATGTACGTGACGCAGCCCTGGACCGTGCGCCAATACGCGGGTTTCTCCACGGCGGAAGAC
Organism: Xanthobacteraceae bacterium; assembly: GCA_035311445.1. Lineage (GTDB taxonomy): Bacteria > Pseudomonadota > Alphaproteobacteria > Rhizobiales > Xanthobacteraceae > JAJPKK01. The sequence goes on along the minus strand of DATGCX010000280.1, from coordinate 18,576 downwards.
TCTAACGCGTTCTACCGGCGCAATCTTGCGGCCGGGCAGAAGGGCCTGTCGGTCGCCTTCGATCTCGCCACCCATCGCGGTTATGACAGCGATCATCCCCGCGTCAGCGGCGACGTCGGCATGGCGGGCGTTGCGATCGATTCGATCTACGACATGCGCACGCTGTTCTCCGGTATCCCGCTCGACCGCATGTCCGTGTCCATGACCATGAACGGCGCCGTGCTGCCGGTGCTGGCGCTCTACATCGTGGCGGCCGAGGAGCAGGGCGTGCCGCCCGAGAAGCTCGCCGGCACCATTCAGAACGACATCCTCAAGGAGTTCATGGTCCGCAACACCTATATCTATCCGCCGGTGCCCTCGCTGCGGATCATTTCCGACATTTTCGCCTTCACATCAGAGCGGATGCCGAAGTTCAATTCGATCTCGATCTCCGGCTATCACATGCAGGAAGCGGGCGCGACGCAGGACCTGGAGCTCGCCTATACGCTCGCCGACGGCGTCGAATATGTGCGCGCTGGTCTCGGCGCGGGCCTCGGCATCGACCGCTTTGCGCCGCGGCTCTCCTTCTTCTGGGCCATCGGCATGAACTATTTCATGGAGATCGCCAAGCTGCGCGCTGGGCGGCTGCTGTGGGCGAAGCTGATGAAGCCGTTCGGCCCGGCTGACCCGCGTTCGCTGTCGCTGCGTACGCACTGCCAGACCTCCGGCTGGTCGCTGACAGCCCAGGACGTGTTCAACAACGTGGTGCGCACGGCCATTGAGGCGATGGCGGCGACGCAGGGGCACACCCAGTCGCTGCACACCAACGCGCTCGACGAGGCGCTGGCACTGCCGTCCGATTTCTCTGCCAGGATCGCCCGCAACACCCAGCTGTTCCTGCAGCAGGAGAGCGGCACCACCCGCGTAATCGATCCGTGGGGCGGCTCGTTCTATGTGGAGCGGCTGACCGCGGAACTGGCCCGCAAGGCGTGGAGCCACATCTGCGAGGTGGAAGAACTGGGCGGCATGGCAAAGGCGATCGAGGCCGGCATCCCGAAAATGCGCATTGAAGAAGCCGCCACAAAAACCCAGGCGCGCATCGATTCCGGTCACCAGTCGGTGATCGGGGTCAACAAGTACCGGCCCGCGAAAGAAGCGCCGATTGACGTGCTGAAGGTCGACAATTCAGCGGTACGGCAGTTGCAGATCGACAAGCTGGCGCGGTTGCGCGCGGAGCGTAACGCCGCCGTGGTCGAGGAGACATTGGCAGCGCTGACACGGTCGGCCGGAGAGCCCCCGCGTCCCGGGACCGCGACGGAGGGTAAGATGGGGGCTGGCAATCTGCTGGCGCTGGCCATCGACGCCGCGTGCGCCAAGGCGACGGTCGGGGAAATCTCAATGGCGATCGAAAAAGCCTTCGGCCGTCATCGCGCCGGGATCCGGGCGATCTCCGGCGTCTACAAGCAGGAGGTCGGCGCCATGAGCGACGCGGTCGATCGCGTGCTGCGCAGCGTTGCGAAATTCGAGGCCGATGAAGGCCGCCGCCCACGCATCCTGGTCGCCAAGATCGGCCAGGATGGCCACGACCGCGGCCAGAAGGTGATCGCGTCCGCCTTCGCGGACCTCGGCTTCGACGTCGATATCGGCCCGTTGTTTGCGACCCCGGCCGAAGCGGCGCGCCAGGCGGTTGAAAACGACGTGCACATCGTCGGCGTATCCTCGCTCGCTGCCGGCCACCTGACCTTGGTGCCGGAACTCAAGGCGGCGCTGGCGAAGGAAGGGCGTGACGACATCATGATCGTGGTCGGCGGCGTCGTGCCGCCGCAAGACTACGACGCCCTCAAGGCCGCAGGCGCCGAAGCGATCTTTCCGCCCGGCACCGTGATCGCCGAGGCTGCCGACACACTCCTGACGGCGCTCAACCGGCGACTGGGGCACGAGCGCGAGGCGGCGGAGTAGGGATATCAGCTGGCAGTCGAAGGTCTATTCGAGGGCGAAGCGCCTAACAACGCCTTTACTCAGCTTCGCCATTTTGGCAGAACGAAATACCCCTTTTTTGCGCCATCAAATCAATGGCCTACAAAGACCCACCTGCTTTGGCCGCCGTTGCGCTCTAAAATGCCTCGATGATACGCGAAGCAAAACTCATTCTGGAATGGTTGGCGGCGGCGGTCGCCGCTGCTCTCATGACCTGCGTCGCAGTTCAGGCGCCGGCCCAGACCTTCCCCGAGCGCACGATCAAGCTGATCGTGCCGGTGCCTCCGGGCGGCTCGACCGATGCGGTGGCGCGGCTCGTGACTTTGCGCATGCAAACGATCCTCGGGCAGCCGGTCATTATCGAGAATCAGCCCGGCGCCGGCGGCCTCATTGCGGCGCGGGCCGTCGCGGCCGCCAATCCTGACGGCTACACCCTCCTGATCGGCGGCATCGGCACGCTGTCGATCGGCCCGTCAGTCAAGACACCCGACTTCAACGTGGCGGCGACCTTCGCCCCGATCGCCACGGTGTCGACCGAGACCATGGTGCTGGTATTAAACCCCAAGGTGCCGGCGGACACGCTCGATGCCTTCGTGCGCTATGCCAAGGCCAGCGGCGGCAAGCTCAACTACGGCTCGGCGCCCGGCATCACGCCGCATTTCGTCTCCGAATTGTTCAAGCTCAAAACCGGCACCGACATCGTGCACATTCCTTACAAAGGCGCCGGACCGGTGGTCACCGATCTCCTTGCCGGCCAGATCGACATGGCATTCAACACCAAGTCGGTGTTGCTGCAGCTTGTCAAACAGGGCCGGCTCCGCGCGCTTGCGGTCACGAGCGCGGCACGCTGGCCGGAACTGCCCGAGGTGCCGACGCTAACGGAGGCCGGCATTTTTCCCTATCCCATCGAAGTGTGGTGGGGGATCGTCGGCCCGGCCGGCCTGCCGCGCGCGATCGTGGCGCGGCTCAATGGAGCGGTGAATGAAGCGTTGCGATCGCCTGAGCTGCGCACGAACTTCACAAATCTAGGCATCGAGCCGCGCACCAGCACACCCGAAGATTTTGCAACGCTGCTCGCGCAGGACGCGCCGCGCTGGTTCGACATCATCCGGATAACCGGGATTAAATTGGAATAAGCCGTAAGGATGGGTTTCGACGCAACGCACCGCCGGCGAATTCAGTTCCTGTCGTCGCCGCGGCTTCAAAACGCGTCGTCGCTGGGAGAAGCCCAGCGACGAGGCAGCAAGTAACTCAAAACGACCGACGTTAGCTCTGGTGTGCTGTCACGAACACGTGTATCCGCCATTTAGGGTCCACAGCGCAGTGCGAAGGAGCGCGGAATCCATAACCCTCGATCAGAGTGGTTATGGACTCCGGGTTCGCCGCGCAGTCCTGTCATCGGGCCGGCCGAAGGCGCGACCCTTGGCGGCGCCCCGGAATGACTCAGGCGGGTATGAAGCGGTAGCGTCACCGACCAGCGAAGTGGGGCCAGGTAGTTTGGAGCGCGATACAACTTTGTCGCACTACTTCTTCTGCTTCGGGCGTCCGGCGAGCAGTCGCTTGATGCGGTCCAGCACGACTTGAGGCTCATACGGTTTCGAGAGCGTCGGCCCCGCTTCGCACAACTCGCCCGCCGCATCGACGGCGCGGGCGTGATTACCCGCCAGAACAACGTGCGTCCAGGGCCTGGTGCTTCGTATGAATTGCGAGAGGGCAAATCCTCCCGCCGAGCCGGTTTTGCTGATCCCACACAAAACGACATCAACTTCAATCTCGGCGTGCTGGAGCACCACCAGCGCCTCGTCTGTATCAGCAGCCTCGATGACGTTGTATCCGCAATCCCGCAAGTACTCGGCAAGCATGACGCGGGCAATTACCTCGTCCTCAACCAGGAGCACAGTTTGGATCACTGCCGGTGACTGATGAGCCATCGTCACCGGCGCAGTTCTCCCAGTAGTTCTTCGATATGGCCGGCGATCCCACGCAGGTCGTACGGCTTTGGAAAGAACGCGTCGGCAGGATCCACATCGGTATCGACAGGGAGATCACCGGACGTAACGACGATCTTGAGTTCCGGGAGCGTCTCGCGCAGGAGCCGACTCAATGCGAGCCCGTCCATGGATCCCGGCAGGCGCACGTCGGTGAATACCAAATCGACGGGAACCTGGCTTTGCAACACGGCGATCGCTTCGTGCGCATTCTGTGCTTCGAGGACCTTGAGCCCGCGCCTGCGCAATTCGTCCGCCACCATCATTCGTGTCAGCACTTGGTCCTCGACAACGAGGACGTTGCGTGAGTGCAGCGACGCCGCAGGGAACGAGAGGACTTTGTCCAACATGATTGTTGAACGCACTGATGTGCATGGCGTTCCCCAGGTCCGGCAATAATCCGGTTTCCCGACAGCCTGCAAAGCGCGAGGCCGATCGCGGTCCGGACGGTCTGTCTGATCGGCGTGTTCCAGGCAGCACGTTATATTCTCGGCATCGCAGACGCGCATTGGAACCGAACAGCCGGGCGGTCACGGCCGGAGATGTCAGCGGTTCCCCCGCGTGAGGTAGCGAAGGAACCGCGATCTCGCTTGGCCTCCAGCTTGGCCCTCCATAACAGAGCGCCGCACGCCTGCTCGATGAAGCTTGACATTACGGCTTTGTAATGTTGAGACTGTAGCAAAGTACCCCTCACTATCGTATTGCCAGAATGAATAAGTTGCCGGAATGAATAAAATGCCTCTCAGCCCCGAATGGCGCCGGGCGCTGGAAATGCTCTCAAATGCGGGGGACAGCGGCAGCACGGAAGCTGTGCTCATCGAGCACGGGTTCACGTCTGAAATGCTGACAAGCCTTGTGCGCATCGGGTTCGCGATGATCACGAGGACAACCAATCAGGCTTCGCGAATTCGAATTACTGACGTAGGGAGGCGGGCGCTCTAGATTCCCGGGTTCCGTTTGGCGCCGGGCGCGGTGCCCCGAGTCCCGCGGCGAAATTCGTCGGTGGGTCCCGGGACATTGCCACGGCGTGATTTTCTTTAGAGTTTCAATCGGAACCGTTCGTTCGTAGCGCAGCGATTCGTCGCCATCTTGTGCGCAGCCTCGCAGCCAATACCGGATCGAATCCGCTCAGTCGATGACACTTGGCACTAGGGGGGCCCTGTGGATAGCGGGCATCGCCGTTATCTACCCTGGCCGAATCACATAAGGATGGTCCATCAGACCCGCTGCGGAGGCAGGGGGATCCATCAAACCCGCTCCAGGGCTGAGGGAGGTGTCAATGAGTTACACGCTGACCCTCGAACGATCCGAATACTCAGTGACTTGGTTGTCCCCGCAGCGGTTAGTCACCACGAATGTCGAGGCGGACCTGAAAAATAACTCGTCGCGAGGCAAAGCAGGGCCTCGCGTGCTCGCTAGGTTCCTGATCGCATTGTGCATTGCTATCGCTGCTATCTTGGCTTGGCAGCCCTACAGCGACGCGGCCAGGGAGGTGATCGCGAGTTCGTCACCGCAGGGAGGGCGGTTGGCAGCGCCGGCCGCACCCATTGCGCAGACCGCTACCGACGTGAACACGCCGGCCTCGCTGTCTCCCGATCAGCGGCAGCCCGAAGCGATGCCGCTCGGCCTCGCCGCGGTACAGCAAAGCCTCGATCCGATTACGATCGCCCAGGAGCAGATGACGCGCGACGTTAGCAGGCTGGAGGTAACCGAGCGGCACGTCCTCTACAAGATGTCAGACCTGCCGCGGCGCCCGGCCCCTGCCCAAGCACGAAAGCGCGGTTCGCGGCCCGCGCCGAAGATGACCGGTGCTGGCCTGAACACACATTACGCCGCGACCTCGTCGATCAGCTTCGGATCATCATCGCCGCTGCCGGTCTTATTGATGCATCGGGACACTGGCCACATGCGCACACAATCGTCAGCGGCCAGTCTGAGAAGCTCGGCGCCAGCAGCGCAGTTCAACCAAGCCTTGAAATCCATCTTGTCAAGGATCACCGGCATCCGATCGTGAATCGGTCGCGTGAGCGGACGAGCATCCGTCACGATGATCGTGCACGACGTCACAGGCTCGCCGGTTCTGTGTTCTTCCAGCGGTCGGCGCGATGCCACGCGATCACTGTCGCAGGCTTGAGAATGATTAATGCGTTGCGCACACTGGGCGTCAGGCCGTGGAGTCCGGCGAACACCAGTCGACCCGATGTTGCTGAAGACAAGGAGCTTCGGCGACTTACGCCGCAGCACCTTGAGCCGATGACGGAGTACGGGAATTTCGGCGTGCAGCGCAGGGCGGGACCGGAGCAGCTTGGCCACAACGCAACCAGACCAACCTGCAGAGATCGACCATCGCATCGAATATCACCCGATTCGCCCGCCACGGCCAGCCGGTTTGGGTTTGCAGTAGGGACCGGTGGTGGCGAGCGCTCCGTAGATCATGGCGAGGCCGAGATATTCCGTCAGCTCGAACGGCCCGATAGCGTTCGCGATCCAGTCGTACCTCATGGCCGACACGAGCGCGACCGTGTTGCCGACGAGCAGCGCCCACCACGCCCACGCCTCACCGCGACGGAAGGCCGTGACCGCGCTCGCGGTCGCCATCAGCCCGAACAAGACGCAATAGATGCCGTACATTCTGAAGAGCACGATCATGTATCCAGCCGCCAACGGAGACGTGCCTACGAGCTGCGACCAGGAGCCATTGGAGTAGCCTTCGTATCCGGCAGCTAGGATTGCCTTGCCACTTGGTCCCAGCAGGTGATCCGGCGATGCGGCCACCATCGCGCCCCACGCGATGTACGCCACATCCACGATGAGGATGAGAATCAAGGCAACGTCGCGCCGCTTCATGTAGGGAGCCCTCGGGTGAGTTTCATCATCCACCACATGCATGTGTGGCCGAAGTCGACGCCGGGGCCGAACATCATCGGGCAGGCGCCCGCGATAACGCTGATGTCGTGCCGACGGCAGTACTCGACCGCCGCCGGCGAAACGCTCGTTCCTTTCGCCAAGGATTGATGCATCCAAACGCGGCGCACCCCCGCATCGCTGCACTGGTGCACGATGCGCTCGGCGACATCAGGTCGCATGACGATTACCACTCCGTCGAGCCCACCCGGGATTGATGGCATGTCCGGATAACAGCGGTCACCGTCGAAGGTCTGCATGTGCGGATTGACCGCGAAGACATTGTGCCCGGTCGTCTTCAGCCGGCGATAAATCAGATTGGCGGCCGGGTGGTGGCTGTTGTTGTGCGACACGCCCGCAACGGCAATGCGCTTCTGACCGAGGAAGTCGTTCACCTTTGCTTCAAGGGTTGTCGGAGTCATAGGTTGCTCCGTATCCCGGACACTGCTTCAGCCGATTGAGATTCCGCGAGTGCGTCAGTCGTCCTGTGCCAAATGAATTGTCATTGGGAAACTCGCGCCGCGGACGCTTCAGCCTGCCGCGCGGCCGCGCAGATCGCCTCGGCGTCACTGGCCGAGAGCCGCGTCTCCGGACGCAGCAGCGTGTAGGGCCCGGGCATCTTGCCTGTCAACGCGTCCTGGCAGGACGCTGACAGCAGTGTTCGCTGCAGCTCCGGCTGATATGAGGCCCACTCCGAGAAGTTGACCGCCTTTCGCCCCGCAGTCACGCCGTACACCATGAGCCAGGACGCCGGCGCGATTTGCGTGTACCACGGCCACACGGTGTCGTTCGAGTGACAATCGCCGCACGCGCGATCCAGGACGGCCACCAATCCGCTCGCCGTTCCCACGTGCGCCCGAATCGTGCGGCTTGCATCAGTCGCCGGATTCGTGCGCTCAGGACGAACGAGTTGAGCAGTGGCGAAGACGACGACGAGGACAACGGCAGCCTGCTTCAATCGTCGGCTCATGGCTTCCTCCTGCTCGTCGCCGGAAATCGGAGGCAGCACCGCCCTCTCGCTGGACGATGGCGACGCAGAAGATGGTTTTCGAGCCCCGTACCCCCAATCGTGGCGTCGCGCTTTGACCTGGATCAAAAACGGGAAAAAGGTTTGCGCCTGATTGCGGAGAGTCCGTTAGAGTCCCGGGCTGCCCTCGGCTCCATGAAGGCTGCGACCGGAGTGCCTCAGATAGCTGCCGACTTGGTGCGCCGTCCAAGGCGGCAGAGTCGGGCCCGTTGCGGGCCCTGACGCTCTTCCCGGAAAGACCCGTAAGGGTGTAGCTTAAGCATCGGCGTCACCATCGCAACCGTGAAAGCGAGGGTACATGAATTTACGGCCCCAGTTTCTCCTGGCGATGACATTGGCAGGGGCGGTTGCTACACCTGCACTTGCTCAAACAGCGGCGCCCTCGGTCGGGTTGTCCAGCAGCACGGAGCAAAGTACCGCGTCGATTCCGGATTTTTCCGGCCTTTGGCTGCATCCCGGGCTCGGATTTGGCCCGCCACTCTCGGGTCCGGGCCCGGTGCGAAACAAGACGCGGTTGCCCTCCGGCGCGAGCGACTTCAGACTCGTGGTCGGCGATTACACCAATCCGATTCTGAACCCCGAGGCGGCGGAGGTGGTCAAGAAGTTCGGCGAAATCTCGTTGTCCGGCCGGATTTTTCCGGACCCGGACAATATGTGTCTGCAGAACCCCGTTCCCTACATCTTCTGGAACTTCAACGTCCAGCTGCTGCAGCAGCCAGACAAGGTCACCCTCATCTACCCGCACGACAGCGACTTCCGCGTGGTGCGGCTGAACCAACCTCATCCCGCAACAGTGATCCCGTCCTTGCACGGGGACTCGGTGGGCCACTACGAAGGCGATACGCTGGTCATCGACACCGTGGGGATCAAGCTCGGGCCGCATAGAATGATCGATCGTTTCGGCACGCCCTATACGCAAGCCTTGCATGTGGTCGAGCGCTATCGTCTGCTCGACTACGAAGCCACCAAGGAAGCGCTGGAACGGGCCGAGAAGGAATGGCCGCGCGTCGGCGCTATCGATCCCAACTACAGGGGTAAGGGCTTGCAACTCGAATTTACGGTCGAGGATCCAGGCGTCTTCACCATGCCGTGGTCGGCGACGATCACGTATGGCCGCAACGCGAACCAATCATGGGACGAACGTATTTGCGCTGAGAATGTGCAGCACGACTATCAGTACAACTACTTCTCCGAGAAGGACGCGCACCTTCCGACTGCCGACAAGCCGGATTTCTGATCGAAGCAGGCCAAGAACGGGCCTTCTCTCGGTCTGTCCGGGATCGTTATCGACGTCGCGGGGAGGTTGCGCGCCGCGACGGCAAAGATCGAGTCGTCAGTCTCAGTCAGATTGCCACCTCGCGGCGAAAGAACGGTGCTATCGCACGGGCATCGGCGGTCGCAGCACCGGTTCGGCCTCCGGCTGAGGCGTGGCTTGCGGTTGTGGTTCAGGTAGCGTCGGCACGGAAGGTGCAGCGGCTTGCGGCAACCGGGGCGTTGCTGCGGCTTGGGGGGGCGGAAATGGCGGCATCAACTTGCGCGCTGGCGCTGCGGCCGGCCGTGGCGCTGGCGCTGATATCTTGGGCCGCAGGTTCTGCTCAGAAGCCTTGGCAATGTCGCGGGCCGTTTGTTCCTGGCTGGCCTTGAGCTGCTCGATACTGGCTTCGAGCTGCTCGATGCTGGCTTTGAGCTGCTTGATCTCTTGCCCCGCGGTTGCGAGATCGCCCGCCATCGACTGGAGCAACTGCGCCGATTCGGGAGATGGGGCGGCGGTCGGTGCGACGCCTTCCAGGGTGGTCTGAGCCGGAGGTGCCGGTGGCGGAGGTGCTGCCTTTGCTGCGGATGCTTGAATGGTCGGCGGGTTCGGTTGCTCGTGGAGCCCGGGGTTTTCCAGCAGTGGCGATGAAGTCAGGACGAGCCTCGACGCCCACCTCGCGATAATCTGTCTGGCTGCATCGCCGTGGGACTGCCAAGCGATGACAGCGACACCGACGCACGCTACCAACAGGAAGCCAGTGAAGGCGCGTACCGCCCTCGTGCCAATTGACGGTCGGTCGCCTGTAACCTCGACATCGCGGACGGTAGCAGCGCGAAACGTCATATCGACCAGTGGAACCGTTGAGCTACCCGGGAGGTCAGATCCCGCGCGGGCCTGCGGGTTCGTAGGATGGCGAAAGGTGCGCGCCAGCTTGGAAAGCTCTTCATCCGTGGGCGCGACTTGGACCACATCGGGCGCGACCACAAGGACATCGTGCGGATCATCGGTTTGTTTCAGGTTCTGCGTGGAATGCATTGGCGCTCCGTACTCACTCCCATGTCACCGCATAGGCGGCTCGCGGATTTACGGTAGATCGACGACGTTCCTGCCCACACTTCACTCCGGTTTGACCAAAGCAAGGCGGTACGATGAAGAGTATGGGGCCGCTTATGGCAGCAGCATTCGGGAACTCGGCTTAGGGAGATCTACTTAAATAGCGTCGCCCATCTCGCGCCACACCGCCAGCGAAGCCGCCGCCGTTCCGGGTGCACCGTACATGAACTCTTGACGCGGGTTGTCGGCGTCTCCATCGATCGCTTCACCTCAGATAGCCGCCAACTTGCCGCGTCCCGGCGTCGGCAGAGTCGCGCCAGAGCACTCAAATCGCTTGCACGACAGCCGCTGTGGATGGCTTGAGCACATGCCTTATCGCCTCTGTGACCAGCGCATGATGGAGAACGCGACAATCGTTCGCTCGCGCCGGAACTCCGACAGAAGCACATCCACTTCGTCAGGAATTTTCGAACGATTATGCCGTTCGGAGGCGAATATGCGAAGATCATCTTGAGTGATGTATAAAGGCTGACAACGTGCTGAAGCGGTTTCAAGTCAAGGACCGGTCCGTCACCACGATGTTCGACGCCCCGAATTCGGAAGCTTGGCGCGCGCTTCGGAAGGACCGTGCCAACATCAAGGGGTAGTGTATAGTTCGCGAAGCATTCCACCGAGCGTTGATAAAAAAAAGCAGAAGAGGGCGTCCACTTGCGACGGTTGAGGACTCATCGCGCCCAGAGTGAGCTGCGAGGATCAGCTATTGCAAAGGCATACCGTTCATATGGGAGCATGATTCATTTTCAGTTTGGAGAGCTTCACCTCGAAGCTGTTGGAAAACGCACATACCATCGCGGTGAATCCGGACTGATGATCGAAATCGCTGCGGGGAAGATCGCCCGCTGGTATCAATGCCTGCGACCAGTAACAGTAGTCGCGCAGTGAGAGGGCGACGGTGGCCGTGCCAACGCGGACGTTATGGCGCGACTGTCAGTGAGCAGAAGAACTATTCACTTAAAAGGTCGCCAATCGCCAAGACCAGGTCGCAACGGAACTCATCGGTCGCTTGCCCGGCGGGATCTTCGATTCGGTGGTAACAAGCATTGTTTCCGAACTGCCTGTTTTCAAACTTGCCATTGCGATCTTGAACAATTTGGGCGCGAACCTTTTTGCCAAGAAAGTTATAAAGGGTTTTGGCCCTGGCCTCGCTGCAAGAATAAATTATGGCCGAGCCGCTGTCTTCGACCGCACCGGTGGCAATCGCCTCTTTGAGGCAGTCGCTCACTCCCGCCAAAGTCAACCCTTGCGGATTTATCTGCGCATGGCCCGAAACGCTCACAAGTACAAAATACAGTGCCAACGCGCATCCACCCGAGCTATGCCGTCCCATATTTCGTCTCCACCTCGATACCGACGCTCTTGAGAAAAGCCGTCGGCAGAATTCCGCCGGCGCACACGATGACGGCATCATTTTTGATCTTCATGTGCCGTCCCCTCTGCTCGATCTCGACATCGTGGCGACCGATTTTTTTGACGCTGGATTGAAGCACGATACGAAGCTGGCCGGATTTCTCTGCGATCTCGACCCGCTCCCGATTTTTCAATTTGGCGCGCGAAAAGGCCTCGCTCCGGTGGGACAGGGTCACGGTGGTCCCGGGTTGCTCAGCTATGCTGGCAGCGGCTTCGAGCGCACTGTCGCCGCCCCCGACCACCAGCACGTGGCGGCGTCGATACTGTTGAGGGTCGATCAAGCGGTAAACCACTTTGGCCTGATCCTCCCCTTCCACTTCCAGCTTTCGCGGCGTGCCCCGTCGTCCGATGGCAAGCAACACGGAGGACGCTCTGTAAGAGGCACGGGTTGTCCGGACCTCGAATTCGGAATCGGATTGCGTGATTGCTTCGACTTGCTCGCCGTAATTGATCTTCAGCCCAGTCTTGCGTGCGACATCCTCCCAAAACTGGAGCAGTTTTTCCTTGCTCACTTCTTTAAACTTGACCTTACCGACCAGCGGTAGGACGGCGGGCGCGGTCATGACGAGCTTGCCGCGCGGGAAATGCGCCACGGTGCCGCCGAAGGTATCCTGCTCGATGGTCAAAAAGCGGAGCTTGTGCTGCATGGCAGCGAGACTCGCCGAAATGCCCGCCGGTCCGGCACCTACAATGATCACATCATATGTGCTGGAAGGTCGACGGCTATCCAGTTTTCGTATGGAATCGATGGCTTGGCGCCCCTGTTCGATCGCATTGCGGATGAGATAGGTATTGGGCCTCCGCATTTCCCGACTCCGCTCCTTTTTGCAGGAGCATGGCGGCTCGCGAAAAATCGCCCGTTCGAACGGCTTGGTCCGCCGCACGCATCGTTGCACTCTCGTCGCTGTTCACCTGCGCAAACGGTACCCCGCTGCCGCCAATAACCGCAGCGAGCGATATTGAAACCTGCAACGAGCAACGCGAAAGGTTGCGCAACGCCATGATTTTCGTATTGCCTCTCAATCCAAACTTTCAGGAAAACGCCGTGTCTGAATGATACCGCGAGCAAAGCGGCAAATTGGGCTTGCGATCGGATCGACGATGTAAACCGCAATCGTGTTGCATGCGAATGCGGCAGAATCGTAACTTGACCGCGCATCGTCGCGCCGGGTTCGTGCGGTCGATCAGCCGGCTCGGGTTCAGCCGAACCATGGGCCCGCTGAAAACATTTCACTCTATTTCAATTAATTATCAGCGTTGATTCGTGCCTGACGCAATCGACCGGAAGTAGCAGATCGCGTGGGCAGAGCGGCGTCGGGATCGGCTGTCAGGAAATTGTCAGGCGCCATAAAACGGTCCGTCTTTATTCAAGCTGCCGCCCCTGCGGCAGTTTCGAATTAAACTAATTCGGGAGTGGACCGGAACCCTGCGGTTCTGAGGTTACTGTAATGGGCGGGGTAACGGCTTGGGGGACAATGACCGATTCAGCACTTTCAGAATTGCCAGTCGAGCGCTTCGCCGTACGGCGGCGACCTGCGGTTGCCGGCACCGCTGTTGCAGCGGCGTGCGCTAGGACAGGTGCAAAACGGGGTTTCGATCAGTATCGAACGCGTAGTTGGGCAAATGCCCCACCCTTGATTTTCGCCACTGCGCTCGTCGCGGTCCTTTGGATCAGCTGGCTCAATCGCGATGATAGCGGTCTTACTCCTGAGAGCGGTGCGGGATACTGGCTCGGCATCGTGGGAAGCAGCCTTATGGTTCTCCTGCTGCTCTATCCGCTGCGCAAGCGCGTACGGTTTTTGCGGCTGCTTGGCACGGTCGCGTTCTGGTTCCGCGCTCATATGGTTCTCGGCATACTCGGCCCGACGTTGATCCTTTTGCACGCAAATTTCCGGCTTGGGTCGATCAACAGCAATGTGGCCCTCGCGGCGATGCTGGTCGTAGCGACAAGTGGAATCATCGGGCGATACCTATACGGCAAGATCCACCTTGGGCTGTACGGACGCAAAGCGGTCGTACGCGAAATCCTTGCCGATGCCGATGCACTCAAGGGGCTTATCGGCGCCGGCCTACCCATTGCCGACCGAGTCATTGCGCAGCTTTAACGTGTTTGCGCAACTGGGCACGACGGCGCCCAAGGGCGTTCTCGCCGGTCTTATTTTTCTGCCGGTAATCCGTTGGCGTGCAAGTCGTGTCCGTGCGCGGCTGGTGGCCGATGCCCGGCAGGTCATCTCAGTCGAAGGCAAGCGGCTCGGATGGTCGCGAAAGATCAGGCGCCGACAGCTTGCCGCCATCGTCGACCTGGTCACACTGCACGTGGCGGCCGTCCGCAAAGCCGCGGCCTTTGCGCTCTACGAGCGCCTGTTCGGGCTTTGGCATGTCTTCCACTTACCATTGTTTTTCTTGCTCGTGATTGCCGCCATCATTCACATCTTCGCGGCGCACTTCTTCTAACGCGAGGCTCGGCCATTGCACCGGCGCCTCATGCAAATGCTCACGGTCGGAATACTTCTCGCAGGCGCTGCCGCATCAGTTGCACGGTCGCAGAATTTGTTTGAAAGGCTCGTCATCCCCGGGCCCGTCGTCGAGGGACACGCTAAACTCGAAAAGGACTGCGGCAATTGTCACGAGCCATTCTCACGAAAATCTCAGACGCGGCTGTGCCTCGCATGCCACAAGGAAACGACCGCGGATCGGCTGGCACGTCGGGGATTTCACGGACGGCAACCGGATGCCGCAAAGCAGGACTGCACCCACTGCCACTCCGATCACAAGGGCCGGAAAGCCGACATCGTCCAGCTCGACCGCGAAACATTCAATCACGCTTTCACGAATTTCGAGCTGCGCGATGCTCACAAGGCGGTACAGTGCAGCGGCTGCCACCTGCAAACTGTGAAGTTTCGCGACGCGCCCGGGCGCTGCTACGATTGCCATAAGGCGAACGATCCCCACAAAACTCGCCTCGGCGATAAATGTGAGAGCTGTCATTCCGAGACCACGTGGCGGCGCGTCTCACCGTTCGACCACGACAAGACGAGGTTTCCGCTTCAGGGCGCCCATCGCGCCGTCGTATGTTCGGCGTGCCACATCGGCGAGCGCTACAAGGGGATTGGCGCCGCATGTGTCGATTGCCACCGGATTCAGGACGTTCACACCGGACGATATGGCGGCAAGTGCGAGAGCTGCCACGATCAGAACAAGTGGATCACGATCCACTTCGATCACAACCGCGAGACAAAATACCCCCTCAGAGCCGCCCACGCGAAGGTCAAGTGCGACGCGTGCCATACGGGCGATCTCTATCGCGACAAGCTGGCGACCACCTGTATGTCGTGCCATCGCAAAGATGACCGGCATAACGGCCAGCTTGGAAGCCGCTGCGAGCAGTGTCACAACGAAACCACGTGGCGACGCGTAACTTCCTTCGATCACGACGTCACTCGATTTCCGTTGATCGGGCGCCATGCCGTGGTGCCCTGCGAGGAATGCCATCGCTCACCGACCTTCAAGGGCGCGCCGCGGAATTGCGCCTCCTGCCACCCCGACCAGCATCATGAAGGACGCCTCGGGGCGAATTGCGCGCAATGCCACAACCCAAATGGATGGACGCGATGGCGCTTTGATCACGATGCGCAAACCCGTTACCCGCTGACAGGGGCGCATCGAGGCCTTAATTGCCACGCCTGCCACGTTACCAAGAACGTGACGAAGATCTCCCTGTCCACGGATTGCTATTCGTGCCACCGCCGGGATGATGCGCATCGCGGTTCGTTCGGACAGGCATGCGAGCGCTGCCATACGACCAGTTCATTCAGGCAGCTTGGCAGGCGACCATGAGAGCCGGCCACGCCCAGAAAGTTCGACTTACGCGATCGAACGGATCAATTCCGGTTGCGACCGACGTCCGGCAGGGTCGCGATCGCGGCCGTTATGGCTTCTCCGGGCCACGAGTTGATCAGGGGCTCCATGATATCCATGATCGCCTAGTGAAATTGCTGCCGCGGTTGAACCGCTTTGTACGCCGGCTTACGCGCGATTTGGATTGCGGCGAGGATTTGATCCAGGAAACCTTTCTGAGAGCTCTGACCCACTTGGATCAATGGCAACCAGGCACCAGGCTCGACAGTTGGATATTTCGTATCGCACAAAATCTCTGGATCGACCATGTGCGGACGGAAAAGATCCGCGGCCATGTCGTCGATGTTGGAGTTATCGATCATCTGCTGAGTTTCGACGGTCGGGCCGCCGCAGAAAATCGGCTCATCCTCCAGGAATTACGGAAGGACATCGCTCAGTTGTCAGCTGAGCACCGCAACGTGATCAGGCTGGTCTGCGAGGATGGTCTCTCGTACAAGGAAACCGGTAAGATTCTCAACTTACCAGCCGGAACGGTCATGAGTCGGCTCGCTCGGGCGCGACATGCGTTGCAAAAGGTCAAGGGCAAGTCAACGAACGAAATTGACTGTAGGCCCCAGACGTGACGGCGACGACAACGATTTTTTCGCCGGGCATGCAGGCGAACGCGCCTTGAAACGACATGTTTCTTGATACACTTGGGTCAGCCAATCCGAGCATTTTCGCAATGTCGGTGCGCGCCCCATTCGTAACCGTCGTCAATACATGATTTCCGCCCGCAAACGCGACCACTGTGAGTGCAGAGCCTGGCGCGGTCGCGTCCGTCACCCAGCCCTTGATGGTTACACGGTCATTTTCGAGCCGCTTGATATCCTCAATTGCGCCCTTCACATCCGAAGTGCCGCGAAGACCGGCAGTTTGTACCGCCACCATTAAACTGGCGGCGTCCGACACGGTAGCATTTGCTAGAATGGCGATTGCCGGGCTCTGCGGCGCCATTGTCGGCGCAGTCAGCCACAACACCATGAAGAATCCCGCCATAGCGGCGGCGCTGCCCACCATCCCTGTCATCCACCGCCGAACCGACCTTGCGGCGCTTTCTTTTGATCGCTGCGGTTTCTTCAATGTCGGTTGAGAGGCGCCGCCAGCGCGCATCTCAGTTCCGGCGAGCATTGCAGCCTGCAACGAAGCCGGGAGCAGTCGATGAGAACTTTGCGGCGAATCACGGCGAGTCGGGAAATGCGGCTCTCTCTTTGGCAAGGCGCGCCTCCGCCGATCCGTTCTACCTGCGGCTCGTAATGGCGCCTTGACTTGCTTTCCAGCGCCCCTCGGGATCGCAATCGCCCCGATCAACCTCGTGGCGCTGCTGCGAGTGTAATCACCGGAAAGGCCACATCATGGCGGCGGGGCCATTCGACCCTACGCAACACGCACAGGTTTCTGCTTGTCGCGCTAACTACATTGCAACTGTATGAAGAAGGCGTCGGATGAATTCGAGCGATGTGCATGCGCCTGTGAATTTATTTGGAATAATTCGCCGCGCTGTTCGTTTGCAATCTCCGATCCGAACCGCCGCCGTTAAATCGCCCATTCGGAGCCCATCCGGATTCGCGATGCAGTCCCAATTTGATGCGACGAACCGACGTACGGCAAGCTAAGGCAGGGCGCTCGACGAGCTTCCTATTTGTAACTGCATTTACAATAACCGGAGGAACTCGATCAAGAGTTTGGCGCGGAGTCTCAGTTGCATGGGGAGACCTTGAAGAGGTCAGCAACGTCGTAAATGGGGGGTGGTGGGGGATGGCGTCGATCTCGTGGAGATCGTCAGCTCTGATGTCGTTGGCGGTTGCGGCAGCCGTAATGCTCGGCGCCACGCCGAGCCGTTCGCAATCTGCGTTGACGACATCATTCAATCACTTCTCGACCGGATTTCCGCTCACCGGGGCCCATTCGGGCGTCGACTGCACATCGTGCCACGTCAACGGGCGCTTCAAGGGTACGCCGAAGCAGTGTTTCGCTTGTCATAACGGAACGAGCGCGCAGGGAAAACCGCCATCGCATCCGCAAGCGACGAATTTCTGTGAAGGCTGCCACCTGACGGCGGCGTGGCGCGACCTGCGTTTCATCGATCATGTTCAGACGAATGCGCCCTGCGCGACCTGCCACAATGGCACGATCGCGGTCGGCAAGCCGGCGAATCATGTGGTCACCAATGCGCCATGCGGGAGCTGCCACCGCAGCACGATAAGCTATGGTGGCGCAACCAGCTTTAGTCATGCCGGAATTACGGCGACTTGCGCGAGCTGCCACAACGGTGTTGCGGCGCTCGGCAAGCCGGCCAATCACGTTCAAACCACGCTGCCGTGCGAGAGCTGCCATAAGAGCACGACGACATGGATCGGCGCGACGTTCACGCACGCGGCAACCGATACGAATTGCTCAAGTTGCCACAACGGGAGTGGCGCGGTGGGCATGACGACGCCGCCGCACATCCCGGTGGCGGGCGTCGAGTGCAGCAATTGCCACGTCAATACGGCGCCGAGCTTCGCAACCTATACGATGAACCACGCTGCGGTCAGCGCCAGCCGATGCGACGCCTGCCACAACGGGTCGTTCACGGCGGAGGGAAGCAAAGCCGCGCAGGGTACGGCATCCTTCCCCGGCCATGTGGCAACCGGCGGCCGCGATTGCATCACCTGCCACGCGGCCGCTGCGTCGACGTTTGCGAGCTGGCAGGGTGGAGCGTTCACCCACGCGGCGACTGATACCAACTGTTCGAGCTGTCATAACGGCACAACGGCGACCGGCATGACGACGCCGCCGCACATTCCGGTGAACGGAGTTCAATGTAGCAACTGCCATACCAATACGGCGGCAAGCTTTACCTCCTACGCGATGAATCACAGCTCGGTCAGCGCCAGCCGATGCGATTCCTGCCACAACGGCTCATACACCGGTGAGGGAACGAAGGGCGCGCAGGGTACGGCATCCTTCCCCGGCCATGTGGCAACCGGCGGCCGCGATTGCATCACCTGCCACGCGGCCGCTGCGTCGACGTTTGCGAGCTGGCA
>DATGCX010000279.1:0-2518 GCA_035311445.1 Xanthobacteraceae bacterium | reverse complement strand
AGGGATAGCGAACCACAGATCCCGTGTTGGCGACATATATCCACTGCGGATCCGATCCGGACGGATAGAACGCTATGCCGAACGGCTGGTCGAGGCCTGAGGCGAACACGTCGTTGCTGCTGGGCTTGGCCGCTCCGTCGGTGGCGCGCAGGACCCGAATCCGCCCTGGTTCTGATTCGGCGACGAAGATGTCGCCGTTCGGCGCGACCCGAACCGTGCGCGGATCACGGAGATTGGAGGCGAACAGTTCGACCTGGAAACCCGGCGGCACCCTCGGCGCGGCGGAAACCGGTTTCGCAACCACGCGGGGAGGATTCGACGCCGATCGGGTGGCGTATGGCGGAGGCAGGTCGGTGATCTTGCGCCGAACTAAGGGAGCATCGGTGCGCCAATCACCGAATGCCGCCTTGCCGACTAATAGCTCGCCAAGGGTATCGGAGGCGGGTTGAGCGAAAACGGTTGGCGCAAAACACAGCGCGCAGGTCGCGAGCGCCGCTGTAACAACCACAGCCATGATCCGACGCGGGATGCTTGGCAACCAGCATCCCAAAGCGCCGTTGCGACCGGCCTTGCTGACCGCCGTGAATGTGATGAATTGCCTTGCCGTCTCCATATAAGCCTCGGCCAAGTATCAAGAAACGCCTGAGCTGCGGAGATGTTTCGCGTAGGCCACGCGGGCGCTGCAAAGTGGGCGGCCCGAATAATACGCTGAACTCAGCCAATTCCATGTGGCGGGTGGCGGCACAGGTGATGGGCGAGTTCTTTGGTCTGCCTATGTACTCCTCTTGAGTTGATCGGACCGAGACCATGCGTCATAAACGAGCTATGATGACCGACACGCACGGAGGTGCGGAGTCCGGCATATGACTCAATCCGCTCTTCGGATCATATCAATTTTTCTCATTTGTGCCGCCGCAACCCCAGCGGTAGCTGGACCGCGTGGAGGGGGGCACTTCGGGGGCGGCGTTCACTTTAGTGCGGGCACAGGCCCCATTGCGGCACCGCATATTGCAAGCCCTCAGCTTGCAACACCTCATTTTTCTGCGCCCAGCTTTGCTCCCCGTCTTTCTCCACGTTTCTCCGCACCTCTTATGGTGCCGCACAGCGCACGCAACACACGGATCCCGTTGACTACCCCGCTCGCGCCGCAGCCTTTCGCTCGGCCGGCGCACCTGCCCCAATCGCACATGATTGTCGGTCGAATAGGCTCGGCGCCGTTGCTGGGGCCGGTGCGGCAGATTCTACCCACGAGTCGAGCTGCTAATGCGTTTGCCCTTTCAGGCGTCCATCGGCCCGGCACGACTCAAATCTTGCGGAATTCATTCTTCGCGAACCGCCCCGCCCTAGCGCACGTGATCTTCCGCGGCCGCTTCACGCAATTTTCTTCGCGGCAACACCACCGTTTCCTGCCGATCATAGTCGTTGGCTTCGTTGGACCGCTGTTTTGGCCCTATGCGTATGACGATTTCCTGAACTACACATTCTATCCTTACGCCTACGACGCCTTCTGGCCTGCCGCATATGACGACGTTTATGACGGCATCACTGGTGTTTATGAATCCGGAGCTGGCCCTGGTTACGCCGCATCAGACTCAAGCGCAGAGCTGATCAGCGGCCTCTGCGCCGGCCAGACCGCGGGTGTGACCGACGGGCGGATCAATGAGATTGCGCAGATCGTCGAGCCGGATGAGGGGCAGCGGGCGGCACTTGAAGAGCTTAAGACAGCCACGGCTAAGGCGGCCGACGTCCTCAAGGCCGCGTGCCCGAGCGACCTGCCCAGCACCCCAACCGGACGGATCGAGGCCGTGCATGTGCGCCTTTCGGCCATGCTCGAG
Source organism: Xanthobacteraceae bacterium (assembly GCA_035311445.1). Lineage (GTDB taxonomy): Bacteria > Pseudomonadota > Alphaproteobacteria > Rhizobiales > Xanthobacteraceae > JAJPKK01. The sequence goes on along the minus strand of DATGCX010000279.1, from coordinate 683 downwards.
GCCGTGCGCACTGTGCGCGCGCCGCTCGCAAAATTCTATGCGTTGCTCAACGATGAGCAAAAGGCGCGCTTCAATGCCTTGCCCTCTGGCGAGGATCAGAACAAGCCAGAACGGCGCCGTAACCTCAGCGTACTCTGCAGCGAGCGTGCGTCGGGGATTTCTAGTGTACCCATTAGGCGGATGGAACTTGCAGTGCGACCGGATGAGGTGCAACGCGCTTCCTTACGCGCTCTCCAGGACGCTATCGCGCAGGCAGGCGAGCTCCTTAAGACGGATTGCCCGAGCTACAGGCCGATCACTCCGGTGGTGCGCATCGACGCCATGGAGCAGCGACTCGACGCCATGCTGCGCGCGATCAATATCGTGCAGCCTGCTCTGGAAAAATTCTATGGTTCACTCACTGATGAGCAGAAAGAGCGCTTCAATCGGCTCGCGCCGGTGCAAGGATGATCTGTCGCGGGTGCGATATAAAAACTCGGGAGGAGGGACGGGGGTTGAAGCTTCTGGGATGTCCCCCCGCTGGCGCGAGCATCTGAAAAAATTTGTTGGGCGGCGCGGTCGGTCCGAATTACGACACGGCCCCTGCTCACGCAATTGGCCGCCAGCGCCGGCCATCGCGCGCCAGAAGCTGGTCGGCTTCATTCGGCCCCTCGCTACCAGCCTCGTAGAGCGCAAGCCCATTC
>DATGCX010000278.1:0-3122 GCA_035311445.1 Xanthobacteraceae bacterium | reverse complement strand
ACCTCGGTGGGCCAAGCTCGGAACTTTCCGAGTTCGATACCGCGGGCGATTGCCTGCCCGAGAAGATCGGCGAATTTGACGCGCTCTGGGATCTCGGCCAGTTCCTGATCGCTCAAATGCGGGTGCAGAAGCCGATGGGCGTGTCGCGTATAGATGATCCCCGACCATTCGCATTCCTCGGCGGGTTCCTCACCGGGGTCGAGGAGGAATCTGCACGCATATTGGTAAGACAAGATGGTATTCCGTGGAGGGGTCGGGTCGACATCGTCCTCTTGCTCATCGCTATCCGGCTTCGGCGACTCGCGCTCTGCAACCCATTCCGTATCGAAGGCGATGATCAAAGGTCGCTTGGACGGGGCCGCCTCCTCGGAGGGTTGCAGTTGCAATTCTGCATACGATGCATTGTATCGTGGACTGCAACTTTCCTTTGTTTTCCGTGGCTTAAACCCTCTCGGACCTGACGCGCTTTTGCGTTTTGCGTCAGGTAACCGCACCCCCTGTCGCACCCTGGAGGAAGCACTGTGGGAGAGCTTTTCGCGGAGTGCGTTCTGAAGGTCGCCGAGCGGGCCCGCGGAAGGGGCGTTTTCCCCTTGCCATTCCGAGCCCGCGGCCCCAAGTCGGCTTTGTCTCAACTGACAACCTCCTTTCGAGAACCGTTTCGCCGTGACACGATCGGGCCTCTTTTGTTGGGCTAGTCTGCGATCACCAGTCGCTCAGACGCTCGCGTGATCGCCGTGTACAACCAGCGCGACCGCTCCCGCCGCGTTTTGCCGAGCCCGTCGTCCCAAACCAGAACATTGTCCCACTGGCTGCCCTGGCTCTTGTGGCAGGTGATCGCGTAACCGAACGTCGCCTCGACCATCCAGCGCTTTTGCTTCCAGTCTTTCTCCTCGCGTCCCGGATCGAACTTTTGGTGATCGAGGAAGAAGCCGGTGTAGATGCGGAGCTTCTTCGGCTGTTGTTCGCGATCAGGGTTTCCGTATGGGCGGTAATAGCCCGCTACCGCCTCACCCTCGTCACTGAAGACCACTGCCTTGAACCCGGTGCCCTCGGGCTCTTCGATTTCGTCGAGCTGGAGGAACATGCCGTTGAGGAGTCCGCAGCGGTGATCATGCCGCAGGCAGATGATCTTCTCGTCCGGCCCCTCCGGCAGTGTTGCTTCGAGGCCCAGTTCGCGCCGCATCCGGTTGTTGAGCTGGAATCGGGTGTTGTTAAAACCGCAGATCACCTGGTCGGCAGCGAGCAGCTGGGGTGTCTCGATCTTGTACTGGGGCACTACCAACACCGACCCGTACTCGCCGTAGCGGATCACCTGCCCAATCCGAGCCATGTGTGCCATTTGGATGATGGGGTCCTCTGCGGCCTGGCGGTGGATTTGGCTGAGGACAGCGTCCGGGTCCTGTGAAGAGAATGCCGCTTCACCATTGACCGGCGGCAACTGGCCGTGATCACCGAGGACGATCACTGGCTTGCCGAAGCTCAATAGGTCCGCAGCCAGCTCGGCATCGACCATTGACACTTCGTCGAGCACAATGAGCTTGGCGGACCGCACGTCGGTGCCGTCGCTATTTGTGTTGGAATTTGTTTAGCGCGGTCTCCGATCGAACGAGGATATTGGATCAGGCAGCGAGGTCAATCGGCGCGTCGGCGAGCTTGCGTGTCAGCGTCTGCCATCCGTCGACTTTGCGCATGGTGATCTGACCAGCAGCGAGCAGTGCCCAGAACAACATGGCTGCGGTCTCGGCCGAGGGCAGCACGGTTTGGGTCTTGATCCGACGTTTGAACTCCTCGTGGAGCCGTTCGATTGCGTTGGTGGTGCGCGCACTCTTCCATTGGCTGGTGGGCAACCGGGTGAAGGTGAACAGCCGGTCACCGGCCTCCTCGAGGCTGTCGGCGACCGCTTTGCATTTGAGCCGCCATTTGCGGAGGAAGGCGCGTCGGCGCACCTCGATTTCTGCCGCCGAGGCGGCGTAGATCATGTCGTTGTAGTCGGCCGAAACCTCCTCATGCAGGCGCTGGGGTGCGTGCGCGAGCAGGTTGCGGTGCTTGTGGACCGTGCAGCGTTGGGTCGGCACGTCGCCCCAGAGGGCGGCCAGTGCCTGCTCCAGCCCAGTCCCGCCGTCGACGATCAGGAACTCTGGCTTGCGCAACCCGCGCTTGATGAGATCGTCGAGAACGGCGCGCCACGCCGCGCTGGTCTCGCCGCCCATGTTCTTGGCGGCCAACAGCACTTTTTGGCCGTCCTCGCGCACGCCGAGCACGACCAGGAGCACGATCGCGGTGGCCTTCCGGTCGAGCCGGACCCGCACCACGGTGCCATCCAGGATCAGGCGGATGATCGGTTCCTCGGCGACCGAGCGGGCATTCCAGGCATCCCAATCGCCTTTCACCTTCCGCCACACGCGGCTCACCGTATCTTTGCTGACCGCGCCGCCAAAGACGGCCGCGAGTGCCCGCCGCACCCGACGCGTATTGGTCCCGGCAAGATAGGCGCCGGCAATCAGCGAATCGGCTTGCTTAGTTCGCCGCTGGTAAGCTCGCAGCGCCGAACTCTTCCATTCGGTTGTCTTGCCCGCGCTGTCGAGCCTGGCGCGCGGCACCGCGATCTCAACCCGGCCAAAGGTCCCCATCAGTGATCGCGAGCGGTGACCGTGCCGGTGGCCGGAGATACCTTTTGGCCCATCGCCATTCTGGACATCCGCTGTTGGGCGGCGGCCGTAACGCGGGCGAGCCAGCGCCGTCTCGAGCTCGCTCTCAATCATCGCCTGGATGAACTCACGTACCCGCTCACGAAGCCCGACTTCGATCGCGTCAAACCAATTGTCGAGAAGATGGACCGTCGGCTCCGCTTCCGACTGCAGGGCTGGCGACGTCGTGCTAGTGTTGGTCATGGCGTAGTCTCCACCGGCGCACCAACGCCGGGATTGCTTTGGGTTTCACCACCCGGAGACTACGCCATCATCAATTCCAACCACATCCCGGACGGCACCATCGGTGAGCCCATCAGCCACTAACAGCGAGTCAGGGCAACTGGCGAACCCATTGCAATTCAACTAACGAACGTAACGTAGAGAGGGGACCGGAAGCCGCCATGTTCTTCACCTTCCCCGAGGAAGCTGGAA
>DATGCX010000277.1:0-32671 GCA_035311445.1 Xanthobacteraceae bacterium | reverse complement strand
CGAAAGCGATGTGAGCCGGCTTAACCGCGATGCCCGGCTGGGCGCCGTCCCGGTCCATGAGTGGACCTATCGGGTGCTCGAAACGGCGCTGGATCTGCACCGGCGCTCCAACGGGATGTTCGACGTTGCTGTCGCGCCCGCGCTGCAGAAGTTGGGTCTGCTGCCGTGCACCCCAGCCCCCGCTTCTCCTTCTCCTTCTCCTTCTCCCCGCGTGCGGGGTCCTTCGACTGCGGCGCAGGAGCGTCGAGGTGAGGCGACCTCTCCACCGGCTCAGCTTCGCAGAACGATGATTCCCTCCCCCCTTGTGGGGGAGGGTTGGGGTGGGGGGTCGGGGAGCTGTGGTAATGCTGTGCCGCCTCCCCCGACCCCCACCCCCGACCCCTCCCCACAAGGAGGGGAGGAGTTTGCGGCGCGCGCCCGCGATCTCATTCAGCTCCTCCCGAGAAATCACGTCCGCTTCGCGCATCGCGGCGTAACCATCGACCTCGGCGGCATTGCCAAGGGGTTTGCGGTCGATCGAGCCATCGAAGCCCTGCGTCGCCGCGGCGTCACCGACGGCCTCGTCAATGCCGGCGGCGACCTGGCGGCGTTCGGGCCGCGATGCCGCCCGGTCGATATCCGCGATCCCCGCAGTCCGGGTCGGTCGATTTGCCGCGTCAAATTGAACAACGCCGCGCTCGCTTCAAGCGCGGGCAGGTTCGATCCGTCGCGGTCCGATCTCCCCTCATGCGCAGCGGTTATTGATCCGCTCACCCGCCGGCCCAACGATGCAATCAGCGCGGCCACCGTCTGCGCATCGCGCTGCGTCGTCGCGGACGCGCTGACCAAGGTGGTCATGACTGTTGGCGAAGGCGCGGCCGCCCTTCTGGAGCACTACGGCGCGAGCGCCCTGTTCATGACCGCGCAGGGCTGCGTCCACATGACAACCGACTGGAAGAACGAGGTGCGCTTTGCGGCTTGATCCTAATCTTCGCTTCTGGAACTACGCGGCCTTCGCGGCGCTGCTCGTCACCGGCGTGATCTGGCTTGTGGCTGACCAGTTCAAGACGTCCGACAGCGGTGAAACGTGGCAGGCGATTGCCGCCAATTTGCTGATGCTCCACGGCATGATCGCCATGGCCGCTCTCGTCCTGCTTGGCGCGATGATACCCCTGCACATTCAGCGTTCCTGGCGCGCCGGAAAAAACCGGATCACCGGCGCCGTCATGGTGACGACGAACGCGGTTCTCGTTGTCACCGCGTCGGGGCTTTATTATGCGGGCTCTGAAGTGCTGCGTACCTTCGTGGCCGATCTGCATATCGTCGTCGGGCTTGCCGTGCCGGTACTGATCGCGACCCACATCATCGTGGGCCGTCGAATCAAAGCGGCCGCCAGTCGGGCAGGTTCCAGGCTGGTTGAAACGTCGGTGGCCTTGCGTTCTCTTATTTTTTCAGAAGATCGCGGATCTCGGTGAGCAGTTCGACCTCGCGCGACGGCTTTGGCGGCTCGGCGGGCTTTGCGGCTTCGGTCTGGTACAACTTTGTCATCCCCCGTATCGCCAAGAACAGCACGAAGGCGATGATCAGGAAATTGATAACAATGGTGAGGAAATTGCCCCAGGCCAGCACGGCGCCCTGCTTCTTGGCGTCCGCCAACGCGGGGGCGTTGACCTTGGACGACAGCGGAATGAAGTAGTTCGAGAAGTCGAGCCCGCCGGTGACAGCGCCGATAATCGGCATAATGATATCGCCGACAAGCGAATTCACGATGGCGCCGAACGCCGCCCCGATAATCACGCCGACGGCCAGATCGACGACATTGCCGCGCAGGGCGAATTTTTTGAAGTCCTCGAGCATGAGTGTCCCCTCCCCACTACCAAAGCCCGTAGCCCGGATAAATTGGACGCACGCGCCTGCGCGTGCGGGAACCTCATCCGGGTCGGCGACGCCCCCGCCGGCACCGCCGTCGCCGCATTTCGCGCCAGCAAGAGCCGGCGCTCCATGCGAGCTACGAAAACCTAGTTGATCAACCCGGCATGCACCATAGCGTCGCGCACGGCAGCTTTGGATTTGTCGGACAGGGTGACCATCGGCGACCGCACCGTTTCGGCGCATTTGCCGAGCACCGACAGCGCGTATTTGGCGGGGGATGGATTGGTCTCGATGAACAGGTTCTGGTGCAGCGGCATCAGCTTGTCCTGCAGCTTCAACGCGGCCCCGTAATCGCCGCGCAGGCAAGCACCCTGAAATTCGGCGCAGAGGCGCGGCGTGACATTCGAGGTCACCGAAATGCAGCCATGGCCGCCATGAGCCATGAAGCCGAGCGCGGTTGCGTCCTCGCCGGAAAGCTGCGTGAACTCGGGACCAAGCGCCGCCCGCTGCTGCGACACGCGTACCATGCTGGCGGTCGCATCCTTGACACCGGCGATGTTCTTGAGCTCGTAAAGCCGCTTCATGGTGTCAACCGACATGTCGATCACCGACCGCGATGGGATATTGTAGATGATGATCGGGATACCGATCGCGTCGTTGATCGCCATGAAATGCTGGTAAAGCCCCTCCTGCGTCGGCTTGTTGTAATAGGGCGTCACCACCAGCACGGCGTCGGCGCCGGCCTTCTCGGCGTGCTGTGCAAGATCGATCGCCTCGCGGGTCGAGTTCGAACCCGCGCCGGCAATGACCGGCACGCGCCCATGCGACTCCTCAATGCACCACTCGACCACCTGCTTGTGCTCATCATGGGAAAGTGTCGGGCTTTCGCCGGTGGTTCCGACTGGAACAAGGCCATTGGTGCCTTCGTCGATCTGCCAGACGACCAGGGCACGGAACGCTTTCTCGTCCACGACTCCGTTCTGGAAAGGGGTCACCAATGCGGTGAATGATCCGCGAAAGCTCGTTCTCGTACCCATCTTGCGCTCCCTCAAGGCGGGATTCGCGCGGTGCGCGTTCCGCCGGCATTGTTAGCGATTTGCGCGGCCGGATTAAAGCCCTTCGTACAACGCATGACCGCCTAAGAAGATGCCCTCGAGAAAGCGCGCCGCCTAAGAATAGCCGTATTAAACCGCACCATCGCCACGATTGGTTAAGGTTTCCTTAAGCGATCCAATCGCTAGTGTAAGCGCGGTTCGCGGTTCGATCACGACGGGGGAGAGTTGGTTTTACAAGATATTCGCAAGAGAAGGGCGGTCTGCGCACTTGCCGGAGTGCTGACGCTGTCCTTCAGTGTGGCCATGGCTGCACAGCAGTTGAAGCATGTGCCGCTACCGCGCCCGCGCCCGCATGTCTTGGTCGTTCACCCGACCTTCGCGCCCGACACCGCATCGCCGAAGGGGGAATTTCACACTGCGTCGCTAATGCCTGCGGCCTCTCCTGTTCCAAAAGACCAACCGGCGCTTTCATTTTCGTCGGCCGACTCCGTCTCGAAAGCTGATCTGTCTGCGGTAAAACAGGCCATTGAGCTTGCGCGGCGCGGCAAGTCGCAGGAAGCGACCGAGGTGCAGCACAGCATCGAGGATCCGCTCGCCCGCAAGCTGGTCGAGTGGGCGATCCTGAGAAGTGACGACAACAACGCCGATTTTTCGCGATATCGCAACTTCATCGTCGCCAATCCGAGCTGGCCAAGCCTGATCATGTTCCGCAAACGTGCGGAGGCGATGCTGTGGCAGGAACGCGCAGACCTCGCCACGATCCGCGGTTTCACGGGCAACAAGCCCATTTCCGGCAAGGGACAGTTCGCGCTGGGCCGTGCGCTTCTCGCCCAGGGCGACCGGGCCGGCGCGCAGGCCGCCATTCGCGGTGCATGGCGCACCGAACCGCTGAGCCGAGAGGCCGAGGAACAGGTGCTGGAGACCTTTGGGGGCCTCCTTACGCGCGCCGATGAAAAGGCGCGCATGAACACCAAGCTCTATGCCAATGAGAATGAGACCGGGATGCGAGCCGCGCAGCGGCTTGGCGGCGGTGAGCCCGCCATTGCCAAGGCGCGCCTTGCGGTCAATGAGAAGGCCAATAACGCCAAGGCGCTGCTCGATGCCCTGCCGGACGACGCGCAACATGACCCGCTGGTGATGTTGAGCCGCATCCAGGTGCAGCGTCGCGCCGACAAGATCGCTGAAGCGGCCGCCCTGATGCTGGCGGCGACGCGTGACGCGGCCCAGATCCACGACGTAGACGAATGGTGGGTGGAGCGCCGCCTGGTCGCCCGCAAGCTGCTCGACCTCGGCGACGCCCAGACCGCTTATCAGATTGCCCGCGATGCCGCCCTGCCCACCAAGGAAAACTATCGGGTCGATCACGAGTTCACTGCCGGCTGGATCGCGCTGCGCTTCCTCAATAATCCGGCGCTCGCGGCCCAGCATTTCGCCCGCATCGGCCCTGGCCTAACCAATCCGATCTCGCTTGCCCGCGCGAGCTACTGGCGCGGACGCGCTGCCGAGGCGATGGGGCTTCATCAGGAGGCACGCAGCCACTATGAGCAGGCGGCGCGCCATAGCACCGCCTATTACGGTCAGTTCGCCCGCGCGAAGCTTGGACTTACCGAGATCGCACTTGCACCGCCACCGCTGCCGTCGGTGGAAAAGCGTGCGGCGCTGACGCGCATCGAGGTGGTGCGCGCCGCGCAAATTCTCTATGCCATCGGCGAACGCGATCTCGTCGTCCCGATCATGGCCGATCTTGCCGAGCGGACGCAGGATGTGGGCGTACTAGCGGCACTCGCTGAGCTTGCAACCCACCATGACGATGCGCGCTCGGTGCTGCTGGTGGGGAAAGCGGCGCTGGGACGGGGCTACGCGTTCGACCATTATGCCTTTCCGACGTTTGGATTGCCGCGTTATTCGCCGATCGCGCCGGAGGTCGAACCTGCTGTGGTCTACGCAATCGCCCGACAGGAAAGCGCATTCAATCCGCGCGACATCTCAAGCGCCAACGCGCTCGGCCTGATGCAGGTGACGCCGGAGGCCGGTCGTTATATCGCCAAGAAATTCGGCGTTGACTATGATCAGAAACGCCTGCTGCACGATAACGTCTACAACATGCAGATCGGCGCCGCAGAGCTCTCCGACGATATTTCTGGCTATCGCGGCTCCTATATCCTGGCGTTCGCTGGCTACAATGCGGGACGCGGGCGGGTGAAGGAATGGGTTGAGCGCTACGGCGATCCGCGCTCACCGAACATCGACCCGGTCGATTGGGTCGAACGCATTCCGTTCTCGGAAACCCGCAACTACGTGCAGCGCATTCTCGAGAACGTGCAGGTCTACCGGGCACGATTCGGCGGCGGCAATCGGCTTTTGATCGAAGCCGATATCCGCCGCGGCACCGCGAATTGATGGTCGCGTCAGGCGCAAGTCGGTTCGTCACTGCGCCAGACGGGCTCAAGCTCCACCTGCGCGACTATGGCGACCGGCGCTCTCGGCGTCTCCCGGTGGTATGTCTGCCGGGGCTGTCGCGCACGGCAGAAGATTTCGACGTGCTGGCCACCGCGATCGCGACCGATGCCACCGCGCCACGGCGCGCGCTGGCGCTCGACTATCGCGGTCGCGGATTATCGGACTACGACCCCAAACCCGAACATTACGCGATCCCGGTGGAACTGGCGGACGTCATCGCCGTCCTAGTGGCTTGCGGCGCGATGCCCGCTATCATCGTGGGCACATCGCGTGGCGGTCTCATCGTCATGGCGCTGGCGGCAAAGCAGCCCGGCGCAATTGCCGGTGCTGTGCTCAATGACATCGGTCCGGTGATCGAGGGCGCAGGGCTGGCGCGGATCAAAGACTATGTGGGCAAGTTGCCTGAGCCGCGCAGCTTCGAAGAAGGCGCCGATATCTTGCGCCGCATAGCCGCGACTCAATTTCCCAAGCTTGGGACTGCCGACTGGCTCGCGGCCGCGAAGCGCGGCTGGCGCGAGCAAAATGGCCGGCTGATTACGACCTACGATCCGGCGCTGGCACACAGCCTTGCGGCCATGAACCCGGACCAGCCGATCCCCACCACGTGGCGGGAATTCGAAGCATTAGCTGGTGTGCCCACGATGGTCATTCGCGGCGCCAATTCGGATATCCTTAGTGCGGAGACCGTTGAATCCATGAAAACCCGCCATCCCGAACTGGAAGTGCTCGTGGTTCCTGACCAGGGCCATGCACCGCTCCTCGCTGAGCCCGATGTCATCGCTCGAATTGCCCAATTCGCCCTGAAATGTGACGTTGTTCATGCGGAGATGACGACATAGAGGCGCCGCCAGATTACACCAGCGATCGCTTCCTGCCTGGCCCCGCTACCATCCCGGGAATAATCGACAAGGTCGTTTCGTCTCGCGGTGGTTTCGTTTGCGCAAATACGGCCGTCAGGGTAGAATGCCTCACTTATGTCACAGCTTACTTCCATGAATGCCCTTGTATTGACATACTAGCCCCGATATTTCTCATTATAGCCGCACTTATTCCAAACGGATTTGTGATCAGAAGCAGGCCGAATCGCGGCGCCGCAGTTCACACCAAACTGGAGGCGCAGCGTGTGTCCGGCGGGCGTCAGCAAGTTTTGTGCCGTAGCGAATTGTAGCGTGGCGTACCGGGTTTGCCGGCTGGGTGCTGTTGCGTAAGCGTTGTGTACAAGCGGATTTGGATTGCTCCGCCGGAGCTTTTCCACGCGAGGGGCGGTGCCTTTTTGGTGCGCCCCTCGTCGGCTTTTGAAGCGGGTTTGGATCGCTCTTGGATCCTATGCCGGACTCGCCGGGGGGGGGGGGGTTCCGGCGACCCCAAACTTCAAGGCACGAAGCAAGAATAATTGGGGTGGCTGGGACAAGCCAGGCGACGACCTGGAGAGAGGTTCGAGGCGATTTGACCTGACCCGACTCCGCTAAAAGGACCGAAAATTGCCTCAATATTTGCTGTGGATTACGGGGATACGCGGTGCTCCACCAAGTCTTACATGACCGCGGGAGTACCGGCGATTGTCACATGCCGCCATGGTGGCGTCGGATATCGTGCTCATGGAAAGGGCGCTCTTATCGGGCTGCAATCCTTAACCTAACGCCTATGAGGTCGCCCCTACATCATCCTGCCGTCGGCACCAGTCCATTGTAGTCACTTTCATGACCGGTCCCGATCACTTCAGGTTAGCTGAAGCGAGCGACTAACACGCCCGCGCCATGGCCGCACGCCTGGCCAGATGCAAGGCACCAGCGACCGCATCGCCTTCGACCGGACAGAGACGGCGCTGCACATCCGGGGCAAGCCATGGCTCCATCGATGAAGCGAGCCCACCCAACAGCGCAATCCGCGGCGCTTCACATTCGACCAGGCGGCGCACCAGTTCGTCGATCTGCTCGGCGGCATCGCGCACGATGCGTCGGCCGACCGGGTCTCCGGCGTCCGCGTGCCGCATCACCAGCGGCGCCAAAGTGGCGTAGTCGGTTGCCGTTGCGCCATCCATCCAGGCGACCGCCTCGAACGGATCATCATGAAACCGGGCCATCACCTCGCGGGTGAAGCTCGTTGCAAGCGCACGACCATCGTTTGCGCGCAGTGCCAGACGGATCGCGTGCAGACCGAGATCGGCACCGCTCCCTTCGTCCGAGATTGGGAAACCGTAGCCGCCAACCCTCACCTCCTGCCCCTTTACCACCGCGAACCCGACGCTGCCGGTGCCGATGATCACGACGCCGCCGTCGCGCCCCCCATGCGCACCGATACAGGCAATGTTGGCGTCGTTGACATAGATGACCGACCGGAAAGGATGTGGCCGCTCGACCAGGGCCTCAAGGATGCCCTTGCGCCCGATGCCGGCAAGCCCGACGCCGGCATCCATTTCGGCCAGAGCCTCGGGTTTTAGCCCGGCTTCGGCAACCGCAGCTCGGCAGGCACTTTCCAGGGCCGCAAGTGATTGATCGATGCCGAGCCGCACCGCGGCAGGCCCCGCAATACCAGTGCCGAGCACACGACCTTCCGCATCCTCGATGCGGGCACGGCACCCGGTGCCACCGCCATCGACACCAATGAACAAACGCGCATTCTCTCGAGAAGCGGATTCGTTCATCCTGGGACCCGCCTGATGTCCGCACCGCACTGCACGAGCTTGCGGTCGAGCTCCTGATAGCCGCGGTCGAGGTGATAGATGCGATGGACAACCGTCTCGCCTTCAGCGACCAGCCCGGCAAGAACGAGCCCGACGGAAGCGCGCAGATCGGTGGCCATCACCTCGGCGCCGTGCAGCCGCTCGACGCCCCGCACGAGCGCGGTCGTGCCTTGCAGCACCACGTTGGCGCCCAGCCGGCCAAGCTCCGGCACATGCATGAAGCGGCTCTCGAATATCGTCTCGCGGATGACTGATGCGCCGGGAGCCACCACCATCAGCGCCATGAACTGCGCCTGCAGATCAGTCGAAAATCCCGGATAGGGCTCCGTCACCACATCAACGGCGCGCAACGGCCCCGTCCGCGATATCATCAGGCCGCGATCAGTTGGCCAGATTTGCACTCCTGCGTGCTCCAGTGCCGCGCTGACTGCTGCGAGATGCTCAAGGCGCGCATCGAGCAGTTCGAGATGGCCTCCCGTAATGGCGGCCGCGATCGCATAGGTGCCGGCCTCGACGCGGTCCGCGATGAGATCGTGACGGGCGCGACGCAGGGATTCAACCCCATCCACCTGGATGCGGTGTGTGCCGGCTCCGTCTATGCGCGCGCCCATCGCGGTCAGGCAAAGAGCGAGATCGCAAACCTCCGGGTCGCGCGCGGCGTTCACGATTTCCGTTTCGCCGCGCGCCAAAGTGGCCGCCATCAACGCGGTCTCGGTTGCGCCAACAGAGGGTGAGGCCAGGATGATGCGGCCGCCCCGCAGCCGGCCGCCGTCGACCGCGGCGGTGATATATCCGGCGTCGACTCCGACCGTCGCTCCGAGCGCCGTCAGCGCTTTGAGGTGCAGGTCGACCGGCCGCGCACCGATGGCGCAGCCGCCCGGCAGGGACACCCGTGCCTTGCCGAAGCGCGCGACCAGCGGCCCCAGGACAAGAATACAGGCGCGCATGCGTCGGACGATCTCGTAGGCGGCTTGCGTGTTGCGCGCCGCGCCGGGATCAATCACCAGAGTGCTGGCGCGGCGCTCCACCGCCACGCCGAACTCTTGCATCAGTCCCAACATGGTGCCGACGTCGGTGAGATCGGGAACATTACCGAGTTCAAGCGGTTCGGTGCTGAGCAAGGCCGCCGCAATCTGCGGCAGGGCCGCATTCTTGGCGCCGTGAATCTGCACCGATCCCTTGAGCGGGGTGCCGCCGCGGATTACAAGCCGGTCCATGCCAGTCCTTTCATGCTGGGCTCCCGGTTAAGATTGGAGTGGATGCGATGGCAATCCAGCCCTTGTTGGACGCAGGCCCGGATGCATCCGGATCAAGATACCATTGTGCAGCATAGTCCTCATGCGGTTCTCAGCCATTGGGTTTTCGACGGCCGTCGTTGGCACAGCAATGTCGCAGTGTTGATTGAGGATGGCCGCATTCGTGGATTGGCGCCGTGGAGCGAGGTGCCGGAGCATTGGCCGCAACAACGCCTGCCGGATGGGGCCCTGCTGGCGCCCGGCTTTATCGACCTTCAGGTCAATGGTGGCGGCGGCATTCTGCTCAATGATGATCCGACGGCAGAAAGCATGCGGGCGATCGCCCGTGCGCATCGGCGTTATGGCACGACGGCGTGCCTGCCGACGCTGATCTCGGATTCGCGGCAGCGGACACAAGCCGCTATAGCTGCAGCGCGGAGCGCTGCCGGCAGTGACGGTGTGCTCGGCCTGCATCTGGAAGGTCCTTTCATCAGCCCTGCACGGCCTGGCATCCATCGGCTCGACCATATCGTCACTCCCAGCCTGGGAGACCTCGACTGGTTGGCCGATCTCGCCGGTGCCGGCCGCTCGCTGATCACGCTCGCGCCTGAACGACTGCCGGACGGTTTTCTGAGGAGGCTGGCGGGGGCCGGCATTCGCGTTTCGGTCGGTCACAGTGAAGCGACGGCCGAAATCGTGATGAAAGCCGTCGCTGATGGGCTCAGCGGCGTTACGCATCTCTTCAACGCCATGCCGCCTTTTGCGGGCCGCCAGCCCGGCATCGTCGGCGCAGCCTTTGCGGAACAGCATCTCACCGCAGGCATTATCGTTGACGGAGTTCACGTCGATCCGATCGCCATACGCGCCGCATTTGCTGCCAAGGGAGCCGACGGAATGACTCTGGTGACCGACGCAATGCCGTCGGTCGGCGCGGGGCTCGACCAGTTTCAGTTGATGGGACGAACCATCTCGCTGCACGAAGGACGTCTCACTGCCCCGGACGGCACCCTGGCGGGCGCGCATTTGGACATGGCTTCGGCCGTCCGAAATGCCGTGAGGCTAGTGAAGCTGCCACTTGACGATGCGCTCCGAGCCGCCTCTCTCACCCCAGCGCGGTTTCTTGGTGTGGAGGGCGAGCGTGGCGCCCTGACCCACGGCGCACGCGCCGACATGGTCGCCTTGACGCCCGACCTTGAAGTCGTGGGCGTCTGGGTGGATGGCGCGGAACAAAGCTGGGCTTGAAGGTGATGCTGGGCGACCCTTGCGGTCGCCCTGTTGCCGGATGCGACGAATGGGGCGACCACAAGGGTCGCCCCTACAGCGGGCGATGTTGGAGGACGCCGCTGAAGCTATCGGATAGGTGTAGGTACCGCCTCCATAAGCCCCCTCAGATGTGGACCGGGGATCGAGCTTGAAAAACATCCCAGCGCCTTTGCCTTTGATCTCTCCTCGCCCCGATAACGGGGCTCGTGTCATGTGACCGCGTCAAACATCGACGGATTGACCATGCTGTACCCCGACTTCGATCGCCCGCGCCGGTTCGCGTTGTACGCGGACTTTGGCTGAATAATGCGAGGCGTTCAGCTCACCGGCGCAGGCCTTGCGCGCGAAGGTGATCAGATGCTTGGCGATGATCCCCGTGGCGATGATTTCCTCGATCCGGCCTTCCTTCAGGCGCGGCCAGGCGTAGCCCCAGAACGCGCGACGATAGCCCGCCAGCACGCCGAGCTTCCAGCACACCTTGGCGAGCATGGTGAGGCCCCGTCTCAGATTCTTGAAGGTGAGCTGGCCCGGTCGCGGCGGGCGCTTGCGGCGATGCGGATAGGTGCGGCGGATTTGGTAATCGTACCGACGGAACAGCCGTGCCGGATCGTAAGCATGCTCCAGGCAGGCTCGCCAGATCGCAATCGTCTGGTCGTAGGGCATTTTGAAGACGACGTTCGATTCCCGGTCGGGGTCATCGCTGAGCCGCTGCTCGCGTTCGAGGCGATCCCATAGCGGCGTACGCGGCAACGCCTGCAACAGGTTCAGCGTCAGCATCGGGATGTTGGACTGTTCGATGAAAGTCGCTATTCGCCGCTCGGTGTCGGGATTATCGGTGTCGAGGCCGATGATCATGCCGGCCACCACTTCCATCCCATAGTCGTTCAGCCGATCGACCGCATCCAATATCGGCACCATCATGTTCTGTTCTTTCGACATGTGCCGCAACGCCTCGGGCTCGGGCGTCTCGATGCCGCAGAAGATGCCGGTGAAGTAGGCGTCACGCAGATTGGCAAGAAGATCAGGGTATTTCGCGATATTGAGCGTCGCCTCGAATGCGAAGGCGATCGGAAACGAGTGCCGCTCCTGCCAGGCGATCAGATGCGGGATCAGCTCGCGCACCGCGCGGCGATTGGCGATGAAATTGTCATCGACGAAATAGACCGAAGTCGAAAGCCCGCAAGCCAGCAGCTTGTCAAGCTCGGCGATGATCTGCTGCGGCCGCTTCATCCGCGGCACCCGGCCGTAGAGCCCCGGAATATCGCAGAATTCGCAGGTGAAAGGGCAACCCGAGGAGAACTGGATCGAGCCGATGAAATAGTATTCGAAGCTCACCAGCTCATAGGCTGGGATCGGGAACTGGTCGAGCGGGAGGCGTTCGCGTGTCTCAAGCCGCATCTGGGAGCGCGGGCGCGTGCAATCGCGTGCCAGCATGGCGAACAGTTCCGTGGTGGCGTCGCCGATCTCGCCGACGTGGAGATAGTCGAATTCCGAATAAAGCTGCGGGCTCGCCGAAACCGAGGGACCGCCCAGCACCGCCGGCTTTCCGGCCGCATGGGCACGCTGGCAAATATCGATGATGCGGAGGCGCTGGACATGCATCCCGCTGACGAACACCGCATCGGCCCAGACAAAATCCTCAGGCTGCGCCGGATCTATGTTCTCGTCGATGAACCGCACCTGCCAGCCGGCCGGCAGCGAGGCCGCGATGACCAGCAATCCCTGCGGCGGCATGAAGGCGCGCAGGCCGCCCGTGATATCATAGGCGTAGTCGAACGAACCCAAGGACGGCTCGTAACGGGGAAACACGCAAAGGATACGCCGCGCACTGCCGCCGACGGCGGCAGCCATGCGTTGGTTGGCGGGATCGGTTCGCTCGATGACGGAAGAACACGGATCGGACATAGCCCCCCCCGAGGCGAACGTTCACAGGGGCGCGAAATTGAGCGCGATCGCGTGAGAAGGCAAGCCCCCGCCCATTACGGGCCGCATTTTGATTGCGGCTCTCCCTGAAAGTCGCTTCGGGAACATTTCAGTAGGGGCAGGCTCGTGCGAGAGATTTGCCCGTGCGTAACCTACGCAGCCTGTCATCAGATCGGGAGCCCGCCCTACCGCATCAGCGGAGCGAAATGATGTAATCACCGCTTCGAGAACTGGAACGAGCGCCGCGCCTTAGCCTTGCCGTATTTCTTGCGCTCGACCACGCGGCTGTCGCGGGTGAGGAAGCCGCCGCGCTTGAGTACGCCGCGCAATTCGGGCTCGAAGTTCGTCAACGCCTTCGAAAGGCCATGGCGTACCGCGCCGGCCTGGCCAGACAAGCCGCCGCCCGACACCCGGCAAATGACATCGTATTGGCCGTTGCGATTGGACATCACGAGCGGCTGCGAAATCATCATGCGCAACACCGGCCGGGCAAAAAACGTTTCAATCTCGCGGTTGTTGACCGTGATCTTGCCGGTTCCACGCTTGATCCAGACGCGAGCGACGGCGTTCTTACGCTTGCCGGTCGCGTAAGCGCGACCAAACTTGTCGAGCTTTTGCACGTATTTTGGGGCTTCCGGGGCAGCCGGCTTGAGCGCCGACAATTGATCGAGCGACTGGATTGTCTCGGCCATGATCAGGCGCTCCTCACGTTCTTGCGGTTCATCGCTGCAATATCCAAAGTTTCGGGTGTCTGCGCCGCATGGGGATGTTCGGGCCCCTTATAGACGCGAAGGTTTCCGAGTTGGCGCCGACCCAGCGGCCCACGGGGCAGCATGCGTTCGACCGCCTTCTCGACGATCCGCTCAGGGAACCGCCCCTCCAGGAAGAACTTCGCAGAGCGCTCCTTGATGCCGCCGGTGTAGCCGGTATGGTGATGGTAGATCTTCTGTTCCACCTTCCGGCCGGTGAGAACCACCTTCTCGGCATTGATGACGATGATATTATCGCCGCAGTCCACGTGAGGCGTGTAGGTGGGCTTGTGTTTGCCGCGCAGCCGCATCGCGATGATGGTGGCGAGGCGACCGACCACAAGGCCGCTGCCGTCGATGACCACCCATTTCTTCACGACGTCGGCAGGCTTGGCCGAATAAGTGCTCATGAGATTTCCCGCTCGCATTTGAAGGCGTGTATTTAGCCAACGTGCCCGCCGAGGTCAACGCTGCGATGTCTATTATTTTCAAGTAAATTCAGTATGTTACGATTATGGTAAAATAATGCCCTCACGCATCTTGCGGGTGTGGAATGGAGTATGTGGAGGTGGCGTGCGCGACGAGTTCCGGCGTGGCGGCTGACCGGATCCCCACCTCGCCAACCGCCAACCGTTTGCCAAGCTTCAGCAATTTTGCCTCGGCCAGGAGGTCGGCAGCACCGGGCTTGCGCAAGAAATTGATGGTGAGATTGGTTGTGACCGCCAGCGGCACGGCACCGACCGCGGCGAGCACCGCGACATACATCGCAAAATCAGTCAGCGCCATCATGGTGGGCCCTGATATGGTGCCGCCGGGACGAATGAAAGCCTGCCGATAAGCTTGGCGAACCCGTGCTCCGCCATGCCAAATCTCCTCAATGGAAAGGCCACTCGCGGCGTTGAAGACCTGAGGAAACTCCGTGCGCAAAAAAATCTTCCATCTGATCGATCGAAAGCGCCGGCTTGCGGCCTTTTTCCGTCTTGTTCATTGCGTCTCGGTGCGATTGGATTGGAAGGCGATTCGGCAAGAAGGAGCAAATCGGCATTTGCATAGTCGTGACGGTAAGATCGCAGATCAGCGGAATGTGACAAGCAATGTCAATTCGTCCGCGGATTTTTCGGTCAACCCATGCTAGTCGCTCGCCTCAGCCAATCTGAAGTGTTTGGATGTGAAGCGATAACGGGCCGGCGGAAGGATGATGTGGGGACGACCCTTGTGGTCGCCTTACTCACCGCATCCGGCAACAGGGCGACCACAGGGGTAGCTCCTACAGCGGGCGATGTGGAAGGACGCCACTTGTACGGCCCTCCAACGTCATAACTTGATCGAAGCTTGAATCTCATCAGCTTGGCTGAAGCGTCGATCAGCTCAATTTACGGCACCCGCCGAGATTGAAACCAGGAGTGGCCGTCGCAATCAGCCTCGCGATAAGGGCCGGTCGGAAGACGTGGACACAGGTTGGAAAACAGGAATGAACAAGGACAGAATTTGAACGCCGTCGCTCCAGCCAGAATAGTTCCGAACGATCCGATTCTCCGTCGCGAGATCGAGGGGGCGGTGGCGTTCCTGACTCTTAACCGCCCGGCCTTCCGCAACAGTCTGTCGGAGGAGATGCTCAAGGGTTTGATTGATGGGCTCACGTCCCTCGGCCACGACACATCTATTCGTGCTGTCGTCATCGCGGCCGAAGGTCCAGCGTTCTGCTCCGGGCACGACCTGCGGGAACTCACCGAACGGCGGGCCGATCCGGATGGTGGTCGCGGCTTTTTCACCATGGTCTGGGATTTATGCAGCACCATGATGATGTCCGTGGTGCGCCTGCCGCAGCCGGTGATCGCCTGCGTGCAAGGCGCGGCCTCGGCAGCCGGTTGTCAACTCGTCGCCACTTGTGATCTTGCGGTCGCCGCCGCGGACGCGACGTTTGCAACCCCAGGAGTAAACATTGGCCTGTTCTGCACCACGCCCCTGGTGGCGCTGTCGCGCAACGTTGCGCCAAAGCATGCCATGGAGATGCTGCTCACAGGTGACGCGATGTCGGCTGCCGATGCGCATCGCATTGGGCTTGTCAATCGGGTGGTGCCGACCGGCCAGGAGCGCGCCGAGGCAATGCGACTTGCACAGCACCTCGCGTCAAAGTCGGCGGCCGCGATTCGCCTCGGCAAGTCGGCCTTCTATGCTCAGATCGGCATGAGCCTCGCGGACGCCTACACCCATGCCTCCCGCGTAATGGTGGAAAACATGCTTGAATCCGACGCCAAGGAGGGTATTGAGGCCTTCCTCGCCAAGCGGCCGCCGCAATGGGATGGTTGATGAGGCCGGGGTGCGCTGGCGGATCGATTCGAATCCCGACGGAACCTCGCGAGGTCCGCGGACACAACCAGCAACATTCAACAGCAGCTACGCGCAAGGAGGGGACATGATTTACCGCTTCGCACTCGCATTCGCCATTCTGGCGTCGGCGACCACATTCGGCGCATTCGGCGAGACTCTAGAGGAACGGCAAGCCTGCACGCCCGACGCCCAGAACCTGTGCGCCGATGAGATTCCGGATCGCGAACGCGTTTACGGATGTCTGGTCAAAAAAGTGAACCAGCTGAGCCCGGCGTGCAAAAAGATCATCAGCGCTTCCGTCGCGCCGACGAAATCGAAGCGGTAACGACGAAAAGGGACTGGGGGATGCACCACGCCGTCGTCGGTCGTCCTCCATCCTGGACCCTTGATGGCGGCCGATGAACCACGACAACTATGACGATCTTTATATTCGCGGCATTCTCAATTCCGTGAAAACGATCGCGATGGTCGGAGTGTCGGCGAACACCAGTCGCCCAAGCTATTTTGCCTTCAAGTATCTTCTAGAGCGCGGGTATCGCATGGTGCCGGTCAATCCTGGATTGGCCGGCCAGAACCTGCTCGGCCAACCGGTTTACGCCGCGCTCCTCGACACCCCGGACCGGTCGATATGGTCGATGTGTTCCGCGCCTGCCAACATGCGCTTCCGATAGTCGCGCAGGCCCTGCAGATGCAACCACGTCCACGCGTCATCTGGATGCAGCGGGCGAGGAGTTATCGATGGCGACTGAAGCTTGAGCCTTGGGCAAACTTGTGACGCTTTTTTCAGGCTCTCCGTTGTTCAGAACAATGCACCACGCGTCGTCTAGCTTCAGGCCGACGAAGAGGGCCTTGCCGATAATGCTGTCACTCGTTACTGAGCGCCCGTCCGTGGCCAATTCCCCTGACACTTTATCGAGGATCTTTGCCTTGTCACTCGCGGCAACATTATCGGAAAATCTTACACGATATTTGATATCGGCCTGCAATGCCGAAATTGGCTGGTTAACGCATTTTTTTCCGATGGAAGTAATTCGCTTGACTGCATGTTCACATTCATCCTTCAGGTACTTCTCTTGAAGATGAAACCTGGACTCATCCGAAATCGCCAAGACCTTGGTGTTTTCGAACGTCATATCAATTCCGTTGATTACATTTCCGCTCACATCCAAGCCAACACGCTTCAACATATCTACGCCCACCTTGAATTCTCCGCTGAGCTCGCTGACAATGTTGGTATCGGGGCTCGGCGAGCTTTGCCAATGCGAGGCAACTTCGGTCAGATCCATGTTGCAGGCAGGGTGCATCATCACAAACTTCTCGTTCCTAACATCGACTGTGACAATCGTTCCCGGACCGCCGAAGTTTGTAGCCGGCCGAATTTCGAGATAACCGTTACGGTTCAAGACCTCGGCCGGCGTATCCCCGAGTCCATGGGGCTTATCGACGGGAGAAAAAAAATTGTAGGCTGCGACCGTGGCGACAACGACAAACGCTCCCGCGGAGAGATAGGTCGCCCACAAGCTCTTGCTTGCCATTGTCATTGCCCTCCGTTAGCGGCAGCAAAGAGCGCCGTTAGCCCCGCACACGTGGTAGCCGACAGGGCATGCGAGTGATGCCTGGACAGAGAACAGCGACACCAGAAGAAGAATTATAAATCGCATGGACGTCTCCTCTTACATGCGCCGGCAAATCGCGTCGGTCTGCCGGATGAAGCCACTTTGCGCCCCCGGTGTCCGAAACGTCCTTTCACACCCACCGAGACGACGCAAAGGAGCTAACTTATTCGTAGCAGACGCTCCAAATCGGATGTGTGAGTTACATCACAGATGTCAAAAATTGTTCGAGTCAGCCACAATGAACTCCGAGTGGCCGGTGCCTATATCATCAGTGGCGCGCGATACGACCTTCTGTCCGAAGCTATCAGACCATGAGACCCGACCGCGTGGGCAACGTGCCGATAGGCCGTCCCGCATTGTTTGACCTTGCGAAGGACGCGTTGCTCACCCTACATCTGGGAGTCCAATCGATTGAAATCTGCTGTTCCACCCCGAACCTCCATAATGGCAACCGATGAACCACGACAGCTATGACGATCTTTATATTCGCGGCATTCTCAATTCCGTGAAAACGATCGCGATGGTCGGGGTGTCGGCCAACACCAGCCGCCCCAGCTACTTTGCCTTCAAGTATCTTCTGGAGCGCGGCTACCGCATGGTGTCCGTCAATCCCGGGTTGGCCGGCCAGAACCTGCTCGGCCAACCGGTTTACGCGACGCTCCTCGACGTTCCCGAACCGGTCGACATGGTCGACGTGTTCCGCGCCTCTCAACATGCGCTTCCGATCGTCGCGCAGGCCCTGCAGATGCAACCGCGTCCGCGCGTCATCTGGATGCAGCTTGGCGTGCGCAATGATGAGGCAGCGGAGCTCGCTGAGGCGAACGGCCTCAAGGTGGTGATGAACCGCTGTCCCAAGATCGAATACGGCAGGCTTTCCTCGGAGATTTCCTGGATGGGCGTGAATTCGCGCACGCTCAGCGCCAAACGAGCGAAGCCCCCCGTTCGCGGCGTGCAGCGCATGTCGCTCGAACGGGTCACGATGCCTGGCGGCGTTACCCGCGCGGCCGATCGGGTTGGTCGACGCGGCGGCGAATAGGTCAAGGATACGGCCATGACCGAACGCACGCCCGGCTTTGCTACGCTCGCGGTCCACGCGGGCAGCCAGCCCGATCCGACCACGGGGGCGCGCGCGACCCCGATCTACCAGACGACGTCATTCGTGTTCGACGATGTCGACCACGCGGCCTCGCTGTTTGCTTTGCAGACCTTCGGCAACATCTACAGCCGCATCGGCAACCCCACCAACGCGGTGCTGGAGGAACGCGTCGCCGCCCTCGAAGGCGGCACCGCCGGGCTCGCAGTCGCATCGGGCCATGCGGCGCAGGTGCTGGTGATGCATGCCCTGATGATGCCCGGCGACGAGCTCGTAGCTTCAAAGAAGCTTTACGGCGGCTCGATCAACCAGTTCAACCACGCATTCCGAAACTTTGGCTGGAACGTGTTGTGGGCCGACCCCGACGACATCGGCAACTTCGAGCGCGCGGTTTCGCCCAGAACCAAAGCGATCTTCATCGAGTCGATCGCCAACCCCGGTGGCATCATCACCGACATCGAAGCGGTCGGCAACGTGGCGCGCCGCGCCGGCGTGCCGCTCGTCGTCGACAATACGCTGGCGACGCCATATCTCTGCAGGCCGATCGAGCACGGTGCCGACGTCGTGGTGCATTCACTCACCAAGTTCCTCGGCGGACACGGCAATTCGATCGGTGGCCTGATCGTCGACGCCGGTACCTTCAACTGGTCGCGCGGCGGCCGCTATCCGATGCTGTGCGAGCCGCGCCCCGAATACCAGGGCATCGTGCTGCACGAGACTTTCGGCGATTTCGCATTCGCAATCGCGTGCAGGGTTTTGGGCTTGCGCGATCTCGGTCCGGCCCTGTCGCCGTTCAACGCGTTTCTGATCCTTACGGGAATCGAGACGCTGCCGTTACGCATGCAGCGCCACTGCGACAACGCCACTGCTGTCGCGACTTGGCTCTCCAAGCATGCCGGCGTGGCCTGGGTGAGCTACCCGGGCCTGCCGGGCGACCGCTACCACGGCCTTGCGAAGAAGTACGTGCCGAAGGGCGCCGGTGCGGTGCTCACCTTCGGGCTCAAAGGCGGCTACGATGCCGGCGTCAAGTTGGTGTCGAATGTAAGGTTGTTTTCGCATCTCGCCAATATCGGCGACACCCGCTCGCTCATCATCCATCCCGCATCGACGACGCATCGGCAGTTGTCGGATGCCCAGAAGGTGCAGGCCGGCGCCGGTCCCGACGTGGTGCGACTGTCGGTCGGCATCGAGGATCCGGAAGACGTCATCGCCGATCTGGAACAAGCGCTCGCGGCAGACTGAAGAGAAGAGAAGCGTAGGGTGGGTTTCGCTTTCGCTCAACCCACCCTACAAGCCAGATCGCCCCGCCCCGGCCTGCTCTTCCAGCGTGCCGTTCGGGCTCATGTGGTCGACGGCGTCCGGCAGATGCTTTGATAACTTGTCGAGCAGTTGGTCGACCGGAAGGCAGAGCTACTGTCGCAGCAGGAAACAAACACCGTCGGCCCCGCTCTAAGCGCGTTGCTCCTGTACTGACGTGTTCGTAGCAATTTATACCCATCGCCAGCCGCATCTTCGGCGGCCTTTGCTCCACCAACAGACCCAACGGCGGCGGCGGCGCGAGGGGCGACGCCGGTCAGATGGCCTCCGGTTAGACGGCCCTCCGCCAGACGGCCCCCCGCCAGACGGCCCCCCGCCAGACGGTCGCCGGTCAGACGGCCCCGCTTGAGCCTTTTTGATTAAGTCATCAACCTTTCCGGCCAGGTCCTTTTCCATGGCCAGGGGGACCGCCTCGGCTTCGTGCGGACTCGAAGTTAAGCCTACAGTGGCGACTGCAGCAGTCACGACCAAGGCGCCACACAGAACGTCGCGTAACATACTGCGGCGATCGATCGGGTTCATTGGTGTTCTCCTCTCGTTGACATCTTCAGTTCACTGCCCAGTTAACGCCACTGCTCGACTCCTTGGGGGGAGTCGAGGATTGAACCCCATTTCTTTGCTGCCGAACCAGGCGACAATCGGCGTGGACAGGAAGACAACCACGCGAATTGTTGCGCCCCTCCGAAAAGCGCAGTTGTAACTCTATGACATAGGTTAAGCAGCTTTGCTAAGTGCCGCCTTGAGCTTATCTTCGCCCTCGTTGGACAAGGAGGTTCGCAGTGCCCGCGGTTTGTACGGTTCGATCTCCGGCAGGACCTTATCTTCGTTCACGCTTCTGAACAGGACGAAAAGCGCGGACGATTCAGTGGGAATCGTGTCGCCGAGCTTCTTGATGAAATCATCCGCAATGCCGTAATCGGCAAGCGATCCCGATATCGCTCCAGTACGACAAGGTGCTCATCTTTTTCCTCCAACTTTCAGTTACGAAACGCAACCCAGCTGATTTAGTATATCTTTTATTTAGTATATCGTCTTACTTGACGGTTTCTCGCGGTGAATCTGAGGTGCCACCTGAAAGGGCACCTTTCGCTCAAACCAGAAAGCACCGTTGGGGGCCTATTTGCATGAATGAAATTCTACCTAGGTATCATCACCTAGCACTTAGGTACTTTTTAATGCCAGTATACTTTGGTATATGTGGTCTATTCAATGATTGCGGTCAGCATATTGCAATACGTTAATGGTTCTCACGACAGACATTGCAATAAATTTTGCAAATACATATTGGACCAAGGTCCAATATGAGCCTGTTTTGAAACGAAACTTTGATGATGTATCGTGCGCTGCAAAGCACGGCACCGCCGGAGGCCGGACGCGAAGTGACGACACCCAGCCGTTGCCGCGCTGGCTTGAGATCCATGATCTCGACGATCTCAAGAACCACCTGGTGAGCATCGTAATCGCCGTGCTCGCCGTCCTCTTTCTCCGCGAGCCAGTGGCGCGGGCTGGGGACGTTGACCTGCTCCAGTTGGGGGTGATCCAGTTGGGGGCGGCGCTTGCCCTCATGATCGCAGCTCTTATCTTCTACCTCACCATGAAGGAAGTGCGGAACAAATGATCATCCAAGCGTTGTTTCAAAATGATCCGAATACTGAGCCCAGCGCAACGACGGCCACCAGAGCAATGATCGCGCTGACGATCGCGACCACCACGATATCGAGATAACTCTCGCGATGGGTCGCTCCGCAGACCGCGCGTGGCGACATCGGGGGATCAAACACTGAGTCATGCGTTTGGTACGGCGTGCTTTTTGCCCTGGCGTGGCCAGAAAATGATGCCAACTCCAATAAGAAGCACAGCCACCAAGATCAGAAAGAGTGCAGACTGCTTGAACCACGCGATTGCCGGCACCGAAAGTGCCATAGCAACACCAAGAAAGCTGATTTCCAAGGATAGAAGATTGACCCCGGCGAGAAAAGTGCCTAGCGCAAGCAACATCAAAAATACCAAACTGTTTGCCGGCGAGGGCAACAAAGTTTGAACACTGGGTAACAGCATGATATTCATCATGATCAAGAAAGTCGTCCAGTGGAGCGCCTGCGTCCATATCAACCGAACGCGAGCTTGCCGATCGTCGGCGTTCGGCCACTGCGTGACAATGCAGACGACTCCAATTGTGAGAGCCAAAAACTCCCAGTAGCCAGCAAGAGGCCGGAGCGAAATGTTGGCATAGGCCACGCCTAAGATTGCCAGAATAAGGACGACAACTAAAGGCAACTTCCGCCACAAGAAGCCCCTCTTGCTTGAATGTACCAAGGAATCAGCGGCATCTTGTGTCGAGTTAGGTTCGCTCATCGGCATCCAATCCCGAATTTTCCGGCTCTCTCGCCCGTGTGAGAACATCGACGTCCTTCGCCTACTGTTCGGCTGATACAGCCTTGTCACGGCGCTCGCATCAGACCTCTTGCGCTACACGGTGCAAAATTATGTCAAAATCTCCAATATCGTCAATCAACTAAGGCAGCACCAGACGTTGACAACAGTCTTGCTATCCAACGACTGGACGGATTCTGTTCGCAGATGGTGAAAAGTGCAATTGTTACAGGGAGGCCGATAAACGCCCCCGGAATGCCCCACAGAAAGGCCCAGAAAAAAAAAGCGACCAGCATCACGAGTGGTGAAATTGCAAGAGCCTTGCCGGCAATCATCGGCTCCAAGTAGTTGCCAATTAGGAACTGAATCGTGTACAGGCCTCCGAATATGACTACTGCCATCGGCCAAGATTCAAATTGCGCGGCTGCGAAAATCACGGGAAAGAGTACTGCTACAAAGGGGCCTATATATGGAATGTAATTCAACACGAACGATATAACGCCCCATGCAACTGCCAAGTCGAGTCCAATAGAAAGCGCGAAGGCAAATACCGCCAAACCGGTCAGAACGCTTGCCATGGTACGTATGAGCATGTATTTTCTTACTTTCATGGCTATTTTTTCGGCTGTTTGTGAAATATTGAAGTCAATTTTAGGTTCCAGCTCTTCAAGTCGTAGTCGAAAATCACTTAACTCGACTAGACCAAATGTGAGTAATAGGAATATGACGACACAAAAGCCAATAAAATAGTTTACACTCGTGGCGGCGCCCTGAACGATGCCAATAAACGTGCGGACATCATATTGACCAAGTCCATCCGTGACAAAAATGTCATATCCCTCAAGCCATTGAGTCGTCCGCATGTATAGAGATTGGAAGCGCGCAACATTGGCGAAGATCCAATGAACAATGTCGCCAACACTCCAGATAATTGCCAAGGCAAGTACGAAGATCACAAAGAGGGTCAAAAGAATAGTGAGGATAAGTGCATTGGGCTTCGGCATCTTGGCCTCCATCGCCTTCTGGAAAGGCCAGACAAGAGCCATGCCGAAAAGCGCAAACGCGATCGGCTCAAACACGACGCGAGCAAAGTAAAGGGCGGCGGAGACAAGAATCACGGCGACGAGGACCTGAATGAAACGACCGAGTCTGGTGTCGTTCATGACTGGTGCTTCATTGCTCATTCCTGCCTCTGACGATCTTGTTGGAAGGCTAGGAGGAGATCGACAGTCGCACCGCTTCGATGCTCGTCTGGCTATTGAACCAGCTTGGCGCGGAGGCGCGTGTATTCTTCATCGGTGATCGATCCTGATTTCCTAAGGCCGTCGAGCTTTTGGATCTCGTCGGCAACACTGAAGCCGGCCGCACGCCGGAGTTCGTCACGTGCCTGCTGAGCTTGCTGGCTGCTGCGCTCTGCCATGCCTCGTCCCCTGGCTGATCATGTATACGAACACACCAATGTAAGGAATCAGGAGCATGACGATCACCCAGACCGCCTTACCCCAGCCGGAAATGTCATGACGCCGAAATAGGTCGCTAAAGACCGTGATGAGCAGCCAGAACCACATGACGAACACGAACACCGCGAGGACATCCATCAGGAAGTTGGTGAAACTGAAACCTCCTTCAAACAGCATTGTAGTCCTCCTTGTGTTTCCTGCATGGGACCTGCTTGAGTCTGCATCATAGTGATACTACACTTGCGTGTACACCATGGAGTTTTCGCTATGACCGTTCCGTCTCCTGCTGTCGTTGATGCGGTGCTCGCTCGGGTGGATGCGGGATTGGATCAGGAGCGCGAACGCTTGCTTGATCTGCTGCGTATCCCAGCACCGACCCTGCGGACGATCATAACGTAAAGCGCGCGGCCGAGTGGCTTCGCGGAGCGGTATCATGAGCCGACTCGGCACTATGCCGGCCCTCATGATCGCAGGTCTTACCTTCTACCTAACCGTGAAGGGGGCGCCGAAAGAGTGATTCCTCCGAGAGGGAGTGAGTCCGTCACAGTTCGGAACGGCGTTGCTTCAAAACGATCCGAATGCCTCACCCAATGCAATGACGGCCACGAGAGCGGTGAGGGCGCTGACGATCGCGACCATAACGATATCGAGATAGCTCTCGCGATGCGTTGATCCGCAGACAGCAAGCAGTGTCACCACCGCGCCGTTGTGCGGCAGGCTGTCGAGCGTGCCCGCACCGATCACCGCCACGCGGTGCATGAGCGCAGGATCGATGCCCTGCTCTGCGGCGAGACGCACATAGGTGTCGCCCAGCGCATCGAGCGCGATCGTCATCCCGCCCGAGGCCGAGCCGGTCAGCGCGGCGAGCAGGTTCGTCGATATGGCAAGCGAGACCAGCGGGCCACCCTCGATCGACAGGACCCAATCGCGCACCATGGCGAAGGCCGGCAATGCTGCCACGACCGCGCCGAAGCCGACCAGGCTCGCAACGCTGAGGGCCGGCAGGACGGAAGCATTGGCACCCGCACCCAGGCTCTCGCGCAGTCCAGGCAGCCGCCGATAGTCGACGGCAATCAGCGTTACGATAGCGGCGGCGAGCGCGACTATGACCGACCAGACTCCTCCCACGGCGGCCAGCGAGGTGGATCCCCAGCGCTCCTCCGCCAGATACGAAACGTCGAGACGCGGCAAGACAAATATCGACATCACGAGATTGACGCCCACCACCACGACCAGTGGCAACGCGGCAAGCACGATGGGCGGGTTCGAGTCGCTGTGCCTTCCATGGGCGATCTCGGCGGGATCGAACTCGCGGGCTACTGTGGCGCGCTCCCGAACGAGTTCATCCCGCACCGCCTTTTGCGCGGCATCGGCTTCGACGCCCGCATCCCCTCCATAGCCCTCCCCCTTGCGGCGGGCGGCGGCTTCGACCCGCCTCAGCCACCAAAGGCCGATCCCCAGCATAATGGCCGAGGCAATCAGGCCCAGGCCTGGCGCGGCGAAAGGCGTAGTACCGAAGAACGGCATCGGGATGGCGTTCTGGATCGCCGGTGTTCCGGGCAGTGCCGACATCGTAAAGGTGGAGGTGCCGAGCGCGAGGGCCGCCGGCATGAGCCGGCGTGGAATGGCCGCCGCCTGAAACAGCGCCTGAGCCATTGGCGCCAGCACGAAGAAAGCGACGAAGAGGCTTACACCGCCGTAGGTGACGAACGCACCCGCGAGCACGACCGCCAGCACGGCGCGGCGCGGTCCCAGCTTGTCCGTCATGAAGCTCGCGATGGCCGAAACCGAGCCGCTGTCCTCCATCAACTTGCCGAACACGGCGCCGAGCAGAAAAATGGGGAAGAACTGTGCCACGAATTGTGCCGCGCTTCCCATGAAGGTCTGCGTCCAATTTGCCAGCAGCGGCTCTCGCGATACCGCGGCGGCCAAAAGTGCCGCGGCGGGCGCTAGCAGGAGCACGCTCCCGCCCCGATAAGCGAGCCATATCAACAAAACAAGGGCAACAAGGATGCCGACGAGTCCCATGGGCGTCAGACATTCTGCAAGAGGACGTCAAGATCAAGTGTTGAGCGGCGGCCGAGATCATTCGCGTGCCGCTGCAGGAAAGCTTGCGCCGAATGTCGCCCTTCATCGCGCAAGAGACAAAAGAAATCCCACTCACCGATCAGTTTCGAGGAAGCATTAAGCTCCGCCATAATCTCGTTTGGAACGTGATGGACTCGCATTCTGGCCCATTTCTCGCCCTCCTCGTCACCCGGATTGGCGACCCGGCGCAGCAACGCGATCATGCGCAATTCCTTGAGCAGAACGGCATTGAATGCCACTTCGTTGAGGCGATTGAGAATCTCGCTCGCCGCCCGCGGCGTGCCTTTGCGCTCAATTGGATTGATAGGAACGATGATCGTATCCTGCGATTCGCATTCACGCACTAAAGGTGTGATGGTCGGATTGCCTGAATACCCGCCGTCCCAATATGCAGCACCGTCGATCTCAACCGCCTGAAACATGGTGGGCAGGCACGCCGAAGCAATCAATACGTCGGGCGTGAGATCGCGGTTTCTGAACACGCGGGCTCGACCCGTGGCAACGTTGGTGGCAGTGATGAAAAGCTTAATCGGCGACTGTGCCACCCGCTCGAATTCCATTCCTTCGGTTAGGATCTCCCGCAACGGATTCCATCCCGTCAGATTGAGGTCGTAAGGCGAGACCAGACGCGACAGCATGTCCATAGCGATGTAGGCCGGCGAGTTGTCGAGCGTCCAGCGACCGAGCAGCACATCGAGTGGCCCGCGCTGGATAGGGCTGAATCGAGCCGCATCGGACACGCGGCGCCAGAATTTCTCCAGAGCTTTGCGCGCGCCGTCGCTTCCGTTAACGGAATATCCGTAGGCCAGCACTGCGGCGTTCATGGCGCCGGCCGAAGTTCCTGAAATCCCATCAATCCGGAGCCAGGACTCCTCGAGGATGCGATCGAGCACCCCCCATGTAAACGCGCCATGAGCTCCGCCGCCTTGCAGCGCAAGGTCGACAAGAAGGGCATTACGATCTGGGGGGAACGAAGCGCCGGTAGCGGCGGTTTGCATCGTGCCTCCTAACTCGGATGCCTTGACGCTTGTTCGAGTTTACGACCACGCGACGCCTTTCAGTGTGTTCTCGCAGATCCCCTCTAACGAGGTGATTGTCTAACGAGGTGATTGCCGGCTTACGGACCTCGGGCTAGAAACATTGGACAACGTGCCTCTAGTCGGTGTCATGTGGGTCTGCGAGCACGCTGTCGGTGTTTCGAGCGCGCCGGAGCGCCTTTGCAACGCCTGTGCTTCGTCCTCCATACCCATCCAGCGCAATTTGCGGATTCGCTTAATGAGTTCGCTGGACGACTGCTGCTCCAACGAGACTTGCGGGGGCTTCTCCTCTCCAGTGAGCGATCCCACGGACGTTTTCCCTTCTATTCACTTGCAAGTGAGAGACCTTACGCGCATTGCGACCCGCGGCCCACAAGTTATTCAGTTCCCATCTCGGCGATTGCTGTGGGTTTCTAGCGGTGACCTATCGAACCAGTAGCGTTGCCGTTACGACGGGCCATGTAAGCCTCCATCAACACGTTGAACAGGCAGGGTGCGGCTCATTTCGACTGCTAAACCAGCCTGGCGCGAAGGCGCGCGAATTCCTCATTGGTGATCGATCCCGAGTTCTTTAGTCGCTCAAGTTTCTCGATCTCATCGGCGGTGCTGAAGCCAACCATACGCCGGAGATCATCGCGAGCTCGCTGAGCTTGCTGGCTGTTCCGCTCGGCCATGCCTCTGCCTTGCGAAATGATGTATGCGAACAGGCCAATATAGGGGAGCACAATCAGGAGAATCACCCAGAGCGCCTTACCCCAGCCGGAAATGTCCTGTCGGCGGATCAGATCAGCGAAAATCGTGATGAGAAGCCAGAACCACACGACGAAAATGAAGATCGTAAGGACGTCGGCCAAGAAATTGGAAAAACTGAAGCCTCCTTCGAAGAGCATCTCGACCCTCCATGTGCTTCAAGAAAACTTCACCTGCCCGGGCGCTCACGCCACGTATTCGGCAGGTCGACGCATGCTCAGGAATGCTAATGGCTGCGTTGAGCGCCAACTATTGGACCTAGGTCCAACATGTGCGCGCCTGCTTTCTATAGCTCCTGTCGTTACTACCGGTCAAGTACCGTTGTCTTGCTCCAAACATTGCAGGGTGGGTTGAGCAAAAGGCGAAACCCACCAGGGCGGCGCGTCGGGAGCAGCAGCCGGTGGGTTTCGCTTTCGCTCAACCCACCCTACGAAACGACCGACGGGGTCACGCCGGCCCGGCCTGCTCTTCCAGCGTGCCGTTCGGGCTCATGTGGTCGACGGCGTCCGGCAGATGTTTTGACAATTGATCGAGCAATTGGTCGACCGGCAGGCCGAGTTGCGTCGCCAATTGCCACATATGCTGGTCGCCCAGCGCATTCTTGAGCTGATCGACTGAAACGGGCAGGTTCTGACCGTTGCCAAGCCATGAGGCGACCTGCGGTCCAAGACCCGATTGCTGCAGCCGCTGCAGCAGGCCCCCAACGCTGCCGAAATCGGTTTTGCTCAGCACTTGCGATAGAATGTCGGAGAGTGCCCCAGTCCCACCCTGCCCGGCTAAGCCCCTCAATGCGCTTCCAAGAACGCCGCCGAATATGTCGCTCACAAGAACCTCCCTAAAATTGCCTGTAACGGCATAGCTCCAAAGCATCGCATTGATCGCAGAGCCCTCGCCTGAGTCTACGCGACATTACGCATATCTGAACGGGCATTGCCATCAGGCTGCATCTTCGCTGCGCGATCCAATAGCCGTGGCGATAACGTGCGAGCGGCATGGACGGTTGCACCCGTGAGCGCAACGAGCGCCATGGCTTGATGCAGGAGCGCAATCTTAAGCGGCACAGCGTAGGTTAGCGTCACAATCCCGACGCCGGCTTGCGCGAAGAGCGCGAGCACTACGAGCCAGGCGCGGGTCGCGAGGTGTCCGCCGCATCCATGGCGACTGGCATCGAGCGCATGCACGACTGCAAGTGCGCACAATGCGTAGGCCACCATGCGGTGATCGAACTGCACCGTGAGGGCGTTCTCGAAAAAGTTCCGCCACAGCGGCTGGTTAAAAAAGAGGTTTGCGGCCGACGGGATAAAGCTGCCGTCGATCAAGGGCCACGTGTTGTAAATCAATCCGGCGCGCATTCCGGCCACCAGCGCGCCGAGATATATTTGCCCGATCACGAGCAGCAGAATCGCGCAGACGCTCCAGCGCAGGCGCGGCGGCACTACCGACCGGGTGCACTTCCATCCGCCCCAACGCAGGAGGAGGTTGCGCCGGGTCGCCTGTGTGGGGGCACGGGCGAACAATGTGCGATCGGCCGTCCAGACGAGGGCCACATAGATCATGCAGGCAAGCGTAAGGTGGAATGCCAGGCGATACTGTGACACGCTCACCCGCTCGGTGAGCCCGGACGCCACCATCCACCAGCCGACCACGCCCTGCACGGCTCCGAGCGCAAAGATGCCGGCGAGGGCGAGCCCGAGCCCGCGGTCGATCGATCTGCGCCCCAGAAACCACAGAAACGGCAGCAGGAATGCTGCACCAACGAGCAGCCCAAGCAGCCGGTGACCCCACTCCCACCGATAGATGACTTTGAATTCATCAAGCGTCATGCCAGGATTGAGCTGCTCATATTGCGGGATGGTCTTGTACTTCGCGAATTCGGCCTGCCATTCAGCCTCGCCAAACGGCGGAATAGCGCCAGTCACCGGCTTCCATTCAACGATCGAAAGCCCGGACTCGGTGAGCCGCGTCGCC
The DNA here is from genome assembly GCA_035311445.1 of Xanthobacteraceae bacterium. Lineage (GTDB taxonomy): Bacteria > Pseudomonadota > Alphaproteobacteria > Rhizobiales > Xanthobacteraceae > JAJPKK01. Next base: position 3,419 of record DATGCX010000277.1, on the reverse strand, counting down.
CCGCCCACGAGAACCATCGCGAACACCAGCCCTGCCACACACCACAGCCATAATCCTACAGCGCGGGTGGCGGTCGACTTGCTAGTTTGCGCGGGCGTCTGACGGGGGTGCATGGTGTCGGTTCGGGCGGGCGGCGCTTCAATTTCTTAAGGGCGGAATATCGCCGCTATAGACCGACGGCTCTGGACGAAGCAACAACCGTATGCAGGCGTCCATCTGAAATCGCGTGCCGTCGTTGGCATTACTGCGATGCCGATGTCTGCTTGCCGGCGTCCCGTGACATTCCTCACCGATCCGCGGACGCAGCGTGTTGCGTGAGGTCCGCCATCGGATTGTCCCCAGCTGCGGGGGGGGATAGAGAGGGGGATCGGTTGCGGTCAAGCCTGGTCACCGAGGCGTCAGATTGTCGTGCAGCCAGTCAGTGGCCGAACCGCAACACTTCGCAACATTCGATCGACGACCACTTTCCGCCCGCGCGAACGCGGCTTAATGAAGCAATGGCGGCGGTGGGGGAGGCTAGGGCCCCGACCTCGGGGCTTGGGGCTCAGGAAGAGGTCGGGGCCGCGCCTTGTTTTGGGGGATGCGCTTACCACCAACATGGACGATCCCGCCAACTCGGGCGCCTTGCTGTCTGACGTGCATAGATTTCCTGCCGGCTGGGAGCGTCAGAGGTCGTTGGACTTGGCCGCGACGAGCTCCCGCCAGACCTCGACGAAGATAGTTCAAGCTCAGCGACCCTTTGATTGAGCTTGTCGACCGCAGCGGTGAGTTTATCGATCATATCGTTGAGCTTCGCGATATGGGCTGCTGTCGGTGAGGGCGCTATCGATGCGGGCGGCGTCGATGAGGGCGGCGTCGATGAGGGCGGCACCGTCTCCGGCGGCCGCGGCGGCGCTTGCGGGAACAACGACGTCCCGGATATCGCCAACCATATCACCAACGCAAGCGCTGCGGCGGCGATCAGTTTAATCAGGCCGGCCATGGTGGCACTCCATAGTGCACCCCGCGCTCACTCGTGGAAATTAACGTGCAAGCCTAAAAGTTTCAACGAGCAACCGCGGCTCGCCGGCTACAGTCGAGTGCCGGCAGCAGTCGGTTGCACCGCCCTCCCCCAATCACTATAGTCCCCGCCATTCGGAGCGTAGCGCAGCCCGGTTAGCGCACCAGTCTGGGGGACTGGGGGTCCCGAGTTCAAATCTCGGCGCTCCGACCAGAAATTTACCAACAAATCAAAGACTTTGATCTGTTTCTCAATTTTTCGTTTGTGCGAAGTAGTGAGAACAAATGCAGTCTTTTTGCACCTAGTGACGCGTAGACCACCGAAGAAAACACCGAAGTTCCGTACCGTTGTTTCCATTTCGTTTCGAAATGAAATCGCCATCCGCTGCGCGGGACGTCGCGTGCTTTCAGCCGGTCAAGGCGAGCAGGATGGATGCGGATCTTCTTGGCTCAATCGAAGCAACAGCCGAGGCTTTCATGCTGGACGATCATGCAAACCGCCGTGGCGCGATCAGAGCCGCAGCAGGGCGACGCAACCTAATGCGATATCCGGATGCAAGAGTCGAAACTTTTGCGCCTGGGCAATACCGCCAACTGTTCGAGTGTAGCGGCTCCGGCGACTCTCCCGATCCGGGGGACTGCCGGGTCGTGCCGACCTTGGGTGCGCGATGCTCAAAAACGGCCGGATGCCCGGCCGTTCCAGACACGGAGATCTGCGCTTCAACCTTACGAAATAATGTATACCGCGTTCGGTGCAATCGTATTCCTTCGGCCATCCAACTTTTGATCCGTGTGTCGGGGGTTCGAAGCGGTCCTCCGCTACCAACGCATTCACCACCCGGCCTTCGGGGAAAACTCCTGGTGCGGTCAAGGCTGCCAGCCGCCCTTTAACTTTGATTTCCGGTCGGCCGCGGTCATTCGGGTGGACGATGATGGCCACCACAAGTTCTCGGAGAGCCCGCGCTATCTCCTGGTTTGCTCGGACAACCGGGCGGGAGAATGCGCCCGCAAGATCGTCCACCACGCCCAAGTAGCGCTGTATGGTCGCAGGGTGGAGGGCTACGACATCCTTCACTGGTTCGATTGCGGCAAGCTCCGCCTCAAGTGCCTTGCGCTCGCCATGGAGCGCCGTCACATGCGCTGCGGTCTCTTCCTCTGGGACTAGCCCCTTGATGAGCAAGTTCATCAATCGATCAAGCTCGCGCTTGGTCTCCCCGAGGCGCTTCTCCAATCGCTGACGCTTCGCGCCCGCGGCCGCGGCCAAACGCTTGCGCTCTTCTATATATGTGCGCAGGAATCGCTCGATTGCGCGCGGGTCCTTCAGCTGTGCGGCAAGGCCGGCGAGCACGCGCTTTTCGATTTCGTCAACGTAAAAGGCGCGGCCGTTGGTACAGGCACCGCCTTCTCGCATGCGCGAACAATACAACCGACGACGACCGGCACCATCACGGTCCTTGAGCACGAGCGAGTAGCCGCAGCACCCGCAGCGTAGCCGTCCCGAAAACATGTGCTTCGGTGCGCGCACCTTCGATGGGGCGGTGTGGCTCCGCTGCTCTAAGAGTGCCTGAGCTGCTGCAAATACGTTCGCTTCGACGATCCGCAAGTGGGGAACGGGAACGCATTGCCGGTCGACATCCGGGTTCACTCGCGACACGCGCTTTCCCGTCTTCGGATCCTTGCGCATGCCGACTTTGTTCCAGACCAGGCGTCCGTCATACAGCGCGTTGGAAAGTATTCCTGAGCCGCGCTTGCGGTTTCCGTGTATGGTGCTTGCGCTCCAAAAAGTGCCGCGCGGCGCAGGAACATGATCGTGATTGAGCGCAGCCGCAATCGCTCGTGGGGTGCTGCCACCCACGTAGGAAGCAAATATCCCGCGAACGATGGCAGCCTCCGCATCGACTACGACACGCTTGCCTTTCTGGCCTGGGACTGCCGCATAGCCGTAGGTGAGCCCACCGCCGGCAAGCCCCTCTCGCACGCGGCCGGCTTGGCCGCGTCGTACATGGACGGCGAGCTGCTTGAGATAGAGCGCGGACATAAGACCTTCGAGACCCGCGTGCAGCTCGGTCACGAGACCGGAGGCGCAGGTGTGGATTTCGACGCCGATAAATTCCATCTGCTCGCGAAGCCGAATGGCGTCCGCCGCATTGCGGGCGATCCGGTCAATATGCTCGGCTAGAATGATGTCAAAGCAACCGTGTTCAGCATCATCGACCATTTGGAGGAAGGCGGCGCGGCCATAGACGCTTGCTCCTGAGACCGCTTCGTCGGCGTAAATCTGCACCACCACGTGACCCTGCCGCGCAGCATATTCACAACAGACCGCCTTCTGATCGGTAACCGACCGCGCATCCTGCAAGTCCGACGAAAACCGCGCATAGATCGCTACCCGCTTACGCCGATTCATCGCGTGTACCACC
>DATGCX010000276.1:0-78481 GCA_035311445.1 Xanthobacteraceae bacterium | reverse complement strand
CGCAAATGTCCATGCGGGTGTGGCCGCCGCCATGACCGAGCTGGATCGACGCCTTGGCGCCGCCCCCATGGATGGCGGCAACGAGCTGCGTCAGGCCGGGAAGGAAGCGGTCATCGTAGATGCCGAGTTCGCGTCGGCGGTGACGGCCCGCGCGTGTGGGGGAGGCCATCTCGACCGTGATGAGGCCAACGCCGCCACGCACTCGCGCCATATAGTAGTTGATGATGTGTTCCGTGACCGAGCCGTCTTCATCGGCAAGCCGCGTTGTCATCGGCGGCATCACGATGCGGTTCTTGATCTCAACGTTGCCGATGCGTCCTGGTGTCAGGAGAACGTTGATTTCGCTCATAGTGTCGGGACTTCACCGCCATCCATGTCGATGGTGGCGCCATGGAGCCAGCGCCCGCGCCGCGACACCATGAAGGCGATCAGGCTCGCGATATCATCGGGCGTGCCAAAACGGGTGACATTGATGTCCGCCCGGTGCCACTCGCGCACTTCCGCCTCGCTCTTGTCGGTGCGCTCGACATCGGCCTTGATGCGGCGCCAGAACCGCTCGGTCTCCACATAGCTCGGATGGATGGTGTTGACCTGTACGTGGTCGGTCTTGCCAAGATCGGCAAGCGCCTTGGCAAAGGCCGCGCAAGCCGCATTCACCGAGCTGCCGATGGTGAAGGCCGCGATCGGAATGCGGCCGCTGGTGCCGCCGATGGTGACGATCGAGCCTTGGGCGTCGCGCAGCATCGGCCAGGCGGCGCGGGAGAGCCGCACGTGGGCAAAGAATTTCAGCGCGTAGCCGTCGGCCCAGTCGGCGTCCGTGAGGGCGAGAAAATCGCCGCGCTTGGTGGTGCCGGCATTATTGACCAGAATGTCGAGGCGACCGAAGCCGTCTTTGACGGACGCAACGAGTGTGTCGGCCGCATCCTCCTGGCGCAGATCAAGCGCCCGGTAATTCGCCTTGCGACCATGCTTTTGAACTCCCGCCGCCACCTCGCGCAATGCCGTCTCGTCGCGTCCCGTCAGCATCACGTCGCAGCCCTCTTGCGCCAGCGTGAGCGCGACGCCGCGCCCGATGCCGCGGCTCGAGCCGGTCACAAGCGCGACTTTTCCGGTCAGTTCGAGGTCCATGCCAATCCCGCCCCAAGGGAAATGATCCGGCTTTCATCCTCGATTGCGGTTCGCGTGGCAAGGGCGAAAGCGGGCCGTGAGTGTAGAGCGAGTTAGCCTTAACGCGCCAAACCGCGGAATGGCCTATTACGCGGCGCCGACTCGACCTACGCCCAGCGCCGTAGAAGCCCGGGTTGAGCGGAAAGCGAAACCCGGGAGCAGCATTGCCGCGTTGAGAGGGCGGCCCCTAATTTCGCTTCGCTCAATCCGGGCTACGATTTTGCGCTCTCCTTGACGCTCCACCAACCCCTCCTTAACCTCCTTCGAAACTGCATCTTTCACGAGCCTGCCCCGATGGACGTCAACGAGCAAATCCATGCCCAACTGGTGAAGGCCGGCGTGCGGCTCGCCGCCAGCCTGCCGGACGATTGGGTCAACGGGCTGATCCGCAAGGTAACGGCCGGCAATCAGATCAGGCACATCCCGGTCGGACGCGAAGCAGAGACCATCGCGATCTGCGCCGGCGCGTTCTTCGGTGGCATGCGTTCGGTCGCCATCATGGGCAACACCGGGCTCCTCACCTGCACGGGCGAGATGGCGACCTTGTGCCTGCGCCACATGATCCCGGTGTTCTGCATCGTCAGCGCGCGCGGCTCGATCGACGATCACAAGGTCTATCAGGAAGTGCAGGGCCGCCGCACCATGCCGCTGCTGCAGGCCTATGATTTTCCCTACCAGGTGATCGACAAGGCCGACGACATCGAGCGCATTCCCGACGCCTACGAATGGCACCGCCTGCAAAAGCGCCCGTTTATCCTGTTCCTCACCAAGCGCCTGCTCGGAGTGAAAAACGCATGAAGACGCGCGAGGCGTTGGCGGTGCTGGCGAAGCACCGCGGCGATGCGATCGTGGTGTGCGCGCTCGGTATGGCGGCCAACGAATGGTGGGCTGTGACCCAGAGCGAGGACAGCTTCTACATGCATGGCGGCATGGGCTTTGCCGCGAGCTTCGCGTTGGGTTTGGCCACGGCGCTGCCGCACGCGCCGGTGTGGGTGCTCAACAGCGACGGCTCGCTGTCCATGAACCTCGGCTGCCTGCTCACGGAAGCCGGCCAGCAGCCCGCGAACCTCAAGCATTTCGTGGTCGACAACCAGCGTTATCAGACCGTCGACACCATGCCGATGGTCAACCAGGACAACTCCGACTACGCCATGATCGCCAAGGGCGCCGGTATCCGCCAGGCCGCGACCATCGACAATCTCGCCGACCTGGAACAGCAGATGCCGGGCATCGTGGCCGCGCCCGGGCCGTACTTCATTCGCCTGCGCGTCGAATCCGAGCCCGAATACCAGCGCGCCCCGCCCGCGACCTATGAGGGCCCGGAGATGAAGTACCGCTTCGGCCGGGCCCTGGAGAAGAAGCTTGGCATCAAGGTGTTCGGGCCGCGGGGGTTTTAGCGCTATTTGCCACCCGACAGCCGCTTGACCAGGCTGTAAAGATATTCGCCGCCGTCGAAGAACGATTTGATCGCGACGCGTTCGTCTCTACCGTGGGCGCGGACGTCGTCCTCGTCGCCGGCGAGCCCGGAATTGCCGTAGGTGGGAATGCCGGCATTGCGCAGGAAGCTGCCGTCGGTCCCGCCGGCGCTCATTATTGGGATGACCGGTACGCCGGGCCAGAACTCGGCTGATGTCTTTTCGATCGCGTTCATCAGGCCGTCTTCGAGGGCAGACGGGGCGCTCAGCACCGCTTGCCCGAGCGGCGTGAGGGAAATCTGGTCATCGGCGAGCACGCCTTTAAGAGTCGCCGTAATATCCTCCACCTTTTCGCCCGGCATGATGCGGCAGTTCACGATGGCGCGAGCCATCTGAGGCAGCGCGTTGTAGGCGTGACCGCCTTCCAGCATGGTGGCGACGCAGGTGGTGCGCAGCTGGGCATTGTACGCTGCTTTTTGGGACAGCCGCGCCAGCGCCGTCGGGTCGGGAGTCGCCGCCAGGACTGCCCTGATATCGGCGGCGGTCTGCTCGGTCTCAAGCTCAGCGGTTTTCGCAAAATAGGCGCGCGTGGTCTCATTGAGCTTCATCGGAAAGGTGAACTTGCTGAGTCGCGCAAGGCCGTCAGCCAAATGATAAATGGCGTTGTCCGGGACCGGCAGGGAGCTGTGGCCGCCCTTGTTGGTCACCTCCAGCCGATAGTTATAATAGACCTTCTCACTCGTCTGAACGCTGTTGCGGATCGTCTTGCCCCGCCGGATGCCAACGCCGCCGCCTTCGTTAAGGGCGAACTCCGCGTCGATCAGGTCGCGATGGTTTTTCAAGAGCCACTGAATCCCCAATGCATTGGCGTCGAGGATTTCCTCGTCGGTTTCCAGCGCCAGGATGATGTCGCGGTCGGGGCGATAGCCCTCCTGCCTGTAGCGGATGAGGTTGGCGACGAAGGTCGCCGCCATGAACTTGTCGTCGCCTGTGCCGCGTCCGTAGAAATAGCCGTCCTTCTCGACCAGCTTGAAGGGGTCGGTCGACCAGTCCTCGCGCTTCGCCTCGACTACGTCGATATGGGCGAGCAACAGCATCGGCTTGCGCGCGCCGGTGCCGTGCAGCCGCGCCACCAGATTGCCCTTGCGCGGCGCCGGCTTGAACACCTGCACATCGGCGCCTTCGAACCCGGCTGCGCGCAACCGCGCCGCCATCGCATCGGCGCCGCGCGCGGTGTCGCCAGTGTCGGTGACGGTGTTGATCTCCACCAGTTCCTTATAGATGTCGAGGGCGAGTTGCTGCTGCGGCGTCAGCGTTTGGGCGTGCGCGGGCGCCGCGCCGCCTGCGAGGATCAGAACAGCGGCGCATGCGATCGCGCCGGAATACAATAATGGGCGGCGAGAAGCGGACTGGGGCTTTGAGGCGATGCAGGTGAGGGCGTTCGACATGGCGACCTCCCGAACGGACAAACGGATGCCCGCCGTGACTCTGGCGGCTCGCAGCCCATTATGGGCCATTTCGATGTTGCCGCCAATGCGGAACGGCGCCATGCGACTATGCCGGCCGGAATCCGAACGGCATGCGCTCGGTGGGTTCAGCGTCAACGAGGCCCGGCGGCATTTCAGTCAACAGTTCCACCGAAACCAGTGTTTCGGGCGAATCCCGCGTCGGTTCGAACAAACTTCGCCACTCGGCATTGGCGTTCTCGAAGGCGGTGCGCGCTCCATAGGCGGCCATGTCTTCGTACTCAATCATCAGGATGACGCCATGGTCCGGTCCCGGCACGGTGGAGCGGAACATGCGGACCGACTTCGGCATGACAGGACTGTTGAATTTCGGTTCGGCGGCTTGCGCGAGCTTCTTCAGGAAGTCCGGCAGGCGGCCCGGTCTGACCTCATACTTGAAGATCGCGATCACTGACATTTGTGGGACTCGATTTGTCGTTCGCAGGCCGTAGGATGGGTTGAGCGCAGCGAAACCCATCAGTCTTTGAGGACGGCGCGGCCCAGGATGGGTTTCGCTCCGCTCAACCCATCCTACACGCCACCTGACACGCCCGCGCGCGCTGCCGTGATCGCAACCCACACCTTCTCGGGTGTTAGCGGCATGTCGAGGTGACGGATGCCAAACTCCGACAGCGCGTCGATGATGGCGTTCGGCACCGCAACCAGCGCGCCGGCGCAGCCGGCCTCGCCGCAGCCCTTGATGCCCAGCGGATTGGTGGTGGCGGGCACCGGGTGATGCGCGGTGACGAAGCCCGGCACATCGGCGGCGCGCGGCATGGCGTAGTCCATGAACGAGCCGGTGATGGGCTGGCCGTCGTCATCGTAGACGACGTTCTCCATCAGCACTTGGCCGATTCCCTGCACGAGCCCACCGTGCATCTGGCCTTCCACCAGCATCGGATTGATGACGGTGCCGAAGTCGTTGGCGGAGGAATATTTCACCACCTCGACGACGCCGGTTTCCGGATCGATCTCGACCTCGGCCACATGGCAGCCGTTTGGAAAGGCCGCGGGCACCAGCTCGCTGGCGATCTTGACATCAAGCGTCTTCGGCGTGTCATCCGGCAGCTTCCTGCCCTCGCGCAGCTTTGCGGCGAGCTCCAGCACCCCGATCGAGCGGTCGGTGCCCGCAATGGCGAATCGCCCGCCAGCGAATTCGATGTCGGCGACCGCGACTTCGAGCACGTGGGAGGCGGCCCGCTTGCCTTGCTCGATCACCTTGTTGACCGCCTCGACCATCGCCATGCTGCTCGACGCCGCCGAACGCGACCCGCCGGTGCCGCCGCCGGTGATCAGCTCATCGCTGTCGCCCTGCAGCAGGCGGATACGGTCGAACGGCACGCCAAGGCGGCTCGACAGGATCTGTGCAAACGGGGTGGCGTGGCCCTGGCCGTAGTCGAGCGTGCCGGTGATGAACGTCACGGTGCCGTCCGACTCGAAGCGGATGCCGCCCATTTCCCTGTTGGGTGGCGCCGTCACTTCCAGGTAGCTGCCGATCGCGATGCCGCGCAGCTTGCCACGCTTCTTGCTCTCGCGCTTGCGCGCCGCAAAGCCTTTCCAATCGGCAAGTTCGAGCGCATGCCGCAACACCGCGGGGAAATCGCCGGAGTCGTAGGTCTGGTCGGAAGCCGCCGCATAGGGGATTTCCTTGGGCTTGATGAAATTACGCCGCCGCAACTCCAGCCGGTCGACGCCGGTTTCCTGTGCCGCCGTATCGATCAGGCGCTCCATGAAATAGTTGCCCTCGGGACGACCGGCACCCCGGTAGGCGCTGACATAGGAAGTGTTGGTGAACACGCATTGGGTCGAGACCTCGATCAGCGGCGTGCGATAGACGCTGACCATGTTCTTGACCGCGTTGACGGTCGGCGGCAGCGGCGCCACTGCGCCGAGATACGCGCCCATGTTGCCGGTCCCGGTGAGTCGGATCGCCAGGAAACGGCCCTCGGCATCGAGCGCAAGCTCGGCGACCTTCTCGTGGTCGCGGCCGTGGCTGTCTGAGAGAAAGCTCGACGAGCGCTCGTCGGTCCATTTCACCGGACGCTTGAGCATTCGTGCCGCGTGCAGCAGGCACACATATTCCGGATAGGCCTGCGCCTTCATGCCGAACGAGCCGCCCACGCTGCGGGTGAGCACGCGAAGCTTTGCAGGCGGAATGTTGAGGATTTCCGCGAGCTGGGCGCGCAATCCGAACACGCCCTGGCAACCCACATGAAACGTGAAGCGCTCGTTCGTTTCGTCATAGGCGGCAACAGCCGCCCGCGGCTCCATGGCATTGACCACGAGGCGCGTGTTGCGCAGCTCAAGGCGCGTGACATGTGCCGCCTTGGCGAACGCCTCCTTCACCTTCTCGGCGTCGCCATAATGATAGTCGAGCGCCACATTGTTCGGCACATCGTCGAACAGCAGCGGCGCGCCTGGCTTGACGGCTTCACTCGCGAGTGTGACGGCGGGAAGGGGCAGGACATCAAGCTCGACAGCTTCGGCGGCCTCCTTGGCTTCGATCGCGGTCTGCGCCACCACGCACGCGACCGGGTCGCCCACGAACCGCACCTTGTCGACTGCGAGCGCCGGGCGCGACGGTTTCTTCATTGGGCTGCCGTCGCGGTTTTTGAGCGGCGGCATGCATTTGAGCGATCCGTATCCCTGCAGATCGGCGCCCATATAGATCGCAAGCACCCCCGGCATCGCCAGCGCCGCCGCGGTATCGATGCCGTTGAGCACGCCATGGGCGTGGCGCGAACGCACGATCGCCGCGTAGGCCTGATTGGGAAGGCTCACATCGTCCGCATAACTGCCGTGCCCTTGCACCAGAACAGGGTCTTCGGTGCGCAACACCGGCTGGCCGATGCCGAACTTCTGCACTGCCCAGGATTTGGGATCGCCTTGAACATTCATGATAATTCGCTGAAAACCGGGGTGGCGGAAGCCATCGAGATAGTGGAGCGGGATGCGCCGCACAAGCGGGAGGGAAGGATACGAGCTATGTGCGTAGCCAGATGCAGGACCGCGCGCGATTTCGCGCGCGGTCCTGTCGTGCAATAAGGCAAAGCCGTTCTCGAATTGGGCCGTGGCGCGTCAAAGACGCCGCGTAACCGCGCTTGCTGCATCATCCCAGGCAACGCTGCGGCCCCGTGACTGCTTGCACCGGGCGGCTGGAGGTGGGACCGTTTTGCGAACACGCCGGCGTTCGGCGCAAAACTGATCACGTGGGAGGAACTGGATGTCCGGCTTCACAACGATTGGATCGACGCGCCGCAATTTGCTCAAGGCCGGCGCCGCGCTCACGGCCGTGTCGATGGGCGGTGCGGCGGCGCGCCGTGCGCTGGCGCAAGCCACCGGCAAGCCACCCACCAAGGTTTTGGACTTTTCCACCTATGCGGACGTCGCTAAAGCGGAGCAGGAGGGGCAGCTCGTCTTCTACTGCCATGAAAACGAAGCCGGCACCGCCGCCATCATGGATGGCTTCCGCGCCGCCTTCCCGAAGATCAAGACCAGCTATGTGCGGGCCCAGACCGGCGCGCTCTATAACAAGATACTCTCTGAGCGCTCGGCCGGGCGCTTCGACGTCGACGTAATCCAGTTTTCGGATCTCGCCCCCGCCCTCGATTTCCAGAAAAAGGGTGGCTACGAGCGCTATGTGTCTCCCGAGGCCGCCGCCTACAAGGGCGAGTATCTCAGCACCCCGGTGGGCTACTTCTTCTGGACCGGCGTGACCTTCGCCGGCATCGCCTACAACCGCGTCAAGGTTAAGGCCGAGGAAGCTCCAAAGACCTGGAAGGACCTGCTTAATCCGCGCTGGCGCAATGCGATGAGCTGCAAGATCTCAGCATCGGGCTTGCAATTCGTGCAGTGGTACACCTTCACCAAGCTGTACGGCCCCGACTACTGGAAGGAGTTCGCCAAGCAGCGCCCGCGCGCGTTCGATTCCCGCGTGCAGCTGTTCGATCGCCTCGCCAAGGGTGACGATAAAGTCTGCGCGCTCGCCGAATATGCGGCCTACATCCTCTATCGGGACAAGGGCGCCGAGGTGGATTTCGTGGCTCCGGAGGACGGATTGCCAGCGACGCCGCTCGTGGTCGGCGTGCTCGACAAGGCGCCGCATCCACAGGCGGCGCGGCTGTTCATCGACTGGGCGATGTCAAACCGCGGGCAGGCATTCTATCAGAGCAATCCGAACCTCATCTACGGCTCGCTGCGTTCGGACGCACCGCCGATGGCCACCGGCAAGCGGTTGCGTGACTTCAAGCTGCTGTTCCCGACCGACTTTACCGACTACATGGCGAGCCAGAATACGTACAACAAAGAGTGGAACGCGATGCTCGGCCTGTAAGGGCCTGCGTCACTCGCTCGGCCGGAACGCCGCCATGGAAGGCTTACAACCGCGGTGGTCGTTCCTGTCCGGACAGACGGTGGTGGGCGTTGCGGTGGCGGCGTTTGCCGCCATCCTGGTGCTCTACCCGGTCTTCTTTCTGCTCCAGGCCTCGCTCGATGTCGGCGACCCGGAGGCAAGGCCTCCCACTGCCTATGGGTTCGACAACTACGCGAACCTGTTGCAGTACTCCCAGATTCTCCTCAACACGGTGCTGGTGTCGCTGGCGGCGACCGTGATGGCGATGGTGTTCGGCTTCGTTATGGCCTGGATACTGTCGCGCACCGATGTGCCGGGGCGGCGGACTTTCGAGCAGCTGATGGCGATCCCGTATTATGTCACGCCGCTGCTCGGCGCGTTTGCCTGGAGCCTTCTCGGTACGCCGGAGAGCGGCTTTATCAATCAGGTGTGGCGTGCGCTCGGCGGCGAGGATCATTTGATCGACATGGCGACGCCGCTCGGTATTGCCTGGGTCATGGCGTTGTTTGAGGGCTCGGTCGCGTTCGTCATGATCGGCGCGGTCATGAAGTCGATGGACCCGGCGCTCGAAGAGGCTTCGCAGATGACGGGTGCGAGCCGTTTGCGCACAATGCTCAAGGTCACGCTGCCGCTGGTCGCACCCGGCGTGCTGGGCGCCGCGATCTTCGTATTCGCCGAAATGCTGGGCTCATTCTCCGCCGCTTTGGTTCTCGGCATGCCCAACCGCTTCTACGTTGTCACCACTGCGATCTATCAGTTCGTCTCACAGTATCCGCCGCGCCTGCCGCTGGCGGCCGCCATGGGAGTGTCGCTGTTCGCCGTGATGTTCGTGATGCTTTACCTGTATCGCCTGGTGATTGCCGGACGCAGTTACGTCACGATCACCGGGAGGGCATTCAGGCCGCGGGTGATGGAAGTGGGCCGGCTGCGGTGGGCGCTGCTCGGAGTCTGTGCCTTCTATGTGTTCCTGTCGGTGGCTTTGCCGCTCGCGACTTTGGCCTACGCTTCGCTGCAACGGATCGCGGTCGCCTTTCCGGCGACGGGCAACTGGACTCTCGACAACTATCGTACCGCGTTGACTTTGAATGCGGTGCGGTCCGCGCTTGCCAACAGCTTCGTCCTCGGGGTCGCGACGGCGACCATCGGGGTCGCGGTGATGGGGTTGCTCTCCTGGATCATCTATCGATCGCGGGTCCGCGGCAGCTTCGTCATTGAGTATATCGTGATGTTTCCACAGGCGGTGCCCCGGCTGGTGTTCGCCTTCGGCATGATGTGGGCGTGGCTGGTGTCCCCGGTCCCGATCTATGGCACGCTCTGGGTGTTGCTGATCGCCTATCTGACGGTCTTTCTCCCTCTCGGCGTCCGCGCCATTTCGGGTGTCATGTTGCAGATCGACAAGAGCCTTGAGGAGTGCGCGCAGATGTGCGGTGCGGCGTGGTTTTATCGCATTCATACGGTGACCATGCCGTTGCTGCGGCCGGGCCTGGTCGCGGCATGGCTTCTGCTTTTCATCGCCAGCGTGCGTGAGCTCGGCGCCTCGATCCTGCTGATGGGCCCGAATTCCAAGGTGATCACCCCCGCGATCGTGGAGTCGTGGTTTGCCACGAGCGCCGAACTGACCGCCGCGATGGCGCTGATCCAGACGCTGGTGGTCGCTTTGGCGATGGCGGTGTTTCTGTCGGTGACAAGGCGAACTGTTCATCCCGGGGGCGAATAGGATGGTCGATGCAGAGCGTATCCCTGCGGCCACTCGCCCCCATATCGAGGTCGAGAACCTGGAGGTGCGCTACGGCAGCGTGACTGCGGTCGCGGGTGTAACCTTCGAGGTGCGGCCCGGAGAGCAGCTGACCCTGCTCGGCCCCTCGGGATGTGGCAAGACCACAACGCTGCGCGCCATCGCGGGTCTCGAACGGCCGACCGCGGGCACGATCCGCATCGGCGGCAAATGCGTCTACGCGGCCGCAGAGCGCATCAACGTGCCGGCAGAAAAGCGCGGACTTTCGATGGTGTTCCAGTCCTATGCGATCTGGCCCCATATGACGGTGTACGACAATGTCGCCTACGGGCTCCGGGTTCGCCGGCAGAACCCGCACGAGATCCGGGACAAAGTTCGCCGGGCGCTCGATCTCGTGCAGATGGGCGCCTTCGAAGCGCGTCAGGCGTCGCAGCTCTCCGGCGGGCAACAGCAGCGCGTCGCCCTGGCGCGCGCATGTGTGTTCTCCCCGTCGGTCCTGCTGTTCGACGAGCCGCTCTCCAACCTCGATGCCAAGCTGCGCGCCGACATGCGCATCGAACTGCGCGAGTTGCAACACCGCCTAGGCATCACCTCGGTCTACGTGACCCACGACCTTGAAGAGGCGTTGGCGATGTCGGACCGGATCATCGTCATGCGCGACGGGCACATCGAGCAAACCGGATCGCCTGCCGAAATCTACAATCTGCCGCGCAACGCTTTCGTGGCGGATTTCATAGGGTCGTCGAATCTGATCCACGGGAAATTGCAGCCCGACCTCGCCTGCGACGGTCTGATCGCGCTCGAAACGCCATCGGGCCACCTGGTGTACGGGAAGGCGCATGGCCGCGCCGTGGGAGCTGCACCGGTGTTCTCTGTGCGCAGGGTGCACTTGCGACTGAGCTTCTCGCCCCCGATGGATGCTGCGGGCACACGAAATGTGTGGCCGGTGCGGGTTCGCCGTTGCGTCTTCGAGGGCGATTTCACCCAGATCCACGTCGCCTGGGGCGACCGCGAACTGGTCTTGAGATGCATCGCGCAAGAACCTGTCGCGGAGGGGCGCGAGGCTTATTTGTCTGCCGATCCAGCTCACTGCATCCTGCTGGACCCGGCATAGCGCCACTGCGTCGTCTTGAACCTCCTTGCGACCGCCCCCCAGGCTGGTACACTCCGCCCGATTTGACGAACACGGGCCGCTTGCCAGTTGCCGGGAGCAGACGTTGGCGCGGCGGAGAGGCATTCGATGGACGACGAGGGCCGGGCGACCGGCGGCCTCGACCCCGCGCCATATCGGCAGCATGCCGATAGCCGTGCCCACCGGGGTCGCGGCCACTACTTCCGTCATCGGCGGGCGCCCGATTGGGGTGCGCCCGGGCGCGCCACCTATGCGGCTCTCGATCTCGGCACCAACAACTGTCGCCTCCTGATCGCGCGGCCGTCGGGCGACGGGTTTCGCGTCATCGATGCGTTCTCCCGCATCATTCGGCTCGGCGAAGGCGTGTCGGCCACCGGCAGGCTGTCCGAGGCGGCGATCGCCCGCGCGGTCGCGGCGCTCGGCGTGTGCCGGGACAAGATGGTTAATCGTGGCGTCACTCGCGCGCGCCTGATCGCCACCGAAGCCTGCCGGGCCGCCGTCAACGGGGCCGAATTCCTGGATACGATCCGCGAACAGGTCGGCATCGAGCTGGAAATCGTAGATCGGGAGACCGAGGCCGACCTCGCCGCCACCGGCTGCACGCCGCTGATCGATCCGCAGGCGCGCGGCGTGCTGCTGTTCGACATCGGCGGCGGCTCATCGGAACTGGTGTCGCTTGCGCAATCGGAGTCGGTCGCACGCGGACCGCCGCGGCCGGTGATGCGCAGCTGGGTATCGCTACCCGTCGGCGTCGTTACGCTCGCAGAGCGTCATGGCGGCGTGCGGGTCGACCGCGCACTGTTTGAGGCCATGGTGGCGGAAGTGGCGGGGCACGTCGCTCCATTCACCGCGGTGTATGGCGGCGACCTCGACGGCGTGCATATGCTCGGCACCTCGGGGACCGTCACCACCATCGCCGGCATCCATCTGCGCCTGCCGCGCTATGACCGCCGCCGCGTCGACGGCTGCTGGCTCGCAGAATCCGAAATCACGCGGGTGATCGAGGAGTTGATCGGCATGACGTACGAACAGCGCGTCGCCAATGCCTGCATCGGCTCCGAGCGCGCCGACCTGGTGCTCGCCGGCTGCGCCATCCTGGAAGCGATCCGCCGAGCCTTCCCGTGTCCGCGGCTGCGCGTCGCTGACCGCGGCTTGCGGGAGGGGATGCTGGTGAAGCTGATGCGCGAGGACGGTGTGTGGTCTCACCCCGCCGGGCCTGTATGAGCGCTAAATCCGGTCGCGGCAGCCGCGATCTCAAGGTGCGGCTGCGCAGCCAGAAGGGCCGCACGTCCGCCTCCAAGCGATGGCTGGAACGTCAGCTCAATGATCCCTATGTGGCACGCGCCAAACGGGAGGGGTTGCGGTCCCGCGCGGCCTTCAAGCTCGCCGAGATCGACGACAAGTTTCGCCTGTTCAAGCCCGGCGCCAAGGTGGTGGACCTCGGCGCTGCACCGGGCGGCTGGAGTCAGATCGCGGCGCAGCGCGTGGAGGCTACTCCCTCCCCCCTTGTTGGGGAGGGACGGGGTGGGGGGTCGAGCCAGTTTGGCGCGACGGCGCCCGGCGGCCCGACCCCCACCCCCGACCCCTCCCCACAAGGGGGAGGGGAGGAGTTTGCTGAACGTTCTGGGCGTAAGCCCGCGTCGGTAAGTGGACGCGTCGTCGCCATCGACCTCATCGACATGCCGGCAATTCCCGGTGTCGAATTTCTCCATCTCGATTTTCTTGACACGGCCGCGCCGGACCGCCTCAAGGCTCTGCTCGGCGCGCTGGCGGACGTGGTGCTGTCCGATATGGCAGCGAACGCCACCGGCCATCGCAAAACCGATCACCTCAAGATCATGGCGCTCGCCGAGGCTGCCGCGATGTTCGCGCGCGACGTGTTGCGCCCGGGCGGAACGTTTCTGTGCAAGGTGCTGCAGGGCGGCACCGAGGGCGAATTGCTGGCCGGCCTGAAACGCGATTTTGCCACTGTCAAACACGTCAAGCCGGCCGCGAGCCGGAGCGATTCGGCGGAGCTCTACGTGCTGGCGCTGGGGTTCCGGGGACGGCCGGATGAGTACGAAAAGAAGGCCTGAATAGCCAGGTGCGAGACTTAGGTTGTGTTCCGCAATGGGTTTAGAACTGAAATCCCTGCAAAGTCTTTCTCATTGTTCGTAACTACGGTGCAGTCGTTTGCTTCGGCGGTTGCAGCGATGATCATGTCGAGGGCGCTACGCAAACGCCCTTTCATTTTGCCCTCTGCCATCAGCCGAGCCCAGACGAGGCCGGCTTTTTCGTCGAATGGAAGCACGCGGCCAGAGAACAGCGCCTGGGGTCCCTCTGGCCCCGCAAACCACGCTTCAAGTTGGTCGCGCTTCTTCCCCGTGGGTTTCTCAAGCACACCCCGCCGGATTTCAGCGAGGGTAAGTGATGCGATGAAAAGATCTTCGTTCGGCTGCTCGGCCATCCAAGCGACCAGCGATTCCGATGGGCTCGGCTTGATGACGTTGCTGATGATGTTTGTGTCGAGGAGATAACGCGTCACAGCTCGACCTTGCGTCCCTCTTCACGGGGCCGTCTCAGGTCAAGATCGGTGCCGACGAGAGGCGATCGCCGGAGTGCCTCAAGAATGCCTCCCTTTCTGGGCGGTTGCCCCGCCATTGTCTCGTTGACGGTAGCCCGGAGTCGTGCGGCCCCTGGCCCACCTTCTGCCAAGCGTCGGGCAAGCGAGCGAATGAGGTCCCGGTCCGCGTCGAGGCCGAGAACTTCGAAGCGCGCCATCCCGCGCTTCCTCAAGCGATTCCGATAATTTTTGATAGCGCGCTTCTGGGACGTGTTGCTCATTCGGTGTCTCCGGTCATAACCAGTAATATGTCCAGCGAGACGAGTCCAGAGCACCCTCAACCCGGCTCCATGCCGGTCTTGCGGATTATCGGCGCCGCCTCGGGGGCGGTGAGATATTTCAGCAACGCCCGGGCGGCGTCGGTCGGCCCCGCGGCCTTGTGAACCGCGGCAGAGAATACGGTGATCTCCTGGATGTCGGCCGGCAACGGTCCGAGATAGTCGATGCCCTTGACGGGCAGCAGCTCGCTGACCTGCTGGAAGCCGATCTCGGCATCGCCGCGCACCACCACCTCGCCGATCGGCACATTCGGGATCGGCGGAACGATCTTCGCCTTGAGCTGATCGGTCAAGCCCCACTTCGCGATAAGGCGCTCCATGTGGACACCGCTCGGCCCCGCCGAATACGCAATCGTCTTGGCTGCGAGCAGCGCCTTGCGGATGCCTTCCGACGAGCTGGCGTCGATTTTCGGCGCGCCGGCACGGATCGCCACCCCGACGCCGGAGGTTGCCACATTGACGCGCGTTTCAGCGACGAGCTTGCCAAGCCTAATGAGGTCGTCGATCTGCGCCGCAGGCAGCATGACAACATCGGCCACCTCACCATCGGCGACGCGCTTTGCGACCGCGGTGACCCCGCCCCAGGTCGTCGTCACCTTGTGTCCGGTCGCCTTCTCGAAACCCGGCACCAGAAGCGTGTAAGGCTCCCTGGTCCCGGGCGAGCCGATCACCTTGATTTCGGCGGCATTGGCGACGCCGGCCACCGCCACCATGGCGCCCACGGCTCCAAGCTTTGCCCATGCGGCGATCAGCGCTGTTATCGACATGGCCTTCCTCCCTCGTGTGCAGGTGGTGAGCATAAGGCAACCAATCGTCCCGTCGCAATGTGGTAGCTCGGATGGAACGATCCGCCTTTTGTCGTGAAATACTGGAGAGACTTGCCAATCTGTACGGTCGGGAACGATGTCCCCCGGAATACACGATCGCGGGGGCGCGGTCGTTCCATTAGCGCCACGCCGCTTCCAGGATATGTCTTAAATCACGCGGCCTTCTGCTCATCATGCGAGCCGGCAGCAGTCGGCCCACGGTCGGCCATTTCGGCGCCGGCGTCGGGCGGCAGCCTGGCGAACAGCAGGATCGAGCTTACCGAGATGAGCCCCACCACCAGAAACGCGGGCGGGAAATCCTCCGCCGCCAGCGCTTGCTGTCCGTTGAGGCGCAAGATCGTTTCGAGCACCATTGCACCAACCGCTACGCCGACCGATTGCGAAAGTTGCTGCGCCACCGCAACCAGCGAGGTGGCACGACTCATGCGTGCCGGCTCGACCTCCGCGTAGGCGATGACGTTGACGCTGGTGAACTGCAGGGAGCGAAAGAATCCGCCGGCCAGAAGCACGGCGATCATGACCGGCACCGGCGTCGAGTAGGTGAAAGCTGCGCAGGCGGCCAGCATGACGGAAGCGACCAGCGCATTCCAGGTGAGCACATTACGGAATCCGACCCGCTTGAGGATATGCGGCACCGCCGATTTCATCATCATGGCGCCGACCGCCGTCGACAGAGTGATGAGGCCCGACTGGAACGGCGTCATCCCAAAACCGAGCTGCATCAGCAGCGGCAGCAGAAACGGCAGCGCTCCGGCGCCGATCCGGAAGATGAACCCGCCAACTACGCCGGCGCGGAAAGTCACCAACCGGAACAGCGTCAGGTCGATGACCGGCGCCGCCATGCCCCGCGCGCGCACGACATATGCGAAGGTCGCCGCCGCGCCAAAAGCGACGAGGCCGATCACCACGCCGGCCGGAACCAGCCTGATGCCCGTTACCGTCATGCCGAAGGCGAGCCCGCCGACGCCCAGTCCGATCAGGACGAGCCCGAAAAGATCGAACGGCTCTGTGATTTCGGCGCGCACGTTCTCGAAAAACAGGCTTACCAGCACGATGCCGAGAAGGCCGATCGGAATGTTGATGAGAAAGATCCAGTGCCAGCTCGCATAGGTGGTGATGAACCCGCCGAGCGCCGGTCCAAGCATCGGTCCGACCAGCGCCGGCATGGTCAGCAGCGCCATGGCGTTGACCAGCTTGCGTTTTCCCACTGTGCGAATCAGCACGAGGCGCCCGACTGGCGACATCATGGCGCCGCCCATGCCCTGGAAAAAGCGCGCGATCACGAAGTGCCACAGCGATTGCGACAGCGCGCAGCCGATCGATCCGATCATGAATACCGCAATGGCTGTGCGGAATATGGTGCGTGCACCGAATCGATCGGCCACCCAGCCGCTCGCCGGAATGAATATGGCGAGCGCCAGCAGGTACGACGTGATGGCGAGCTTGAGCTCCAGCGGGCGGGAGCCGATGTCCGCCGCTATCGCCGGCAGCGACGTGGCGATGACCGTGGAGTCCATGTTTTCCATGAACAGCGCCACCGCAACGATCAGCGGGATGAGGCGCTCAGGGGTCATGGTTGGCAGGTATGGCATGCGAGGCAGTCATAGACACCGGTCGTGAAGAAGACCAGGGCGATGAAAAGCTTTGCCCCAGCCATGGGCTTAACTCTCCCCGCTTGCGGGGAGAGGGAGAAGAGGCGCCCCAAATACGATTGCACTGCGCACGCAGGAAGCAGGAGCCACACGCCGCCGTGCCAGTGTGATTGCCCCGGCTTCGTTCCGCATTGCAGCCGGGCAATCAGTATCTACATTGAAGGAGGAAACCTCAAATCCTGTGCCCCGATGATCTATCTTCTGGCGATCTTCGTTCCCCCGTTGGGATTGCTGCTGAACGGGCAGCCGCTTGCGGCATTTCTCAATGTGGCACTCATCGTTCCTTGCCTGATGCTGGGGTTCTTTTTTCCTGTTCTGCTGCTGATACCGTCGCTTCACGCCGTTATTACCGTCTACATGAAGCGCGAGCAGCGCCGCCACCGCGAGATTGTGGACGCGATCGAGCGCCACGGGCCGCCGCCCGGATGGCGACGTTAAGGCGTTCTACGGCTCCAGCGATGTGACCTCGGCCAGGTCGGCGACCGGAGAGATTCCGCTGGCGGCGATCACGCGAGCGACGTCGGGATCGCTGATGAGGGCGGCGCCGACGATCTCGTCGTTCGCAGCCTTGCTGCGCCGCATCGCCACTGCACGCTGTCCGTAAAGCGCGAGCGCGTCGCCGGGTTCGAGCCTTAACGCATGGGAAAATGCCCGCAAGGCCTGGTCGAGTTCACCCGCGAGGACCAGCGCCCAGCCGCGATTGGAGTGCGGTTGCGACCAATCAGGCCGCAGCCGGGCCGCAGCCGCATAGTCGGCGCAGGCGGCGGCGAAATCGCCCGACTCCACATTCACACGGCCGCGGTCGTTATAGATTGCGGCAGTTTCGCCGTCGACGCGCAGCGCCACGTTCAAATCGTCATGCGCGCCGACAAGGTCGCCGGCGGCGCGCCGCGCCATTGCACGCATGTGATGGAGGTTGGATTGCCGCGGATCGAGGCGCGCCGCCCAGTCGTAATCGGCGAGCGCACCGGCGACGTCAGTCTTGAGAAACCGTGCGATGCCGCGGTCCACATAAGCTGCTGCGAAGGCCGGATCGAGGGTGATGGCCGCGTCGAAATCGGCAATTGCGCCATCGAGATCGGCTTGCATGTTGCGCAGATTGCCACGCATGCGATAGTAGGTCGCGTTGCCGGGATCGAGGCCGATGGCGGCATCGCAATCGGCCACTGCCTGTTGCATCTCGCCCCTATTTTGGAAGACGGCGGCACGCCGCGCGTAAATCTGCGCTTGCCCGCAGTCCGCTTCAGCGGCGCCTGCAAAAGCCGCGAGCGCATGGTCCTGGCGGACGTGGTCCGGAAGCTCGGGGTCGCTGCCAAATGGCGCCGCGGTCGTCTCGTGTTTGCTGGTGGTCATGAAATTTTCGCATCCCGCCGCCCCGGTCCTGCCGCATAACACAAGAATCACGTCCGTAACCAGCTTTCCAACGCCTGGGCGCCGTGATATCGAACCTTGCCAAACTCCAAGGGAGCCCTGATTTGCCGGTGGGTGTTCCATCTGCCGCGGGGCGCATTATCTGCATTGCCAGAGAGGCCGCCTCGGGGCGGTCAAGGAGTGCGGCATGGCGGACATGAGAATCGGCAGGGCGGAGATCGCAAACGGCAGCCTCCGCGAAGCATACACTTTCGATGACGTGCTGCTGAAACCCGGCCTTTCCGACGTTCTGCCGTCCGAGGTCGACATTCGGTCGCGAATTACGCGTGATATCCCGCTCAACATTCCGATCATTGCTTCCGCGATGGACACCGTGACGGAAGCCGCCATGGCGATCGCGATGGCGCAGGCCGGCGGCATCGGCGTCATCCACCGCAACATGGACCCGGATGAGCAGGCCGGTCTGGTTCGCCAGGTCAAGAAGTTCGAATCCGGAATGGTGGTGAATCCGCTCACCATCCATCCGGAGGCGACATTGGCGGATGCGCTGGCTCTGATGCAGGAGAACCGGATTTCCGGTATACCGGTGGTTTCCGGAGACAAGGCGCCAGGCCGCCTGGTCGGCATTCTCACCAATCGCGATGTACGTTTCGCCACCGATCCGCGCCAGAAGATCGCGGAGCTGATGACGAGGGACCTGGTGACAGTGCGCGAAAGCGTCAGCCAGGACGAAGCCAAGCGACTGCTGCATCAGCACCGTATCGAAAAGCTCCTGGTGGTGGACGACCACTACCGCTGCGTCGGGCTCATTACCGTCAAGGACATCGAAAAGGCGGTCGCCCACCCGAATGCCTCGAAGGATGAGCAGGGACGCCTGCGGGTGGCAGCGGCGACGACTGTCGGTGACAAAGGCTTTGAGCGTACCGAGCGATTGATCGATGCGGGTGTCGACCTGGTGATCGTTGATACCGCCCACGGCCATTCGAGTCGTGTGCTTGAAGCCGTGGGGCGCATCAAGCGGCTTTCCAACGCCGTGCAGGTGGTGGCCGGCAACGTGGCGACCGGGGAGGGCGCAAAAGCGCTCATCCACGCGGGCGCCGACGCCGTCAAGGTCGGCATCGGGCCGGGTTCGATCTGCACCACCCGCGTCGTCGCCGGCGTCGGGGTGCCTCAGCTCACCGCGATCATGGACGCAGTCGAAGTATCCCGGCAAACCGACACGCCGGTGATCGCCGATGGCGGCATCAAATATTCGGGCGATCTCGCCAAGGCAATCGCGGCCGGCGCCGATTGCACCATGGTAGGCTCGCTGCTCGCCGGTACCGACGAGACGCCGGGCGAGGTGTTCCTCTATCAGGGCCGCTCGTACAAGGCTTATCGCGGCATGGGCTCTGTCGCCGCCATGGCACGCGGTTCGGCGGATCGATATTTCCAGCAAGACATCAAGGACAATCTCAAGCTGGTGCCCGAAGGCGTTGAAGGACAGGTGCCTTACAAAGGGCCAGTCGCGAACGTGCTGCACCAGCTGACCGGCGGCCTGCGCGCCGCGATGGGGTATGTCGGCGCCCGCACCGTAGGGGATTTTCATCGCAAATCTGAATTCCTGCGCATCTCGAATGCGGGCCTGCGCGAGAGTCATGTGCACGATGTGACGGTGACGCGCGAGAGCCCGAATTATCCGAGCCGGACGTAGGTTGAGCCCTTGCGAAACCGAATGATGGGGGCGCCGCATGCAAAGCTTTGCGGCGAAATAAGCGCTTCGATTCATGCAGCGAGGAGCAGCCATCTTATCCCTCCCCCGCTTGCGGAGGAGGGTAAGGGAGGGGGCGAATTCCACGGCACAGGCTCGCTGCAAAAGCCCCCTCCCCAACCCTCCCCCGCAAGCGGGGGAGGGAAAGAAAACGGCGGCGGCTAGTCATGACCCCCGGCGCACGCCTTACCGCCGCGATCGAGGTGCTCACCGATATCGAGGGCCGCCGCCGGCCGGCGGCCGATGCCTTGAAGGACTGGGGGCTTGCCCATCGGTTTGCCGGCTCCGGCGACCGTGCGGCTATCGGAGGCCTGGTATTCGACGCGCTGCGGCGGCGCAGCTCAGCGGCCTACCTGATGGGGGCGTCGACGCCGCGTGCGATTCTCCTCGGTGCTCTGCGGCTCGAGCGAGGCATGTCGCTCGACGCCATTGCGCGGCTCGCCGACGGCGCCCGGTATGCGCCGGCGCCGCCGGATGACGTCGAGGCGAAGGCGCTTGCGGCGCCGCCGCCCCAAGATGCGCCGGCCCATGTGCGCGGCGACTACCCGGAGTGGCTCGACCCCTATTTTGCGACCGTTTTTGGCGAGGAACGAGCAGAAGAGGGCGCGGCGTTGTCGTCTCGCGCGCCAGTCGACCTGCGGGTGAACACGCTGAAGTCCGACCGCGAGGCTGTACTGGCAGCGCTGGCGCATCTTCATGCGAGACGGACACCATGGTCGGTGGCCGGCTTGCGCATCGCGCTATCGGCCGAGGCCAAGAGTCCGCCGCTATATGCGGAGCCCGCCTATATCGATGGACTGTTTGAAATCCAGGATGAAGGCTCGCAGCTGGCGGCGCTCCTCTCGGCAGCGCGACCCGGAGAGACGGTGGTCGATCTCTGCGCCGGCGGCGGCGGCAAGACCCTGGCGCTCGCCGCGCTGATGAGGAATTCCGGCCGCATCTGTGCAACCGACACCGATATCCGTCGTCTGGCGCCGATCCACGGCCGGATCGAGCGGGCCGGCGTGCAGAATGTCGAAGTACGCACGCCGCGCGGCGAAGCCGAATTGCTGGACGATCTTGTCGGGGCAGCCGACCTGGTGCTGATCGATGCGCCCTGCACAGGGGTAGGGGCGTGGCGACGCAATCCGGACGCCAAGTGGCGGGTACGCCCCGGCGCACTGGAGCAGCGTATCAAGGCGCAGGATTCGCTGCTGGCGCGGTCTGCGCGTCTGGTGAAGCCGGGCGGACGGATCGCCTACATCACGTGCTCGCTGCTCGAGGAGGAGAACGGTGCCCGGGTCCGTGCTTTCGTGGGCCGGCACCCGGAGTTCGCGGTCGTGCCGGCCGATGACGTAGTCGATGTACTCGGCGCCGCCAAGGCGCAGTTCCGCGCGGCGGTCATGGTCTCGGCCGAAGGCCTGCTGATGACGCCGCGCCGCACCGGCACCGACGGATTTTTCGTCGCGGTGCTGCGGCGGGGGTGATGCGGCGAATGACCATGACGGCGCCGCTGGTTGTTCCCTCCTCCGCTTGCGGGGGAGGGCTAGGGAGGGGGCCTCTTCCACGGAACGGACTCGTTGCAAAGCCCCCTCCCTGGCCGTCCCCCGCAAGCGGGGGAGGGAAAAGCTTGACCGGGCGCGCGCTGCACCGCACATAACGGGCTCGGCGCCACCGGCAAACGAATCGCGCCACACACCCTTCCGCGAGCCGCCGCCATGCACGACAAGGTCCTGATCGTTGATTTCGGCTCCCAGGTCACCCAGCTGATCGCCCGCCGCGTGCGCGAGGAGGGCGTCTACTGCGAGATCACGCCGTTCCAGAAGGCGCGTGAAGCCTTCGCCGCGATGAAGCCGCGGGCCGTCATCCTCTCCGGTGGCCCGGCCTCTGTCCTTGACCCAGACGCGCCGTTGCCGCCGCCGGAATTCTACCGGGCCGGCCTGCCCGTGCTCGGCATCTGCTATGGCGAGCAGGCGATGGCGCACCAGCTCGGCGGCCAGGTCGAGGGCGGCCACCATCGCGAATTCGGCCGCGCCGAGGTGGAGGTGACCGAGGACAGCGCGCTGTTTAACGGCGTGTGGCGCAAGGGCGAGAAATACCCGGTGTGGATGAGCCACGGCGACCGGGTGACACAGCCGCCTGAAGGCTTTCACGCGGTCGCCACCTCGCCCAATGCGCCGATCGCCGCGATCGCCGACGAGCAGCGGAAATTCTACGCCACCCAATTCCATCTCGAAGTCGTGCATACGCCCCACGGCGCCGCGCTGCTGCGCAATTTCGTGCGCAACGTCGCGGGCTGCGCCGGCGACTGGACCATGCGGGCCTTCCGGGACGAGGCGATCGAGAAAATCCGCCGCGAGGTCGGGAAGGGCAGGGTGATCTGCGGCCTGTCGGGCGGCGTCGACTCCGCCGTCGCGGCGGTGCTGATCCACGAGGCGATCGGCGACCAGCTCACCTGCGTGTTCGTCGACCATGGCCTGCTGCGCCTCGGCGAAGGCCGCAAGGTGGTGGCGCTGTTCCGCGACAGCTACAACATCCCGCTGGTCCATGTGCAGGCGCAGTCGCAGTTCCTCACGGCGCTTGCCGGCGTCACCGACCCGGAGACCAAGCGCAAGACAATCGGCAAGCTGTTCATCGACGTGTTCGAGGCGGAGGCGGGGAAGATCGCACGGGACGGCCGGCCGCCGCCGCAATTCCTCGCCCAGGGCACGCTCTATCCGGACGTGATCGAGAGCGTGTCGTTCACCGGCGGCCCATCGGTGACGATCAAGTCCCACCATAATGTGGGTGGCCTGCCGGAGCGCATGAACATGCGGCTGGTCGAGCCGCTGCGCGAACTGTTCAAGGACGAGGTGCGCGCGCTCGGCCGCGAGCTTGGCCTGCCCGAGGCTTTCGTCGGCCGCCATCCGTTCCCGGGGCCCGGCCTGGCGATCCGCTGCCCGGGCGAGATCACGGCCGAGAAGCTCGACATCCTGCGCCTCGCCGACGAAATCTACATCGAGGAAATCCGCCGCGCCGGCCTCTACGACGACATCTGGCAGGCCTTCGCGGTGATCCTGCCGGTGAAGACCGTGGGCGTGATGGGCGACGGCCGCACCTACGACTACGTAGTGGCCCTGCGCGCCGTGACCTCGACCGACGGCATGACGGCGGATTTCTATCCGTTCGACATGACGTTCATCGGCCACCTGGCGACCCGCATCATCAACGAAGTGAAGGGGGTGAACCGGGTGGTCTACGACGTGACCTCAAAGCCGCCGGGAACGATCGAGTGGGAGTGAGGGGGTTGGGCAGGTCGGCGCCGTTAGTCCTACTTGCTACGAAAAAACCGCCCAATTTAGCTGAAAGCATCATATTTCCAACACGTTGCGAGAATGTGGGGTGCCGTTCAAGGTTGACGGGTAAAATATTTTTGCAAAATGCCTTGTCTGAAAATCGGACATAGATTACATACCGTGTCTGGAATTAAGACGGAGCATTTGCTTGGCTGCCCCTAGCACCTTTCCGACTCTCGGCCGTTTTCCCGCACACGACGTCGAAACCTGCATACGTGAAGCGCTCGCAGCGGAGCAGAGCACGCAAAAGGTGCTGCGTTCTCAGGCCGGCAGCGCCTGTGAGCCCGAAGTCGACTCTCTGGTCGTTGTCGAGGTGATTTGTGCCATTGAGGAGCTTCTGGGCGTGAGCTTGCCCACCAGTTTTGCGCCGCGTGGCGGTTACGATGATGTCGAGGCGTGCGTCTCCGATCTTTTATCGGAGACGCACGCCGTCTGGGTCGACCTTACAAAAAAAGCGGAGGAGCAACATGCCTGATGAGCGCACTGGACCGCGAGTCCCGTCTCGCGAAATTGATCGCCAGACGCTCGGCGAGCGCCTTCGTATGGCGCGTGAGTACGTCGGTCTGAAGCAAGAGGAGGTCGCGAGCCACCTCGCCATACCACGCAGCGCCCTTTCCAACATTGAGGCCGGCCAACGTAAGATCGACGCTTTGGAGCTTGCCCGCTTGGCCAAGATTTATCAAAGACCGGTATCTTGGTTCACTGGCGAGGACACGGCCGAGGATAGGCTCCCGGCTGAAGTCGCACATGTGGCGCGCGCAGCCGCCGGTCTTTCGTCTCAAGACCGCCAGGAGCTCGCGCGATTCGCCGATTTCCTAAAGTCCCGCGCCCGCACGAAGGGTACGGACGATGGTCGATAACCGGGAGGCAATCCTAAGAGGTGCTAAGGCGGCCCATACGCTACATCGCGATCTCGGCATTCGCGAGCTGCTTGAGCGCAGCGGGGGCGGCCGCATCGATGTGTTTGGCGCCATCGGCAGATTGGGCGGGACTTTGATGTTTCAGAAGCTCGACAAATTGCTTGGCGCCTATATTCCCGCCGAGGAGCTCGGAGTTCTTATCACAACTCAGCGATCTCTTCCGGTTCAACGCTTCACTGGCGCGCATGAGCTGGGACATCTGTATATGCGTCACAGGCCAAGCCTTGACGACGAAGGTATTCTCCGCCGCGCACCGTTCTCGGTAATTTCAGGAGCCGAGCGCCAGGAGCGCGAAGCCGACGCATTCGCGTCGATGTTTCTCGCGCCTTCGTGGCTACTCGCCCTTATTGTTCAGAGACAACATTGGCCGGCGAATTCGCTATCCGATCCCGGGACAGTCTATCAGGCCTCGCTTAGGCTTGGGACCAGCTACACAGCGACGTGTTATGTTCTCGAACGTCATAGGGCGATCAATCCGGCGCAACGAGAGCGGCTGCTCTCGTTCGAACCAAAGACCATCAAGAGATCATTCTTGCATGGCTATGAGCCGCCCGACTGGCGTTCGGATGTCTGGCTTCTAACCGACCGCGACGAAGGCTCGTTTATCGAGGGTGGCCGTAACGACTTATTCGTGGTTAGGCTGCGCGAGAACAGCGGCGCCGGCTATCTTTGGAGCTTCGAGGCACTGAAGGCGGCCGGATTTGCGCTTCTAGCCGATGACCAGGAAGCTGAAGAGGCCGGACGCGTTGGCGGTGTCCTTACCCGCAGAGTGACCGCGCGCTCTAGCCAGCGCACTCAGGGCGAGGTCACCTTACAGGAAACGCGCCCATGGCTTCCGCATAAGCCTCTTCATCGATTCCGTCTTCAGTACGATTTAAGGGGTCCTGAGAAACCAGGCATGTGGGAGCCTGATCTGCGACGGGTACTGCAGACCGCGCAATGAAAATTGTTGTCAACAAGGATTTGCGAGCGAAGTTCGGTCCAGTGCGCGATCAGGACCCCCGGCCGACCTGCATGGCCTTCGCTGCGAGTGATGCGCATGCGGCCGTGCGGGCAGGCTGGGGGCCACTTTCCGCCGAGTGGGCGTACTATTACGCGCTCAAGTGCGACGGCGGCAAACCGCACGACGGCGCGACAATGACCGGAATGCTCGAGGCGCTCCGCTCCAAGGGGCAACCCGAGGAAGAGGTGTGGCCTTACATTGCAGAAATGTTCACGGATATGAGGGCGTGGGCGCCTCCCAAAGCGAGTCGGGTATTTCGGCGTAAGAGCACGCCACGGACCGCGACGGTCGAGGCAATAATCCAGTGCCTTAACGCCAACTATCCTGTGCTTTTCACGATGAGTATTTCGACGAGTTTTTACAGCCCTGGCGCCGGCGGGATAATTGCCGCCGCAGAGCCCGTAGAGCCCAAGCGCGTTCACGCCCTGATCGCGGTCGGTCATGGCCATAGTCAGCAAAGTACCTTTGTTCTTGTGCGCAACTCCTGGGGCGAGGCCTGGGGTATTGAAGGTTATGGCTGGATTGCAACCCGTTATCTCAGGCCGCGACTCCTGAGTGCAGCAACCATGGCTGGAGAGCCATAGACATGTATCTCCCGATCGATCCGCAGTCCACCAACGCTCAAGCCTGGCTCGCCGCCGCGAGCGCCGTTCAGGCCCGCGGCGGGGAAGCCCATAACGTAGTCATCGACATCGCCGACCCGCTTACGGAGACCAAAGCCGATGTCGCGATTATCAGCGAGGTCGACGGATTTTTGCGCGCCCACCGGGCCAACAGTCTGAGTGGAGTCGCCAATACAATCTTTCCACAATCGACATTTGACCGGCACGGGCCCGACGCGTTCTATGCAGTGTATCGCGACCGGCTGTTGCCGCGTATAAAAAAGATCACGCGAGACTGGGGCCGCTATTTCGACCGGCTGACGTCGTGGAAGAAAGTGCGCGACAACCAGATCATCTTGATTAATCCGCTCGACGATCTCGTCTGCTTCATGCGCGGGCAGATCGCTTCCGGTCGCACCTACCGCAACGTCTACGAGATGACTGTGTTCGATCCCACCCGCGATGCGGGGAAAGTGTCGAACCGGCAATGCTTGAGCTTTCTCAGTTTCAAGCTCGACCACGATAATCGGCTGATGCTCACCGTCATGTACCGGAATCATGCTTATATTGCGCGCGGCCTCGGCAATTTTATCGGCCTCGGTCGTCTGCAGAAATTCGTCTCTGACCAGAGCGGAGCCAAAATGGGCTCGCTCACCTGCATCTCTACGCATGCCGAGATTGATTATGGCCGTAGCAATCGCGAAGGGTGTATCGAAGGCTGGACCCGGGCCGAAGCCAACGCGCTACTTGAAACCTGTCGCACCCTTAATCAGTGACCTTAAGCCCGCATAATCTGAGTTCATCTTCCGTCAACGGCTCGAACCAGATCTTGCGCTGATCCATGTCGGTGACGACGGCGCCGCAGCGCGTATCCTGCAGAATGCGAAAGACCGCATAGCCCTGCAGGATTGCCGACTCCCAAAGCCACATCGGCAGCTTTTCCGCCTCGTAGCCGCGCACGAACTGCTTGACGCTCTTTAGCAAATCGAGCCCTAGTCTCGGCGTATTGGCGAAAAAGTTATGCCGCTTGGCGGTTTCGAAAATCCAAGTGGTCAGCCCCTCTTCGATCAAGTTCGCGCGTGCACCATCCTCGTTCTCGTCCACCGCCTTCTGGCTTTTGCGCTTTATCTTTAGGAGTGCCCGCGTTGTTGGCGACCAGCCAAGCACGGCGGCATGGGCGAGGTGGAAGACATCATGAAAGCGATAATCGTCGGGCGGCAGGTGATTGTCGGTTAGACGGTCGCCCAGCAGTACGCCGCTCATCTTCTGGAATACGAATTTCGTGCCGTTCACCTCGCGCTCGTAAACTAGTACGCGCATCTTCCGTGGTAGCTGCTCGTCGACATGGAGGCTCTCGTCCCGCGGGACCGGAAACTGTCGCTCAATTGGCCAGCGGTCCTCCGTCTTCTTCATATTGTCGATCGCTGCGTCTTCCAGCTTTACTTGGGCCGTGATAGCGGTCGCCACAAGTGGCCGAGCTAGCTTGACTAGATCGCCGCGTAATGCATCAACGTTGTCGCGGTAAGCGCCTTCCACAAATCGCTTGGCGAGATCACCAGCCTCGCCAGCTAGCCTCAGCAGTGAAAGTTCGAATGCCTCGGACTCTAACACCTCTTGCGGGGCTGCAAGATCGTCAAATGTCAGAATTTTGCCGGCAGGTCCAGTGCCAACAACGCGGGCGACGATCTCGACAAGCGAGGTCCCGCCCCGTCGGGCAATTGCGGAGATGTACCAGAGCACGTCGCCGAGTTCCTCGACAACAGCTTCGTGGTAGCCAAAAAAACCGTCGGTATCGCGTCGCTTCTTTTTGAGCGCACTCACCAGACTGCCTACTTCGCCTACTAGTCCGAGGAGCGGTGTTTCGTCATCATCCCGGTCGAGTTGGTCAGTTGCGGCAGAATGCGCTTCAAACTGCGCTATCGTCAGCCGTTGCTGCTCCGCAATCACCGCTCTTCCAAAGTAATGATCCACAGGACCCATGACCTACCTTCTATGCTCTGTTATGCTTAACCAGATTCGATCTGACGCGGTCAAGTTGTGATCCATTTGAAAGTGGCCCACCTGAGCGAAGGTCTTCTGACGTGATTGCTACGACGGTAGCCTTTGACACTTATTGGCGGTTCGCGGCGGAACGGTTAGCGATGTTCTACAGGCGCCGACGTGATCCAGTAGGTCCGTGGACAAACGATCCCATTTTGCGCCTCTACCGCTTCACTAACGCTTTTCGCGTAAGCGATCGCGTGAGCCAATACTTAATTGGCGAGGTGCAATATGGTGCGCACCGCTCGCAAGAGCCAGGCGAGATTTTCTTCCGAACCTTGCTGTTTAAGATCTTCAACAAGATTGAGACTTGGGAGGCGCTGGAGGCTGTCCATGGGCCGCTCGTTTGGCGAACGGCCGATCTTGAAGCGCTTGATCGGACATTGACCCTGCTTTACAGCCGCGGCCGGCATATATACTCAGCCGCCTATATCATGCCGACGCCACCCTTCGGACACGAACGGAAGCATTCCAACCATCTGGCCCTGATTGCACGCATGATGGCAGATCGGCTACCAGATCGCCTGCGTCAGGTCCCCGACCTAGAAACCGTCTATGAACATATCCTCTCCTATCCGGGGCTAGGTCGTTTTTTGGCGTTCCAATACACTATCGATCTCAACTATTCGAGCTTGCTCAATTTTGACGAGTCGACTTTCGTGGTGGCCGGCCCGGGTGCGCTCGATGGAATCTCGAAATGCTTCACGTCTCTCGACGGCCGATCATCTGAATGGATCATTCGCTGGGTGACCGACCGGCAGGACATCGAGTTCGCTGCGCGTCACCTTGATTTCGATGGCATGTTAGGGAGGCCGCTTCAGCCCATCGACTGTCAGAATCTGTTTTGCGAAATATCTAAATACACTCGTGTCGCCCATCCAGAGATTGAGGGAGTCGCCAATCGCCAGCGAATTAAGCAAATATATAAGCGCACGCATCGAGCCCTCGACCCTTTGGCATTTCCGCCACGCTGGAAACTCGATCCGGGCCGGTACGGCATTGCCAGTCCGAGCGCAACGGACGAATATCAGCCTGCACTGCTTTAGGGGCGTTAAGCTTTACCGGCGAACTGCCAACCTTTGGAATAATGCGATCAAGTGATATCAGTGGATTGGCGTCCTCAAGCGCCTGCACAATCTCTTCATCAACGCCGCGAACCAACAGATCAGCCATATCCGCTCTCTAGATAGGTACGGAAGACTCCAAATCAACTCCCCCGCTCCGCTATCGGGCAAGTGGGAGCGCACGTTTGCGACGATCATCGGCGGCGGTGTCCGTTGTGCCCTTCAGTATCGCGATGTCGGCCAGGTCTTGGCGGCGCTGCGCGACGCGCCGCTCGTAGCTGGCGCTGTTTTTTCGGCAGACGAGACCGTGGGGCGAGCCACGGCGCTCCGTTGTGACATCGAGATCGGCGCGCGCCGTCCTGATCTCTCCTTCCACATGGCTGCGGAACTGCTGGGCGGCTTTGAGCGTCCATGTCTCGGTCACGGGGTTCACAAGGAAGCGACGGAGCGGGGCGCAATGCTCGCACGAGCAGCGGATGTCGTTTGGGCGCGACCAGTTCTGCGGCGCCTCCAAGGGTTCGGCCGCACGCGCCTCGAGATGCGCGAGACCAGCCGCAAGCAGGCGCGTCATGGCCGCACCGGATCTGCGCGTGCCGCTTTCCAGCAGGCGCTTGACCGCCGGAACCAGCGCGCGGTCGCAGCCATAGGTCTTGGGCCAGGCGAGCAAATGCTCGGCCAGCCGGCTGGCCAGTTCGGCGTCGACCGCCTCGGCAATCGTCACGAGATCGGCGACGGTGCCGGCGCGAGGGGTGACGTGGCGCCGGCGCCCCCATTGATCGACGGGGGCGAGCGCGGGATCACCCGGGAGTGATGCGATCAAGCCTTCGGCTGCGGTGCCGAGATGCTTCGGCTCAGCCGCAAAGGGGCCCGCGATTGCGGCCCTCAAGAGGGCGCAGTACGGGGCCAGGGCGCCGCTCGCGTGGCTTGCAATAATCGCCGCGATCATCTGGGCGGCGCGCTTCGGCGGAAACAGCACCACAGCCCCGAGAATGGCAGAGTTGTCGCTCTTGTCGTGTCCACGGCGCGCGGTAAGGAGCGCAATGGCGGCCTCGATCCGCGTTTCGTCCTTGAGCGTCGTCAGCGCGGCGAGGAGACGCGCCAGTTCCGACTGTCCGTGGTCTGCCACGCCATCGGCCGTCGCATCGTCCTCGTCGTCGTCCTGGCCAATTCCGTACCAATCCCCTTTAGGCCAAGTGTCGAGCACATGTCCGGAGAGCTCATGCGCCTCGGTCCAAAGCGCCGAATCCTGCTTCGCACCTTCATCGATCCATTTCGCTGCCAGCGAGTCGAGATAGGGTAGGGTCGCCGCAGGGCCGGCCTGATTGATCACCGCGAGGCGCTTTCGCTGCGGCCAGAGCACTAGGGCTGCACGGCGGTATGTGCGCTCGAAGGAGGCGCCTGCGTTACCCGTGGCCTCGTGGAAATGTTCCTCGTTGGGCTTCATGTCCTCGAGGGCATCGGGCGGCGAGACCTCGCCCTCCTCGATCGGAATTTCTCCGAGCGCAACCGGCTGGCGGTCGGCGCGCCGCCACTCGGACAAATATTCCGAGCGGTCGATCACCTCGCCCACCTCGAACTCGTCATTGTCGTCATCGTCATAGCTGCGGTAACGGCTTCGGTATGACCCAGAATATTCCGCCGACCCACTCTCCTCGATCGAGACGAGCGCCAGATGCAGATCGCACTCCGCCTCAGACGCCGAACAGTTGAGAAGCGCTGCGACAGCAGCATCGACACCCTTGAGATTGGCGAAGTCGAACTCTGCCAGCGAGTAGGCGTGCTCAAGCGGATAGACCACTTTCTCGGGCACGCCGTCGCCCGGCACCGTCGTGCTCTTCCCCCATTCCTGAAGCAGTGCCGTGGCGCGCGCCGTTTCTTTCTCGTAGCTCGGCGGTCTCAGTGTGCCGCCTTTGCCTTTGCGTAAGAGATTGTAGACGAGCGTGGCCCGGCAGCCAGCGGTGACTGGGAGAACTTCGTGCGCGCAGTCCGCGTAGAAGGCGGCAAATGTCATCTCGGCAGGATCGTCGTTTGCGAGGTCAAGCCTCACTTCGCGGTCCTTGTGACGCACCACAAGCTCTCCACCCGACGACTGCGAGGGCAGCGCCAACACGAGCGTTGCAAACATGCCCGGCACCTTCTCAGTATCGCGGTGGCTGACGAAGAAGCTGCCCTTGTCATAGATGAGCAGTTTGTAGAGCTCGGCCGAGACCGGCTCATCGACGCCGAGCCCCGCGGCAGCCAGCGCAACGACCCGGTCGAGCGTGGCCTGCCAGTGCTTGCCATCCAGCCCCACGCGATCCGGCCCGATCTGCCATGTGCGCCTCACGTTCGTATCGACGATCGTCGCCGCGCCGCGTCCATAGGGCGCGCGCTCCGCCAGGGCGATCAGCTGCTCGGCCTGAACAGGAAGGAGCGGCAACGCGATTTGACCGACGCCGTCGACCGTCAAGCGTGGCGCCAGAAGCTCCAGGCGGCCGGAGGCAAAGAAGTCGCCTGGCCGTTGCACCGTACTCAGCAACTCCGCCAATTCTTCGCAGATACCCGGCATCGCCATTCTCTCCCGCACTCGCCGCCATCGCGGGGGATCATGGCACGCGGCGGCTTTCTGGCCCAATCGGCTGCCGCTAAATCCTGTGGATGGATAACCAGACATGGTCACTCGCGCCGACGGAGGCATCCAAGCTGGTTGCGTGATCGATAACCGTTGCCGCCGTTAAGACCCCTTCGCTTGCGCTCGACACGGTTGTGCTGCCGCGATCCCAGGGGTGTCCGATACCCTACGAATTCAAGTTTCGTAGGGTATTTTTTGGATCACCACCTCATTTCCGTACTTGAGACCCGTCATCCCAGAGGGCCAGCGCGTCGCCTCAGATGCACACGACAAGCTCCGAATACACACCAAGTTGCGCGTCGGCGGTGTAGAGCGCCGCCGGCTCCGTCATTGCCTGCGCCACCAGGAGGCGATCAAACGGGTCACGGTGATGATGGGGAAGCGCCGCGACCTTCAGCGCCGCCGCCGCGCGCACCGGAAGCTCGATGAATCCGCTGGCCTGAGCGGCCTCGACGATCGTCGCCGGAGGCACGCGGAAGTCGGCGCGGCCGAGCGCAGCCTTGATCGCCATCTCCCAGACGCTGGCCGCGCTGAACAGAACCTCATGGTCGGGATTTTCCAGCAGGGCCTGAATTTCGGCGCTCAACCTTCTCGGCTCGATCAGCGCCCACAGCAGGACATGCGTATCGAGCAACAGGCGCACTCACCGACCCTCGAAAGCACCAATCACATCATCCGGAAGCGGGGCATCGAAATCCGGAGGTACGACGGCGACCCCTGCCAGAGCACCCAGACGGCGCTTCGGCCGATCGTGTGGGGGCGTCAGCGGGACGAGCTTGGCCACGGGTTTGCCGGCCTTGGCAATGATGATCTCTTCCCCGCCGGCCGCTTGGTCCACGAGGCGCGAAAAATGTGTCTTGGCGGCATGAACATTCACGGTCTGCACAGGTTACTCCCTGTGTGGACTAACTTAGTCCACACAGGGACGCGACGCAAGTTTTGTTTGCTGCAATGCCCTCTCATGCGAGCCGCTTCAGAACAAGCTGTATTGCCCTGTTTCGCGCCGCTCCTTTCGGGCAGGCGCCGCATGATGAAGCACCAGCTCCACCGCGATATGGCTCAAGAAAGGCGACGGCGGCAGGGTGCGAAGCTGGCCGCGCCAAGTGCGCTGCAAGGCGCGGCTGAGGAACAGGCGGTCCTTCGCGCGGGTCATGGCGACGTAGAATAGGCGGCGCTCCTCGGATGCCTGATCGGTACCGGCATCCGGGCCGCGTTCGTCAGGGGTGTCTTCGACCCCAGACGTTCCCCGGGAAACCCCTGAATTTTCGCAGGAAACCCCCGAACTTCCCCACGAAAACGGCATCAGCCCGTCTTCGAGCCCGACCACGAACACCACCGAGAATTCCAGTCCCTTCGCGGCATGTATGGTGAGCAGCGACACCCGCTCGGCACGCGCATCCCAGAAATCCGCTTCCGTCGAGAGGGCGACCTGCTCGCGCAGCAACGCCTCATCCCCCGTGTCGCCGGTGCCGGCGAGCGCGGTGAGCCAGCGGCGCGCTTCGGCCAGCGCCGCAACGCCTGGCGTGTCCAATGAACGCGCAGCCTTGGACGGCGCCCCGTCCCACCGCATCTGTTCGGCCGCTGCGGCGATACGCGCGGACAATTTTAGAGCGCGGAGATCGGCGCCCTGCTGCTCCAGCGCTTCCAACAAAGCCCGCACCAGAGGCTGGCCCGCAATGGGCGCGGGGGAACTTTTCTTGAAGGGAATGCCGGCCCGGTCGAATGCCTCCCTCAGCGCGGCTGACTGTGCATCGGTACGGTACAGCACCGCGAAATCGGCAAAGCCGAGCGGTCTGCCGGCCTTCTTGCCGTTTTGTTCTCTGTTGGCCGCCAACAGGTCGTGCCCGCCCAAAAGGCTCTCGATCGTGGCGGCCACGAACTCCGCTTCCGCCTGTTCGCTCGACGCGGCGTGGACGACGACCGGATCCTGTATCGGCCGCGTGATGTCCTCCGGCATTCCGCTGCCAATGACCTGCGCGGCGGCGGTGACGATGGTGCCGGTGGAACGGTAGTTGCGTCCGAGCCGCATGGTGCGCGCCGAGGGGAAATCCTGCCGGAACCGCGTGAAGCAGGCCGCCGTCGCGCCGCGGAAGCCGTAGATCGCCTGGTTCGGATCGCCGATCACGCAGATATTGCCGGCCGGCGGCGCGAGACGCTGCAGCAGCCGGTATTGCGGTTCGTCCACGTCCTGGAACTCATCGACGCAAACGTAAGCGAAGCGGTTCTGCCACAGCGCCGCGACCTCGCCATCGGTCTCCAGGATCGCGACCGCCAGCCCAACCAGATCATCGAAATCGACCCAGTTCTGCTCCATCCCCAGCCGGTGGCAGGCGGCAAGGGCCGCAGCTGTCTCGGCATCATCGGGCTCGCGTCCGGTGCGCTTGAGCTGCGAGACGGCCTTCAAGAGCCGCGCGGCCTTGGCATCCGTGATGCCCAGCGCCGTCGCGAGGGCAGCTCTTCGTTTCGGTTCATCGGCGATGCGGAAATCCGGTTTGAGGTCGGCCGCCGCGCCATTGGCGCGCAGGATCGCGAGCCCCAGCGAATGAAAGCTGTGGACCGCGCATGCCCCGGCGCGGCGCGGCAGCAGCGCGGACAACCGGTCACGCAATTCCTCGGCAGCGCGGCGCGTGAAGGTGACCGCAAGGCAGGAGGCCGCCGGCATGCCGCGTTCCAGCACGAGATGGGCGAGGCGATGCGTCAGCATGCGCGTCTTGCCCGAGCCGGGGCCGGCCATGATGATCAGCGGCCCGTCTGCCGCTTCGGCTGCGCGGGCTTGGTCGGCATCGAGCGCGGCGAGGACGCCGGTCCGGCCGGCCGCCTGCCTATCCTGCTCCGCAGGCGTGGGAGGGTAGTGAGGGCGCGCGGCGACCGGCTCTGGCGTCTCCGTTGCCGCTGGCGCAGCGCGCTTCCCGGCGCGTGCCCGATGCCGCCGCGGCGCCTCGAACAGCAGAGCGCCGTGCGTGAGGCGATCGAGCTCGCCCTCTTCGAATAGGCGGATCACGCCGTATTCGCCATCATAGCCGGCCTGCCGGATCACGGCGCCGGCGCGCAGCCGCGCCACCGCTTCGCCGAGCAGCGGATTGACCTTTGCGACGTCTTCGACGGGCGTCCGTTCCAGCACGGAGAGTTCCGCGCCGAGCGTAGCCGTGGTGCGATCATAAGCCCGCGTCACGCCCTGCGAGGCGACACCGCCGCCGACGATCTCGGAGAGGATCTCGGGCAGCGGCACCAGGGGCGTCGCGGCGCCGGCGGTCGGCGGGGGCTCCGCTTCCGAGCGGTCCGCCAGCATCTCCACGCGATGCGCCACGCCCAAGGTGATGCGGTTGCCGCAAACCGGGCAGCGTCCCTCATGGGCGATGGTTTCGGCTGGATGGAGCCGCACGCCGCAGGCGCGGTGTCCATCCAGGTGGTATTTCCCTTCCTCAGGGAAAAACTCCACCGTGCCCTCATAGCCGTGGCCGGTCTCAAGCGCGCGTCGTATCGCGAAGAAGTCGGGTTCGCAGGAAAAGCGCGTCGCCTCGCGGCCGAGCTTGCCAGGCGAATGCGCATCGGAATTGGATACGAGGCGATAGCGGTCGAGGGACGAGACCCGCCAGTTCATCGCCGGATCGGAGGACAAGCCGGTTTCGACCGCGAAGATGTGGCCGGAGAGATCCCCGTAGCATTCGCCGATGGAATCGAAACCGGACTGCGAACCAAGCGCGGCGAACCACGGCGTCCAAATATGCGCCGGGACAAGATAGGAGCCCGGTCCGGATTCCAGCGCGATCTCCAGCAGGTCTCGTGAGTCAAGACCCAGGATGGGCCGACCGTCCGAAGCGATGTTGCCTATTCGTCCAAGGCTGGTGGCGAGCCGGTCGGCGGCAGCGAAGTCGGCAACATAAATGAGATGATGAATTTTCCGGGTGCGCTCGCCTTTCTTGTAGATGGTCGAAATCTCGACCGACAGCATGAAGCGCACCGGCATCCGGCATGAGGGCGGCAGGGTTTTCCAGATCTCCGCCTCGATCTCGGGTTTGAGGGAAAACAGCCCGTTACCCATAGGCTTCAGCTTGTCCTTGATCTCCGCGAGCCACGCCGGATGTACGCAATCCCCGGTGCCGACCACGGCGATGCCCTTGCGGGCCGCCCACCATGCGAGGTGCTCGAGATCCAGGTCGCGGCTGGTGGCTCGGGAATATTTGGAGTGGACATGCAGATCGGCGTGAAATGCCATGATGCCTCTGCCTCACTGGTGAAATCCGCACAGCGGGCCGAATCGGTTGTGCGGTTTCCCGGGAGCTTGGCACGGCGCGGGCAAATCCCCTGTTGACAACTCGGTTAGCCTGCGCTAACCGTTAGCTATGACTAACCGATCCGCCGCTCTAGAGGCCTTCGGGGCGCTAGGCGATCCCACCCGCCGGGCGATCTTCCAGCAACTGGCTGTGGGTCCCTCGCCCGTGGGGGAGCTGGCGGCGACCTTGCCGGTCAGCCGGTCCGCGGTCTCTCAGCACCTGCGTGTCCTGAAGGAGGCCGGGTTGGTGAATGAGACCCCGGACGGCGCGCGGCGCATCTATCGGCTCGACCCGCGCGGCATCGCGGCGATGCGCGAATGGCTGGACACCCACTGGGGCATCGCGCTCGATGCGTTCAAGGATTTTGCCGACGACCAATTCGAAAAGGATCAATTGGGAAAGGACAAGACCGAATGAGCATCGCCCCGATCATCAAGAGCATGACCGTGAAAGCATCGCCCGACCGCGCCTTCGAGCTGTTCGCCGGCCACATGGCCCGCTGGTGGCCGGTGGGAAAGACCGTCGGCAAGAGCCCGCATGTGGCCATCGTGCTGGAGCCCCGCATCGACGGCCGGTGGTTCGAGCGCGACGCCGAGGGCAATGAGACACAGTGGGGCAAGGTGCTGGCGTGGGAGCCGCCGACGCGCCTGCTGCTCGGCTGGCAGCTCAACAGCAAGTGGGCCTACGATCCCGACTTCCTGACCGAGCTGGAGCTGACCTTCGTCCCCGCCGAGGGCGGCGGCACAAGAGTGACGCTGGAGCACCGTAATCTGGAGCGCTTCGGTGCCGACGCCGCCAAGCATGCGGAAGCGCTCCGCGGCGGCTGGCCCACTTTCTTTGCCAAGTTCGCCGAATACGCCGACGCCAACGCCCAACCCTGAAAGGAGAAGATCGTCATGTCCGAATTTATCGTCCACAGCATTCCGGGCAGCCCATTTGGCCGCGCGGTGTTGGCCACGCTGGAGGAGAAGGCCGCCAGCTACCGACTGGCGCCGGTGGCGCCCGGCATGTTGAAGACCGAGCCACACATCTTGCGACATCCCTTCGGCAGAGTGCCAGTGCTCGAGCATCGCGGCTTCATGCTCTACGAAACCCAGGCCATCTTGCGCTATCTCGATCGCGTGTTGACCGCCCCGGCGTTGACCCCGGCCGATCCCAAGGCCGCGGCCCGGATGGATCAGGCGATGAACGTCAACGACTGGTACCTGTTCCAGGGCGTCAACAGCGTCATCAGCTTCCATCGGGTGGTGGGCCCGCGTGTGTTGGGGTTGACCCCGGACGAGGCGGCCATCGCCGCCGCCATGCCTAAGGCGCACATGGTGTTCAACGAACTGTCCCGGCTCCTGGGCGAGCAAGCCTACTTCGCAGGTGACGCCGTATCGCTCGCCGACATGCTGATCGCGCCGCAGCTCGATTTCCTCGCCGTGACACCGGAATGGGCGCCGCTCACGGCCAAGGCCCCTAACCTGGTGGCATGGCTTGACCGCATGAATGCCCGTCCTAGCCTGACGGCCACCACCTGGGAACAGGTCTCGGAAATGGCCAAGGCAGCCTGACATTCAACGATCACTAGAACAGGCAAAGTTTCGAGTTTAGAGGCGGATGAAATGCGCCCGAAACGGCATCTTTTGCGAAAGGCATGCGGGATGCACGGTTTCGCCAGCGCTCAACGTCGGGGTGCGAATGGATTAAACGTTCGCGCCCCAAGTTGCGCAAAGTCTCGCACGTTCTTGGTCACAACAGTCAGGTTATGAACAGTAGCCGTCGCTGCGATCATAGCATCTTCGATCAAATCATCGGATCGATGATGCATGAGACGGGCCCAGCTGCGAAAGGTGCGCGCGTCCATCGCCAGAACATTGTAAGTCTCGACCACTTGTTCCAGCCAGGTCTCGATCTCTGCGGCCTTTGCGGCGTCCTGTTCCCGGGTTATTTCGATCCCGGCCTGGATTTCGCCGATCGTCACCGCGCCAAGGTACAGGTCGGCGTCGGCGACGCTCTCCAGCCATGCCAGCACTCCCCCGTGCGGCTTGGCTCGGCGAAGCTCGGAAACCACATTGGTGTCCAGCAGATACATCGCCGTCAGTCCGAGCTGGTTGGCGTACGCCGACGCAGCCGGCCGCGCTTGGGCAGGGGAAGCTCTCCGCGAGGAGCCGCCGCAAGGAGCAGTTCCTTCAGAGTCGGCCGCGCCGACTGCTGCAGGCGCCGCCAATCACCGACGGGCACCAGCACGGCGGCATCGACGCCCCGTTTGGTCACGACTTGTGGTCCTTCCTTGAGGCAGGTCTCCAGAAGCTCGCTGAAGCGAGCCTTCGCGTCCTGAACCGCCCAGCTTTTCACGTGCGCCTCCGCTGCAGAATATCAGCTAGTCAGATAACTAGTCTGTTATGCGCCAATGCGCAAGGAAGTCACCCCATCTTCGCGCCTTCCTCATAAAGCTCGATCATGTTGCCGTCTGGGTCGGCGATGTAGATCGTGAGACCGTAAATGCCGTTGTGGAGTTCGCGGAAGAATTTCACGTCGGCCTTTTTGAGCCGCTCCGAAATCGCGCGTACGTCGGTCGCCTTGAAAGCGATGTGATCGATCTGCACGGGCGCGCTAGGGCCGCCCGAGGTTAGCGCAATGCTCTGGTGGAACGGCACGAAGGGCCGGCCGTCGGGCAGCGGCTTGGCCGGCCTCACGGTGAAGCCGAGCAGGTCCACATAGAAGCGCTCGGAGCGGGCGATGTCCGCTACCTTGAGGAGCATATGGGCAAAGCTCTGAACGGCGCCGGGCGCGCGTTGCGTTGTCATCGTCACGTGTCCTTGCGCTCGTCGCCGAGCACGCCGGCCAGCGCCCAGTTTTCCTTCGGCACTTCCTGCAGGATGACATGCAGGTGGGTGGGCTTGGCGCCCGCGTGCTCGACCATGGCGTCGGTGATGGCGCGCACCAGCGCTTTTTTCTGCGCTGGCGTGCGGCCTGTCCACATTTGAACGGTGACGACCGGCATGACGGTTCTCCCTTCCAGACTGATGTTGTCGGTGTTCGGTGTCATTGCCCGGCTTGACCGGGCAATCGAGTACCCCACAGTCGGTGGTTACTAGATCGCCCGGTCAAGCCAGGCGATGACGGGACAGTGAGACCTCATGCCTCCTCACGCAAAATAGCTTCGATGCGTGCGCGGATGCCGCCCCACTGGCTGGCGCCGACGGTGAGGGGTGCACGGCTGCCGAGCCCGCGGCCCCAGATCGCCTTCAACCCGAGCCGCTGCGCCGCCTCGAAGTCGATGCCGCCGGGCGGCGCGGCTAGGTCGACCAGCAGCGCCGATTTGGGCAGGCGCTCCAGCACCTCGGCGCCGACCACCCGCGACGGCACGGTCGAAAACACCATGTCAAGGCGCGGCGCCAGCGCAGGTAATTCCGCAAGCTCGTGCGGCGTTGCGCCTGCGACGAACGCTGCGGCGCGCTGCTCGGGGTTGCGCGCCGCTACGTGCGTATGGGCGCCGAGCGCGACCAGATAGCGCGTCAGCACCGCCCCGATGGTGCCCTGGCCCACCACGCAGACGGTGGCGTGGTGGATCGTGATGGCGGTGTTCTCGATTACGATCTTGAGGAGGCCCTCGATGATCGCCGGCGCGCGGCGCAGCATCAGGCCGCGGTCCCACTCGTATTCGTGGATCGTGATGCCGAGCGCGTCCGCATGACTCTTCAGGTTCTTGTCGGCCCAGCCCAGAATGATGTGCGCCCGCGGTGTCATCCCAGCGAGCATCGTGCGGGTCGGAATGATCGGTGCCGGGGCGGCAGGCGCGAACAGCGCCCCGTTTGCCGCGATGCCCGGGATTGGAAACAGCGCGAACCGCGCGCCCTTGAGCACCGCGACCGGATCGTCGAGATGTGTGACGCCCGCGATGCCGTTCTCCGGCCACGGGAAGCCGTGCGTCCGCACGGTGGCGCCGGTCAGAGCCGCGAGGCGAGCGATCTCCTGCTCGCGCCCGTCGCCGCCGAGCATTCCGATCGTCAGCTTCGACCAGGCGATGTCCGTCATGTCCGCCACTCGCTTTTCGCCACCTGCGGCGCCCGTATGAAGCGCAAAGGTGCGGCGAACGCCTCCCCTCCCCCTTGTGGGGAGGGGTTGGGGGTGGGGGTCGGCGGGTAGGGCGCAGCCGTGCCTCGCGGCACGACCCCCGACCCCGACCCTCCCCCACAAGGGAGGAGGGAGTTGACGCTGCACCGCATCGCCTTAACTCAAACTATGAAGTTTGCCGCCGCGATAAGGTTTTGTTGGCATCATCGGCACACTATATCGGCACACTATATTAGTCCCCGTCGTTTCCGCTCCGCATCATCCCACACGGTGAGCGGCTGGAAATCAGGCACGAAGCCGAGGCCCTTTCGGGCATCAGACGAGATCACCGATTGCGACGTGACCACATCGATGAGTGCCGGCGCATTCGCGAAGGCGCGCCGGAGCGCGTCGGCGAGCTTCGCCGGATCCTCGACCCGCTCGC
Organism: Xanthobacteraceae bacterium; assembly: GCA_035311445.1. Classification (GTDB taxonomy): domain Bacteria; phylum Pseudomonadota; class Alphaproteobacteria; order Rhizobiales; family Xanthobacteraceae; genus JAJPKK01. The sequence continues at coordinate 38,382 of DATGCX010000276.1, read as the reverse complement.
CATACGCGCCGAGCGCTCGCGCCATGGCCGCGTAGTCGGAGTGGCGCAGCGTCGTGCCGACCACCCGCCCGCCGTAGTTGGCTTCCTGGTCGGAGCGCTCGATGTTCCAGGCCGCATTGTTCGACACGATGAACACTGCCCTGGCGCCGTGCCGGACGGCAGTGTCGATCTCCATGGCATTGATGCCGAAGGCGCCGTCGCCATTCACGGAGATCACCTGCCGCCCCGGACAGGCGAGCGCCGCGGCGATCGCAAATGGCACGCCGACGCCCAGACAGCCGAACGCGCCGGCATCCATATAGGTGCGCGAGGCGAGACCTACCCGCGCAAAGCTCAGGAGATCGCCGCCGTCCGCGACCGCGATGTGATCAGGATCGGCGACCTCGGCGATCGCATCGAAGATGACACGCGGGTGGATTTTGCCGTCGGCGCCCACAGTCTCCCTGAGAATACCGGCAGATGCCATCCGCTCGCAGTGCTTGCGCCGCAACGCATCCGCCCAGGCGGTATCGACGTTCGACGGGCGATTGCCGGCGGCCTCAAGCATGGCTCGCAGCGCGAGGGCAGGGGTGGCCATGATCTCCGGCTGGCCACGGCGGTTATCGATCAACTCGCCGGCCGTGTCGGCGATGCGGACGAACTGCGCATGGGGGAACACCGCCGGCGAGCCGTAGCCGAGCTGATAATCGAGCTTGCGACCGATCAGCAGAACCACGTCGGCGTCCGTCATAGCAGCGGCCCGCATAGCGCCAACCACCGCAGGATGATCGGCCGGCACCAGGCCGCGGCTCTCCTGGGTGTCGAGATAAAGCGCGCCGCTTGCGTCGAGGAGGCGCACCAGCTCAGCGCTCGCCTGCTTCGCGCCGCGTCCCGTGATCACCAGCGGGCGTCGCGCCGACCACAGGGCATCGACCGCGAGCGCAATGTCGGCGGCATCCGCCGGCACGACGCGAGGTGGCTTCGCGCTCATCCACTCGTCAAGTACGAGCTGCGGCGGCACCGATGTGCGCAGCACGTCGGTTGGAATCTCGATATAGACAGGTCCCGGCTCGCCCATGTCGCCCATGGCGCGGGTGACCGCTTCATCGAGTTCGCGCACCACCTGCTCGGCGACGCGCGCAGTGCGCGCTGTCCGGGTCACCGGCCGCAGGATGTCCACGTGAGGGATGTCCTGCAGCGGCCCCATATTGGCCTGCGGCCGCGACGTGCAGCCGCCGATCAGCAGCACCGGGGCGCGGGCGAGCGATGCGTTGGCCATGGCGGTGACCGTATTGGTCACGCCCGGCCCGGCTGTCGCCATGGCGACGCCGAGCGCGCCGGTCAATTCCGCATGGGCGTGCGCCATATGAACGGCCGCGCTTTCGTGGCGCACGTCGATGATGCGGATGCCCTGGCGTGCCACATGATCCCAGATCGGCTGGATATGGCCGCCCTGCAGGCCGAAGATACGGTCCGTGCCGCGCGCTTTGAGGAAGCGCGCGATCCAGGCGGCGGTGATGTTCTCGTCGGCGTTTAGGTCGATTCGGACTGTCATGCTTTTGCTTTTGAAGATTCAAACCTGATCCTGAGAGCGCGCGAAAAACTCTGGACTTTATCTTCGGGAGCGCGCTCTTGCGCGCGTCCCGAAGGATGGCAACAGGCACGGCTCAGCAAGTGGTCATCCTTCGAGACGCGCCGCAAAGATGCGGCGCTCCTCAGGATGAGGTCAAGATCGTTGCAGACTCTTTCTCAGCGATGACAGTCTTTGGATTTCAGGTGTTGGAAACAGGACACTAACACTAGCGGTCTGAAAACCAGCCCTTCAGCACCCGGTGCAAAATCTTTCCCGTCGCGGTGCGCGGCATCTCGTCATCGCGAATGAACGAGATCGATCGTGGTCGCTTGTAGCCGGCGATGCGGTCCCGGCACCATGCGACAAGCTCGGCTTCGGTGACGACCGCGCCTTCGTGCGCGACGACCACCGCATGGACGCGCTCGCCCCATTTCGGGTCGGGTACGCCGATGACCGCTACCTCCTTCAGGTGATGGTGGGAACCGAGCAGATTCTCCACCTCGGACGGATAAACATTTTCGCCGCCCGAAATGATCATGTTGCTCTTGCGGTCGACCAGATAATAGAAGCCGTCCTCATCGCGGCGGGCGAGATCGCCGACCGTGCAGTATTCGCCACGGAACGCTTCTTTGGTCTTGTCCGGCAGCTTCCAATAGCCGTCGAAGGTGTAGGGATTACATGAATAGAGTTCGCCGGTATCGCCGTCCGCAACCTCGTTGCCGGCGGGATCGAGCAGCCGGATCGGTGCCGAGCCCACGCATTCGCGTCCGACCGAGCCGAGCTTGGTGAGTTGCTCCTCCGGATGAAGCATGGTGACCCAGCCGGCTTCGGTCGAGCCATAGAGCTCGAACAGCCCGGAATTGCGGAAGTAGTCCATGATGGCGAGCTTGGTATCGCGTCGCGCTGGCGCGGAAGAAACCAGCAGCTTAGTGACCCGATCCACGTTGTACTTTGCGCGCACGGCGGCCGGTAGGGCATGCACCATGATGTAATGGGTCGGCACCAGGGACGTGAAGCTCGTGCCGGTCTCGCCAAGGGTGCGCAGCAAGTGCTCGGGATCGAAGCTCTTGCGCGAATAGACCGTGCAGCTTGCGCCGCAATATGCGAACGCGCCGAAGAAATACAGCGAATTCGCGTGGCACATGGGCATCACCAGAAGCGCGGCATCGCGCCGACCGACGCCCATCTCGACTTCGGTGATGAGCGACAGCTGAGCGCCGCCCTGGTGGCTGCGGATTGCGCCTTTCGGCTTGCCTGTGGTGCCTGACGTGTACATCAGGGTCCAGGGGTCCGCCGGCAGCACTTCGACGTCGGGCTCGCTGTCGCGCGCGACGGCAAGCAGGTCCTCATAGGCGCGGTATCCGGGCGGGCATGTCCGGGCGCCGAAGTGGATGAAATTGCGCGCCGGAATTGACAGATCTGGCCGCACCCGCTCGACCGGCTCCACCAGATCGTCCTGAACCATGAAGGCCGCCGCTTCGCAACTATCCACGATGTAGCGGATTTCCTCATCGACCAGGCGGAAATTGATCGGCACCGCAACCAGGCCGGCCTTTGCGGTCGCGGCATAGATTTCGAGCCACTCGACGCAATTGTAGGCGAGCACCGCCACCCGGTCGCCCTTTGCGAGCCCCAGTCCAAGCAGCGCGTTAGCGAGACGGCATGAGCGCGCATTCCATTCCCGGAATGTCATCGCGCGCTCGAGATCGCGTGCGCCGATCTTGTCGGGAAAAATGCGGGCGTTGAAGCGCAGGACTTCGCCGAGATTGGGCAAGCTGGTCATCACATTGATCGGTTCGCGGGTCGTTCAGCAGGAACATCGGATATTACATTGGCGCTCCGACTGGAGGGAGAGCACCGCATTCGCCCGCAGCTTTCACCTCTCCCCACAAGCGGCGCAAGCGGGGAGAGGGAGCAGTGCCGTGCGGCATGCGAATCGATCAATAGGAGGCATTCAACAGAACGTAATTGATTGCGAACACGGCACAGCCGATAATCCGAACCAACAGCCGGTCTCAGCTGAAGACCCGCGAGATGGAGGAGGATATATGGCGATCACGCGCAGCACAGCGGCAATCATCCTGGCAGGACTCATGTGCGCTTCGGCAAATGCCCAGAACGTGGCGAAACCGACGGACCCGTTGCCGCGCGTGAAACCCGAGGAGGTCGGCATGTCGTCAGAGCGGCTTGCCGATGTCGCCAGGACACTCAACGCCGATATTGCCCGCGGCCAGATGCCCGGCGCCGTGCTCGCGATCGCGCGCCACGGCAAGCTCGCCTATTTCGAGGCGTTCGGTTATCGCGACGAAAAGGCCAACGCGCCGATGACGACCGACGCGATCTTCAACATAGCCTCCATGACCAAGCCGATGACGGCGGTCGCGGCGCTCCAGCTCTATGAGCAGGGCAAGCCGCTGATGGATGAGCCGCTGGCGAAATATTTCCCGAAATTCGCCGATATGCAGGTGGCCGTGCTGAATGCCACGAAGGATACGATCATCGATAAGGTACCGCCCGCACGGAAAATCACCATCCAGGACCTGTTCCGCCACACCTCGGGCTTCAGCTATGGGGGCCGCGGCACCACCGCGGTCCACAAGCTTTATCCTGAGGGTTCGGGCCAGGCGGCGCTCACCTACACCGGCACGCAGTTCCTCGACCAGCTCGCGACGCTGCCGCTTCACTTCCAGCCCGGCTCGACCTGGGACTACGGCTTCGGCCTCGACGTCCTCGGCATCGTCGTGGAGCACCTCACCGAGCAGACGCTCGGCGGCTATCTGCAGGACAATGTTTTCAAGCCGCTCGGCATGATGGATACGACCTTCCTGATTCCCGCCGACAAGGCGGGGCGGTACGCCAAGCCGCTTCCGGTCGATCCGGTCACCAGGCGGCCACAGGCGCTCACTGACCTGACGCAGCCTGCCAAGTTCGAGTGCGGCGGCGGCTGCGCGGCATCGACGGCCGGGGACTACACGCGCTTCGCCCTGATGCTGCTCAACAAGGGCACATATGGCGATGCGCGCATCCTGTCCCGCAAGACCGTGGAATACATGCTGTCGAACCAGATCGGCCCCGAGGTGAAGAACCTGATCGGCAATGCCGATCCGACCCGCGCCGATTACGGTTTCGGCCTCGGTCTCGCGGTGCAGGCCACGCCCGGCATCGTGCGGATGGCGGGCTCCGTGGGCAATTTCTCCTGGCCTGGCGCCAGCGGTACGAACTGGTGGGCCGATCCCAAGGAAGACCTCGTGGTGGTATTCATGGCGCAGACACCCGGTGCGATCCGCTGGCATTATCGCCAGGTGATCGATGCCATGGTCTACCGCGCCATCGTGGATTGAACGCCTCGGCCGCGTGTTCCGGAGCAGATTTCGGTGAAAAGTAACCAGTTCTCTATCTCCGACTCTCCCGTGTCATCGCCCGGCTTGACCGGGCGACCCAGTAATCCCAGCATTGCGGGGGTTACTGGGTCACCCGCCTTCGCGGGTGACGACACAGCGATTTGATTTCCATCGGAACGAAATCGGCTTCCAGGCTGAACGACGCATTTTGCGCCAAGGAGACATCATGGACATCAAGCCATCGGGTTCTGTGCCGTCACGACGGATGCCCGGCGATTGGTTCACCGGTACGGTGTGGCAGGATCCGATCATCGAAGCGCCCGCGCCGGCGCGTATCCGGGCGGGGCGTGTGAGCTTTGAGCCGGGGGCGCGCACCGCGTGGCACACCCACCCGCTCGGCCAGACGTTGCACGTGGTGTCGGGACTTGGGCGGGTGCAGACCTGGGGCGGCCCGATCCGCGAAATCCGCGCCGGAGACACGGTGTGGATTCCGCCCGGCGAGAAGCACTGGCACGGCGCCGGCCCCACCACCGCCATGGTCCACATCGCCATGCAGGAGGCGCTCGACGGTACCCACGTGACGTGGATGGAGCACGTCACCGACGCGCAATATGGCGCGGCGGTCGGGTCGTAGCGCCCATTGATCGATGGTCTATCAGCAGATGCTGCTGCGCGCCGCACAGACGGCCCCATTAGCCTGAATCCCACAACGCGGTGTAGGTCGCCACGCCGTAATACAGCGAGGCCTCCGCACCGCCGCCCAGCCACGGAACGTCCACCAGATACACGTTCTGCTCTTCCGCGCCGGCTCCCAGCGCCTCCCGAAACTGCCCCACCGCCTTGACGAGATCGCCATATCGGTCCGGATCGGCCTTCAATGCTGCTTTCAGCGCCTTGGGCGTTTTCGCGCCGATCCTCTTAATCGCCTCAATGATGGGCGCGAACTTCTTTGCAGCACCGCCCGCCTTTGCAATTTTGTCCCAGTTCTCACCCAGTGCCAGTGTAAAGTCCCCGCCGCCGGTCTGAAACCCATTGAGTTGCGAAGGCTTTTTCACTCCCGTCACCACGATCAGGCAGGCCCCGCCAGAGACGCCCCAGCCGACACCCAGGCGACTAATCGAGGCCTGCAGCGCCATCCATGTGTGCGGCTGGTCTATACCCACCACCAGTCCTTCCATCGTCTCTATGCCGGCCACTACGAACATGGTTCCGGCTTTACCACCCAAACCGACCCAGATATCCAGCCGAAGTTCATCCGCCGGGGACGTGATTGTCGGCAGCGTCGCCCAGACTCGTGGGAGGTAGATAATTCCCGGAGTCGCCGCGTCCTTATTCAAACGATCGAAGTCGGAAAACATGTAGTTCTTGCCGTCACGGGTGACGTGGCGGCAGCCCACCTTGTGATGCAGATACCAATTGATCTCGCGCGGATTGCGCGTTTTGAAGTTGAAGTAGCACAAGTCGCTCGCCGACTTGCGCGCGGCCCGCACGAGCGGTAACTCCACTAGCGTCCACCAGCTTTCGCCGGTCGCCACTGTATGAGGGTCGCCGTTCTCCGGCACGTACGTCAGCTCGGAAGGAAGCGGGTTAGGCTTGCTGATTAGAGGCACAACTCGGGCTCCTTTCGAAATCGCCTGAGCAGTAGGGGGAATCACTACCCTGGGCAAAGAACTGAGCTGGCAACAAATACGCGGTTCGCTAATCCAGAGTTCTCATCGGGCGCTCTGGGGCGAAAGATAGACCTGACTTTCCCTCAGTGCAATCGTGACCAGGTTTTCGGCCTGGCCTTGCAGCACAGACCGCGCCCCGATCGTCGGCATGGCGGGCTCGCTCGGACGGCGTAAGGCGAACCCGCCCTGCACCACTCATATCCCCGGCGTGTTCACCCTGATCCGGTAGATGCTGCTGCGCGCGGCGATGTAGAGCGTCTTCCTGTCGGCATCGCCGAAGCCGATGTTGGTGGAGATTTCGGGTGCCCGGATGGTGCCGAGGTGCTTGCCGTCCGGCGAGATGATCCACACGCCCCCCGGGCCGGTCTCGTAGAGATTGCCGTTGGTATCGACCCGCAGGCCGTCGGTGATGCCAGGCTCCGTCTGCCCGCGCATGTCGAAGAACAGCTTGCCGTTCGCCAGCGTGCCGTCGGGCTGCACCTCGTAGCGATTGACGTAGTTGTCGCGGCTGCCATTGACGTAGAGATATTTCTCGTCGGGCGCGAAGGCGAGGCCGTTGGTGTTGGGCATGTCCTTGATCACGAGCGTGAGCTTGCCGTCCTTCCACCGGTACACCGCATTGAAATCGAGTTCCTTCTTGGGATCCTTATCGCGCAGGCGCAGCGCCCCGTAAGTGTCGGTGAAATAGATCGCGCCGTCGCGCTTGACCACGACATCGTTGGGACCGCCGAAGCGCTTGCCTTCGTAATTGTCGGCCAGCACGGTGCGCTTGCCGCCGTTCTCGATGCGCATCAGCGAGCGGCCCGCAAAGGTGGCGAGGATCAGGCGGCCTTGGCGGTCAAGCGTGAGACCGTCGGCGCCCATCATCACGAACTCTTCGAAGTTCGGATCGTTGCGGTCCTTGCCGTTGTTCAGGACGGGGCCCCAGCGCCACCTTTCGGGGCCGGTATAACCGACGTTATCGAGATAGACCGAAGCCTTGCCATCCGCCGTCAATTTCCACACCACAGCGCCGGGGATGTCGGTGAACAGCAGATAGCCTTCCCTGCCCTTCTGCACCCACACCGGGCCCTCGGTGAAGCCAAAGCCGCCCTTGACAAGCTCGACCTTGGCGTCGGGCGAGACCAGCGCGTCGAGGGCTGGATCGAGCCGCAGGACGGCCTGGTTCTCGGACTGTGCGAACGCAAATGAGACCGCGAGTGCGCTCGCCGCTGCGGCAATCGGCAGCCTGGTCATGTTTTCCTCCCCATCAGGCGGTGCTGCCGGCGGTGGCGGCCCGCTTTTCTCGCCTCTATCGAAGCATCGTTGCGTATGCACTACCCTACGCCAGGGTGGGGCATGAGAAAAGCGGCTAGAGTCCACCGAACGAAATCCGCTATAGGTGAGCGTTTGTTGAAGCATTGACGGAGCGCGTCATGCTGTCGCCCAAGCTTAGCTTGATGATCGTGACCTCTTTGTCAGCGCCATATCGCTCTGGGAAATCGCCATCAAGGCGTCGCACGACAGAATTAGGATCGAGCCGGCCGACTTCCTGCATGGGTTTCGAGAAGCAAAATTCCTGGAGCTTCCGATCACATGGCAGCACGCGGTTGCGTCACGCGGTTTGGCGCTCAGAGACCGTCGCGATCCATTCGACCGGATGCTCGTCGCCCAGGCGCTTACCGAACCGTTGCGCCTCTTGACAACGGACAAAACCCTGGCTGCCTACAGTGACGCCGTAATTGTAGTCTGATATGGGTTGCCGGTGATAGTGAGTCAGGTTTCGGTTCGCAAGATAGCAAGCATAGATAGGCAAAATCGATTGATCGAGGTCGAAACGCGCCCCTATTCGATCGCCACGCTGGCGCGCACAAGACCTGCTCGCACAATGTGCCGGATCAGCCTCGCCGCAAGATCAAGGTCGGAGCGCTGTTCGGGCTGATCGAGCATCGCGCTTTGAGCACGCGCGCTCAATCTGTCGGCGAGACTGGCTATCTCGGCGACGCTCAGCGTGACAGGCCCTCGATTTTGAATAGACTTGTGAGCAGCCTTTGACATGGGTCACTCCATGTTGAGGGTCAGGGCAGGCGTCGGTGTTGCAAGCACCGGCGTCGGCCCGCTCGCGGGATGGCCGCAGCCGAATCATGATAGCAGATAATACCTCTCTGTGCGAAATTTCTCTCTAAATCCGTGTACAATTTGTAGGTACCCGCATTGTACGGTCCGGCGAAGAAGCGCCCAAATCGAGAATAGGAAACATGATGTAGGGGCGACCCTCATTTGCGTTAACTTACGCTGCAACGGCGCCGCGAACTCCTCCCCTCCCCTTGTGGGGAGGGGGCGGGGGTCGAGGAATGGAGCAAAGCTGTGCCCCGTGGCACGACCCCCACCCCAACCCTCCCCCACAAGGGACCCACAAGGGGGGAGGGAGTCCCAGCGGCACAGCACAGCGTTAAGTTAGCGCCAATGGGGGGCGACCCTTGTGGTCGCCCTTTGCGGGATGCGACGAACGGGGCGACCACAAGGGTCGCCCCAGGGTCGCCCCTACAGCGGGCGATGTATCATGACGACCGGCCGAATGCTGGGTGGGCTCCTTGCGAAGCCATCTCCGCGGAGGGCGGCGATCATCAAAAGTCGCCGCATCGGCCTCGTGCCCGTCACGTGAGCACTCCCATCAACTGTTTCGAGGCAATTACGGGCAGATGATGCGCGGCGGCGCTCCCGGTGGTTCAAAGGTCTTGCAGCGCTGCTTTCCCACGTAGATCCAGGACTCGCCCTTCCGCGTGTCCAAAGTCGGCACATTCGCATATGACTGCGATTGGGACCCCGATCGCTGCGGGACAGGTTCGACCCGTTGCGCCCGCAGCGGCCGATCTCGCTCGTGCTCGGGTGGTCGGGAGGCATGCCGGGAGCGCTCCTGCGGTTTCGGGATTGCGACACAGGCATTACCGCGCAACTCCGTGCCGGCCTCGCAGGTGGTCGGACATACACGGTTCCTGTGGCTGCGCACCGCTTCGAGAGCTTCAGGGGTCGGGCGGTCGATCACGGCCACCGAGCGCGTGCGCTCATTGAATGACCGCAACGCGTCGCGCGAGGCGGCGTCCCAGTTGCCATCGATTTCGATTCCGCTCGCTGCACATCCCACCCGCAACAGCTCCTTCTGGAGCTTGCGTCCGATGTCGATGGGGTCCGGCGGCACGACCGGTGCGGCAGCAGGCACAACCGGTGGGGCCGCAACGGCAGGGGTGGCAAGCGCATCCTTCGTCCCCGGGGCGGGTTGAGTGGTCGCGGCCGGGACGGGAGCTGCGGGCGTCGCAGGTGCCGGGATCAGCATCGGAGCGACCGGCCCGGACGAGGGCGGCTGCGGTGAGGCTGTCACAATCTCGGGGCCGGCCTTGCACAACCGCCGCTCCGAAATGCGGGCCAAGTCTACAAAGTTGCCGGTCGGGAATCGGCGAATATAGGCGCGGATGGATTCGCACTCATTTGTGGCGGCGGCCGATTGCCAGAACGCTACATCGACCGGATCAACCGGCTCCGATGGCGCTATCGGCGGTATCGCGGCGGCTGGCGGGGGCGCGGTCATCGCCGGTTCCGCCTTTACAAAATAAAACGTCTTGGACATGTCGCTCAGTTGCTGGGGGCGCTGTGCGTTGCCGGTTTCGCGTCGCACGTCGGCCGTGACTTCCTTGAGCATCACCGAGACCTCAAGACCAGGTTTGGGCATGTGCCGCAGCAGCGCCGCGGTAAACGGGCTGTTGCGGCCCCGCCCATCGGCGGACTCCTGGCCTGGCGCGGAGGAAAAAGCGACGAGAGTATCGCGACCGGTCGGTTCGACCCGGGCGAGGCCGCGGCCGATGGTGGTCGAGCGACTGACGACCGCGAGGGTACGCTTGAGATTGTCGGTCAGCGGATTGTTGCGGCACGCGTCGAGGAAGATCAGGTTGGTCCCGGCTTTCGACTCCATGAGCCGGATGATCGCATCGAGCTCGATGGTTTCCGACGGCACCAGGAAGGTACTTTCGAGCTTTGCTCCGGTCGAAATCAGATAGTTCTTCTCATTGATTTGCAGGCCATGGCCCGCATAGAAAAACAGTCCGACATCGGCACCTTCGAGCGCGCGGGCGAAGGTATCGATGGTACGCGCGAAACTGGTCTGGTCGAGATCAAGGCCCACGGTCACTTCGAAACCGATTTTCTTGAGCAACTCCGAGATGTCCTGGGCATCATTGCGCGGGTTGGGCAGCGCCGCGGTGTAGGCGTATTGCGCATTGCCGATCACCAGCGCGACGCGGCGTTCTGCCACAGCGTGCGTCGCCGCCAGGCAGCCGATGACGCCGAGCAGGGCAACCAAACACCACCGCATTGCATCCTCCGCCGAATTGCAAACCGGCGAGCAGGATGGCCGTTACGTTGCGCCCCAAATCGCGTACGCGACTCATCCGGATCGCGGCAACCGTTAGTATCCTGACAGCGCAAAAAAGTTCGAGGCCAGGACTTTGCTAGCCGTAATTTCGGCTTTTTTTGCCGCATGACGGCCGTATGGCCAGCGTCGGCTACGGCCTCAAATCGGACCGTACAGGGTACCAAAGGGCTATGATAAAAAATCTCCTTCCAATCCGCCTTGCAAAGGCCCATTGTTTGGCCGGTCGTACACGTCGGCGGACCCGATCCGTCACGCGGCGCATCAGAGCCAAAAAAAGACTCCGGCCGAATATGCGAATGGGACACAGAGCTGAACTGCTCCGACCGTCGCAGCGCGGAGAATAATAAATGCTCATCTATGCTCTCATTGTATTCTCTGTCGGTGCCTCCGCGGGGCTGGCGCTCGCCGCGGCGTACATACTGCGGAAGCGGCTTGCACCTTGGCCCTTGTCGCTGCTGCACGCGGCGCTGGGGGCCACAGGGCTGCTTCTGCTCGTTGATGCGGCGTTCACGAGCGGCATCTCGAATGGGCCGCTGGTCGCGCTGGTGATTCTGGCCATTGCGGCACTCGGCGGTTTTTATCTGGCCTCTGTCCATTTTCGTGGCGAGGTCGCCAAAAGACCCATTGTGTTTCTCCATGCCGGTATTGCCGTGCTCGGTTTCCTCACATTGTTCGGAGCGGTCCTCGGCATGTATTAATACTGAGGCGGCGAGCCGCTGCATGACGCGGCTCTGGCGTAAACTGACCTCTCCGGGTTCCCGAACTGCCGCCTTTTACGTACCAGAGCGCCGCCGATCCGTGGATCGGGGCGTTGTTGCCCGACGGCGGCAGCGCAACGGGATCGAATGGCACGCCCCCAACGGAAGTGCCGCGGAACATCGCCGGCCCGCGGACTCGGTCGATTGTATCGCGCCCCGCCGACATATGGGGGAGAACCTGAGCGATCAGTGTCTTGAATTCCTTGTGATCACCCCGAAGGGCACCACAGCTTCGCGCCCGCACGCGACACCCGCCACGTGCTGAGATGAATGCGAAAGTCGCGGGGCGGCGGTGATGGTCGTCATGCCGCGCTACCTTGCCTTTTCTATTTTTGTCACGGTGAATTGGCCATTCACTTGCTCGGCATCGAACTTGATCTTGTCGCCGGCTTTGACTGCCTTGAGTATTGTCGGGTCTTGTGCCTTGTAAACCATGGTCATGCCCTGCTCCATTCCGAGCCTCTTGGCCGGACCATGCCTGATGGTGATCTTGCCGGCCGATTGATCGACTTTGGTGACTTGCCCATCTATCAGGGCCGGCTGCGCGAGCATGCTTTGCGGTCCGATGGAAAGCACAAAGGCGACGACGAGGGGTGGCAGAGCTTTCATGTTTCTCTCCCGTTAGCGATGTGATTTTGCAGTTCTCTTTGTGATCCTTTCGATTGCTGTCCTTGGGCGGGCTCCGGTCGCGGGGCTCTGCGATCGCGGGATGGATTGCTCGGTCGCACCTTTGACCTCGTAGGCGACGGTCCCCTCCGGATTGTTGTATGGGCCTGGATCGCCATAGTCGTTCGCGGCGAGGCCTTCACGCACCTTCATGAGGGTAAACATTCCGCCCATTTCAATCGGCCCGAACTGCCCGAAGCCCGTCATCATGGGGAGCGTGTTGTCGGGCATCGGCATCTCCATCGACCCCATATCGGCCATGCCGCCTGCTCCCATCGGGTGGAAGTCCGGGATCACCCGCCGAGCTTTGGCGAGTTCCTGTTGGCTCACGCCGATGAGATTTCGAGTGTTGTGGCCCATGGCGTTCATGGTGTGGTGCGACTTGTGGCAATGAAACGCCCAGTCGCCCGGCGCGTCGGCGACCACCTCGACGGCACGGATCGCGCCGACCGGAACGTCCATGGTTGTCTCCGGCCAGCGTGCGCTTTCCGGTATCCAACCGCCGTCGGTACAGGTCACGGCAAAGCTGTGGCCGTGCAGATGGATCGGATGGTTCGTCATGGTGAGATTTCCGATGCGTATGCGCACGCGGTCGCCGAGACGGACCGGCAGCGGATCGATGCCCGGAAATACGCGCGCGTTCCACGTCCACATGTTGAAGTCGGTCATCTCGGCAACCTTCGGCAGATAGGTGCCGGGGTCGATCAGGTAGGAGCTCATGACGAACACGAAATCGCGGTCGACGCGGTGGAGCTTTGCGTCGCGCGGATGGACCACGAACATGCCCATCATGCCCATGGCCATCTGGACCATCTCGTCGGAGTGCGGGTGGTACATGAAGCTGCCGCTGCGCTTGAGCGCAAACTCGTAGACGAAGGTTTTGCCCGGATCGATGTGCGGTTGGGTGACGCCGCCGACGCCATCCATGCCATTCGGCACGAGCATGCCGTGCCAGTGTACGGTGGTGTGCTCGGGAAGCTTGTTGGTGACGAAGATACGAACTCTGTCGCCCTCCACCGCCTCGATCGTCGGCCCCGGCGACTGGCCGTTGTAACCCCACAGATAGGCCTTCATCCCGGGCGCGAATTCACGCACCACAGGCTCTGCAACAAGATGGAACTCTTTCCACTCGCCATTCATTCGCCAGGGCAGCGTCCAGCCATTCAGCGTCACGACCGGTTGGTAATCCGGCCCGTTCGACGGGAACAGCGGCGGCTGCATCGTATTGGTGGCGGTGGTCGGCGCCTCCGGAATGCCGGCGGCCTGCACGCGGCCGCTGATTGCCCCTGCGCCTACCAGCACGGCCCCCGCTCCCAACAGGTTTCGTCGCGATAACATGCCTGTTCCCTCAACTCGCTCAGTTGCCCGCGGTGATGGCTGATTCGATCGCGACGCGCGGTGTCGCGCCGGCCTTGTCCGCTGTGCCGCCGCCCGCCACGGCAGCCGTGAGATTGACATTTGCCAGCCAGAACTCCCGTTGCGCTTCGATCGCTGCGATATTCACGGCGACGCGCTGTCGCGCTTCGGTCAGCAATGAGAAAACGTCGATCTGCATTGCGCCGTAGCGCAGCATCGTCTCGTCCGTGATGACCTGGCGCAGCGGCAGGATCCGGTCACGGTACTGGGTCGCAATATCGTAGGTGGACCGGTAGGCCCGGTAGGCCTCACGCGCCTCCGACCGCACGTTCACGGCTCTCTCCGTAAGGCGGTTGACCGCCTGCATGTAGGCTTCGCCGGCTTGCCGCAGCCGCACCTCGCCGAAGTCAAAGAGCGGCACCTGGAACTCGAGTTCGACACCGCCGCCGGTACCGTGGGGGCCGCCTGGTTCGCGCTGGGTCCGGGAGATGCCGGCGACATCGAGCAGGTTGATGAAGCGTGTCGCGTTGGTAAGTCCATAGGATTTGGCGAGTGCGTCAACCTCCATGCGGGCGATTTGAAGATCAACGCGCCGGCTGACTGCCTCAACCTCGATCATCGGCAAGCTGCTCGGCCGCTTAGGCAAGGCCGGCAGCGCTTCCGGCAGTTTGAATCCGAGGTCGTTACCCCACAGGCCGAGCGACCGGACCAAGGCCTCGCGGTCGCTCGTCACCTGTTGTCGCGCTGTTGCCAGTTGGGCAGAAAGCTCGGCGTAGAACGATTGCTCGCGTGCCTGATCGAGCTTGTTCATGGCGCCGGTCCGTCCGAGCTCTGCTGCGAGCCTCGCCGCTGTTTCGGCCGCCCCGCTCGCCTGTTCCAGGAAAGCGACCACCTGGCGCGATGCCGCCGCATGATAATAGTTCCGCCGCGTTTCAAGCCCGACCTTGAGCGTTTCACGGGCGGCATTGAGCTGCGCCTGACGAAAACGGTCGCCGGCGATGTCCGCGCGCGCGGGCAGCGTGGCCAGCGCCAGAACGTCGGCGACGACCCGACGCTCGATATCGAGTTCGACCGCCGTTGAAATCCGACTGAACGAGAATGCCGGGTTGGGCGGCAGGCTCGCTTCAACCCGGACGGCCTCCGCGACCCCAAGTTCATTGTAGGCCGCCTGCAGTCCCTTATTGTTGAGCAGCGCCACTTGAACCGCCGCCTCGGCCGAGAGTCGGGATGCGAGCAGCCGTCGCACGCGGGTGCGCACCGCATCGGCCGCCTCCGCCGTATCAACTTTGTGCGCATCCTGCGAGAGCGCAGCCCCGGTAATCCCGCTCACCACATCCATGCCGGCATCCGGAGAGAAAGATGCGCACTCGGCAAGCGACATCGCCACCAATACGGATGCCGCCATGCGGGCGCCTCCCGTGCGAGTTTGCGGCGCGGCCGTCATGGCTCGCGCTCCTTCGAAGGCGGCGCAGGCGGTGCGACGTTCCGGTTGAGATCCTGCCAGGGTTGCGGCTCTGCAGGCGCAAGCGTGACGCCGGCAGGCGTAACGGAGCGGTACCGCGTAGCCGGAACACGCACAGCCGGATCCGCGGCCGCGACCGAAGATGCTGCAGGAGGAACGGCCGCGCACGCGGCGCTGCCAAGCACGAATCCGCCCCCCATTCCGAGCCGGAATAGAGCTCCACACCAGCGACGTCTGAGCATCACGTCTAAAACCTCACGCACAGTCGGAGAAGCGTGCCCGCAAATCGCAGACACACTGCGGCTCGGATCAGTGCAGAGGTCTTGGGGGGCGGTCGAGTCGGTCGCGCGGGACGCCGAGCGCCACGGTGTCGGGGTCGATGGAAAGAGATTTGCCGATTACGGCGGCGGTTTCGATCGCGATGATCGGAGGCAGAACGCCGGCAAAATACGCATGCAAGGCGCAGCAGGTGTCGGCCAGGCTTCTGCCGTGACTGTGATCGTCATGCAGCTTTCCCTGATCTCCGTGGTCATGCGCACGGTGATGATGATCGTGCGATGCCGGGGCGGTCGCGAGCGGCGGGGCGCTCGCACGTGGCGACGACACAACGCCCGCGAACTGGGCAACCAGGAACAGGCTGACCAGCAAACGGACAAAACCCGGTATTGTCCGCAACAGTTTCATCGCTGTCTCAATTTGGATTCGCCGAAGTTATTATGGGAGCACGCACGTCGAGCGTCAACAACGCTTCAGCAGGTCGCCGGCCGCAGGTCTTCGTTGGTTCCGCCAATCGTCTCGTCTAAAAATCTTTTTTTCTGAGAACGCGCGGCGACGGGTCTCCCATTCGGGATACAAGCGTCAACAGGCCCTCAACGTACCTGCTGTTTTGATCGCAGTCCACGTAAAGTTGGTCATCTCCGGTGATCCTCAGCACCGGTTCCAGCCGTTGGAACCTCTCAGCCGTCGCATTCCAAATGGTGTCCGCTTGTTCCGACGGATAACTGGCTTCCTTGCTTCTTAAAACCTCCCTAAGTTCCGCTTTCACGTTGTCAAATTGATTAAATCGCTCTGCACAAATCTGCATCCAAATATAGTACGTGTATAAGAACTGTAGCTGCAAGGATTGTGGCGCGATCTTTGCTTCAATCCCTTCGTGCCTGTTCACCCCGGCTTCTTTCCATTCCGCAGTCTTCGGCTCCGCCTCTTTCTTTTTCGCGGCTCGTTCTTCGGCGTCGCGCACCGCAGAATCGCTGTGGCTGTACTGGTAACCATGTTCACCGTCGAACGGGTGAAGTGTGGGAGCGACGCCCGCAAAAACCGCAAGCATAGCAAAGGCCGCCAATCCGATTTTGATCGCCATTGCCTTGTCTCATTTATTAAGATTCGTCAGGCTTGCTTGCATTCAAACACCGGCGGTGGTGGCATTGCCTTGAGGCAAATCAACTTGAACAGATGACCAGACGGCGCTCACATTGCCCCGTGGCGACTGTGGGTCTATTTTTGCCCGAGCGATAAAGAAATCGAACAATCGAGCGGAGGTTGTAAGTGAGCCAACCGAAGGCCGGGAAGGTCGCCGCCAACAAGCCCGCCGATTTCCTCGATGCCTGCTACCCGACAGTGGCGGGCCCGCTACAGTAGTGGGGCGATCGAAAAGGTCACCGACCCGGATCGCTGAAGGAAGCTGTTCCCGTTCGCCGGGGACGCGCGGCTCGCAGCCAGGGCTCCGGGCACCGACGATGTCTTCAAATGCACGCTCAAGTCTGGCGACATGGCGGACTACAAGCCATCACGTCCGAGCGTTTCGTGCTGTTGAAACAGACATTCCCCGACGGCGTGTGCGATTATGCCAAGCCGGGGGTCGAGCAGGCGCGGCTTGTCGGCGTCTGGGTATTGTTCTAGGCCAACGGCGAATTCGCGGCGCTGACAGCCACGGGTCAAGGAGGTTTGCCGATGTTTCGAATACTGCCAATGAGGCGCAAGGGAAGAGGTCGGCTCACCGCGGGCCCCATGATGGCCATCGCCTTTCCCGCACTGCTTGCCGCAGCGATCGCGCTGGCGATCACCGCGCGCAGCCAGGAACGCGTTCCCGGCTTGACCGGCACGGATCACCCCGACGACGTCGTGCAGGCCCGCCAAACTGTCATGGACGGCATCGATGCAGAGATGATGGCGATCGATCTCGCCGGCACCGGCAAGGAGTATCAACTCGACGAACTGAAAGCGCATGCCGACCGGATCAGCACGTTGCTTACGGCATTTCCGCATCTGTTCCCACCGCAGACGAAGCCGACAACTGCGGCCGACGGCTCGCAAAGCCTGACGACGGCGACACTGGCTGTCTGGGAAAGCTTTGACGACTTCTACGGTTTGGCTCAGGCCGCCGCGACGGCCGCATTGGACGCGAGCCGCGCCGAAAGCGCCGACAAGTTCAAACAGCTTGGGATACAGCTGCGTGCCGCCTGCGACGGCTGCCATACGAAGTACATGCGCGTGGACACTCGCCCGTAAACCGCGCCGCAGACATGCGACCACGGTATGGTGCCGAGCGTCCGCCCTACTCAAAGCCCATACCGTCGTGTACGGCCCTGAAACGAACGAATGGCCCGCAGGAAGTCGATTTTGCGAAACGCCGGCCAGTTTACTTCGGAAAAGTAGAATTCGGAGGTTGTGCTCTGCCAGAGCAGGAAACCCGAGAGCCGGATTTCTCCGCTGGTGCGGATGATGAGGTCAGGATCAGGCAGATCGGGCGAGTAGATGTGCCGCCCGACTGCCTCGGGGGTTACCGCCTCGATGACGTCCTCGAGCCTTTTGCCCTTCTTCAACTGCTCCCTGAGAAGCGATTGCACCGCATCCGTGATCTCCTGACGGCCCCCGTAGGCGGCCGCGATAGTGAGATGCAAGCCATCGTAGTCCTGGGTCGCGGCTTCCGCCGCACGCACGGCGGTGAGCGTCGGGGCCGGCAACAAATCCAGCCGGCCGATGGCTCTGACCCGGACGCGCTGGCGGTGGATCTGCGGCGCCTTGGCGAGTTCGAGCAATTTGGTTTCGATGGCCGCCAGTATGCCGGACACTTCCTGCGGTTTGCGGGCAAGATTGTCGGTCGAAAGCACCCACAACGTCACCGCCGGAATGCCGAGTTCGACGCACCAGTTGAGCAGATCATCGAGCCTGTTGGCGCCGACGATGTAGACCTCCTCGAAGTCCGTCAGTTGGTGCTGCCTGCCGTGCCGCCGATTGCCGTCCAGAATGACGCCGACATGTCGCGGCACGGGATGGGCTCGAACCTGCCGCGTAAGTCGCCGCTCGTAGATTCGATAGAGCGCCGCCAGCACGTGCGACCGAGGTGGTTGCTCGTCAGCCATTTGACGTCGGTTGTATCAGGCGCGCCCCGCGGATTTCTCCACGCTCCGGTTAAACTTGCACGGCTTTACGGCAAATGCCAGCCGACCATCAGGATGCTTTCCACGTGAACATCGACGACATTGCATAGTTCCACACGGCGCCGACGATCACGCCCAGAACGCCGGCCACCCACCATTCAATCCCACAAGCAGCATTACCGATACCGGTCCGCCTGGTCGAGGAAATCCCCCACATAGCGCCGGACCGCGGTTGCAAGGGGGGTGAACCCCCCATTGTACCCGGCGCCGCGCAGGCTCTCGATCGAGGCCTGGGTGAAGTATTGATAGCTATCGCGGATCGAAGCCGGCATGTCGATGTATTCGATGTTGGGCGGCCGGCCGAGCGCCGCAAACATTGCCTCGATCATTTCGCGAAAGCTCTGCGCTTTGCCCGTGCCCACGTTGAACAGTCCGTTGACCGACGGCGTGCCGAGCAGCCAGCGCATCACCGCCGTCACATCCTCCACGTAGACGAAATCGCGCCGTTGGTCGCCGTCCGAGATCCCGGCACGGTGGGACTTGAACAACCGCACCGGCTCTCCTCCCTTGGCCTTGTCGAACACCTTGCAGAGCACACTCATCATCTCGCCTTTATGATATTCGTTCGGGCCATAGACGTTAAAGAATTTGAGCCCTACCCATTGCGGCGGCAGCGATCGCTTTTTGGCGGCGCGATCGAGGACCGCGAGATCGAACAGGTGTTTGCTCCAGCCATAGAGGTTCATCGGCCGTAACCTGACAAGCGTTGGGAGGTCATCGACAAAGCCCACCTCGCCGTTGCCGTAAGTTGCTGCGGAGGACGCGTAGATGAA
This sequence comes from Xanthobacteraceae bacterium, assembly GCA_035311445.1. Classification (GTDB taxonomy): domain Bacteria; phylum Pseudomonadota; class Alphaproteobacteria; order Rhizobiales; family Xanthobacteraceae; genus JAJPKK01. Next base: position 18,959 of record DATGCX010000276.1, on the reverse strand, counting down.
GGGCGTGCGCGTCGTCGTGCACCAGTCGAGCAGCCGCAGCGACAGCCGGAAATTGTTTTCGATCACTTGGTCGCCGTCGGTTGCCGTCGTGGATGAGATGGCGCCGAGATGGATCACCGCATCAAGCTTGCGGCCCTGGAGCCAGCCGGACAGGTCTGACGGAGGGATGAAGTCGGCCAGCCGGCGCTTCTGCAAATTGCGCCACTTGCCGTCCGATCCGAGCGTGTCGTTGACCGCGACATCGATGTGTCCGGCCTCGTTGAGGTCGGCGACCACGTTCGACCCGATGAATCCCGCTCCGCCGGTCACCAGCAACATTTCAGGGCTCGTTGTCTCGCCGGAGCATGTTTCTATGAAATCAATGTGCCGTACGGTGGGCAAAGCCAGCGGGTCCGGCCTACCGCCGGCCCGATGACAGGCTCGGTGTGCGCACCGTTGCCGCACCGGCGTGGGCGCGGCGCCAAGAGTGCGCCTTTATCCCCTTGCACGCGATTTCGCTCCAAGAATGCGCGCTTCTTTGCACCATTCCGAAACACTGCGCAACATCAAGGACATGGTGCAAACGATCCAAACCCGCTATGGTCCGGACGGTCGGAAAACGGTCGCATTTGCATCTTTCCCTCCCCCGATTGGCGGGGAGGGTTAGGGAGGGGGTACTTGCCATATTTCGGAGCCACGGGCGCCCTCACTTGCCCTCCCCGCAAGCGGGGGAGGGGACCAAGCAATGTGAGGCTCCTAGGGCGTGTCTTGATGAAGTTGATCCACCTTTCGTCTGTCACCCGCGGGCCTGATCCGGCAATGACATTGAACAAATGTCAGCGGGATGTGCTCTAAACCACTGCGCTGGACCACCGCCGGAGGCGCATTCAAGTTAACGCAAGGGAGCCCATGAGTTCATTCGAGACCGTTCTTGACCAATTCCGCCACAAGCGTGTGCTTGTGGTCGGCGACATTATGCTCGACCGCTTCGTCTACGGCACGGTTTCGCGCATTTCACCCGAAGCGCCGGCACCGGTTCTTGAAACCGCCGGCCCTCAGGATGTCGTCGGCGGTTCCGGCAATGTGGTTCGTAACGTCGTGAGCCTCGGCGCTGCCTGCGAGATTGTCGCCGTGGTTGGCCGCGACGACGCGGCGCGATCGATCCGTCACCATCTCAACGGCATCGAGGTTTCCACCGACGGGCTGGTCGAGGTCGAGGGCCGCGTCACCACCGCCAAGACGCGCTTCGTCGCCTATCTGCACAACACCCATCTGCTGCGGGCCGATACTGAGGAAACGAAGCCGGTCGGTCAAAAGATCGAAGACGCAATCATCGCGGCGGTGCGCAGTCGAATTGAAGCCGTCGATGCGGTTGTGCTGTCGGACTACGCCAAGGGCATGTTGACCCCAAGGGTCGTGGCCGCCGTGATCGCGGCGGGGCAACGGACAAGCACGCCAGTCATCGTTGATCCAAAAGGACTCGATTATGATCGCTATCGCGGCGCTACCGCGCTGACGCCCAATGTCGGCGAACTCGCCCAGGCATTGCGGCGTCCCGTGAATAACGACGAGACAGCCCTCAAGGCGGCCGCCAAATCCCTGGTGGACCAAATCGACTGCGAAAGCGTGTTGGTGACGCGCGGCGAACGCGGCGCGCTGATCGTTTCGCGCGATGGCGAGGCGGTTTCGTTCGACGCGACGGCGAAGCGTGTCGTTGACGTGTCCGGTGCCGGCGATACGGTGGCGGCGGGTTTCGCCCTCGCGCTCGTCAGCGGCGCCGGAATTCGCAACGCCGCGCTGCTCGCTAATGTGGCGGCCGGTGTCGTCGTCGCCAAGAAAGGAACGTCACTGGTCACCGCGAACGAGTTGCGTGATCTGCTGCTGTCGCGCCCGCACTTCGAACTGCGAGAAAAGATAAAGCCAATGGAGGCGGTCAGGGATTGCGTCACGACGTGGCGCCGGGAAGGGCTGACGGTGGGCTTCACCAACGGCTGCTTCGATCTACTCCATCCGGGGCACGTTCAGCTCTTGTGCGAGGCGCGCTCCTATTGCGACAGGCTGGTCGTCGGCCTCAACAACGACGCCTCGGTGAAGCGCCTAAAGGGCGCGTCGCGACCGGTCCAGGCCGAAGCCGCGCGCTCGATCGTCCTGGCAGGGCTCGCCTTTGTCGACGCGGTCGTGCTGTTTGCTGATGATACGCCGCTCGAGCTCATTGCCTGCGTCAAGCCCGACGTGCTGGTGAAGGGCGCCGACTACCGGATCGATCAGGTCGTCGGGCGCGAGCTGGTCGAATCGTATGGCGGCAGGGTGGTGCTGGTCGAACTGCTTCCGGATTCGTCGACGACGCGCATCATCGACCGATTGAAGACCGAGGCAGCGAATGCCGTGTCGGGTCTCGCCGAGGTGAAGTGATGCTTATGCCCGATCGGCAGGCGCCGTTGGGGCAAGAGGGCTTGCTTTGGCTCGCGGATCATGCGTGGCCTCTTTGGCTTGAGCACGGCGTCGATTGGCGGCGCCGCGCCTTCCACGAACATCTCGATTCTTCTCTGCAATGCGAGGCGCCGTTTCGGCGCCTGCGCGTCGCGGCGCGCCAGACCTATGCGTTTTCCAGCGCGGCACGCTATGGCGTGCCGCGCGCCAAAGAAGCAGTTGCGCTCGGGCTCGATTTCCTGCGCGGGCCGGCGCGGCTTCCCGATGGAGGCTTTGCCTGGCGCTTCGATCTCGACAGTCGACCGACCGATTCGACACGCGACCTTTATGATCATGCCTTTGTCCTGCTCGCCTTTGCGGCGGCCGCCGAGGTCATGGGCGCCGACCGCGTGCATGCGGATGCCATTGCCGTCGCGGACTACATTGCGACGCAGTTCGTTCATCCGGCGGGCGGGTATCGCGACAACATTCCGGGCTCCGGCCCGCGACGGCAAAATCCCCACATGCACCTCTTCGAGGCGCTGCTGGCAGCAGGCGACGCATTCCGCGATGAACGTTTTTTCAACTGGGCCCGCGATCTCGCCGCTCTTTTCTTCGCCCGGTTTTTCCAGGCGAAGGAGGGCGCGCTGCCGGAGTATTTTGATGAGGCGCTGGCGCCATGCCTGGAGACCGGTCAATTCCTGGTCGAGCCGGGCCATCATTATGAATGGATCTGGCTGCTCCGCTGGTACGAAAAGTCGGCTGCCGCTTTTGGGGTGCCGGCCGCACCACACTTGACCTCGGCTGCCCGCTCCCTGTTTGAGTTTGCCGAGCGGTACGCAGTAAGCGCGGCCAACCGTTTGGTTATGAACGGCCTCTGGAGTGATGGGACGATTGCGGATGGCGGTTTTCGCCTCTGGCCGCAAACCGAGCGGCTCAAGGCGGTGGCGCGGCTTCAGCCTGATCGTGCCCCACAGGCGCGCGCGGGGATTGCACGCCACCTTGCGGGAGCACGCCCGGGCCTTTGGATCGAAAGGATAAATGCCGACGGACAGGAGATTGTGCAAGCCACGCCCGCCACCAGCCTGTATCATCTCACAGCGGCCTTTACGGATGATGCTGTATTGCCGCTGATTGCGTAGGTAGCGGGTGGGACCACGTCCTGCTGACATCCGGCGTCATTGCCGGGCTTGATGACCCGACAATCCATCCTCATGCGAAAAGATGGACCCGCGGGTCAAGCCCGCGGGTGACAGAGCGAAGGCGTACCTCGTAGAGCGGCGCTTTAGATTGAACGGAGAACCTGAATGGCTTCGAAGCTTGAGCAACTGAAAAGCATGACGGTCGTGGTCGCCGATACCGGCGACATCGAGGCCGTGCGCCGCCTCAAGCCGCAGGATTGCACCACAAACCCGACTCTGCTGCTCAAGGCAGTCGAGAACCCCGCTTATGCACATCTCGTCGAAGAAGCGGTGGCGTGGGGGCGGGGCAGGGGGGGCGACCCAGAGGCGGTCGCGGCGACGGTGTGTGATCGGCTGGCGGTGTCGTTCGGCACGGAACTCACCAAGATCGTCCCCGGCCGCGTCTCGACCGAGGTCGATGCGGACCTCGCCTTCGATACCAGAGCGACCGTCGACAAAGCCCGGGCCATTATTGCGGCCTACGAGGCCCGCGGCGTCACCCGCGACCGCATCCTGATCAAGGTCGCCTCGACGTTCGAAGGCATCCGGGCCGCCGAAATATTGCAGCGCGACCGTATCGACTGCAATCTGACTTTGCTGTTTTCGCTGGTGCAGGCGGCGGCCTGCGCCGATGCGGCGGTGTTCCTGATCTCGCCTTTCGTCGGCCGCATCCTCGACTGGCACGTGAAGGCCGGCGGCGGTCCTTACACGGCGGAAACCGATCCGGGCGTCGCATCGGTGCGCAGCATTTATGCCTACTATAAAGCCCACGGCTTCGGCACCGCCATAATGGGAGCGTCCTTTCGCAATGCCGGCCAGATCGAGGCACTGGCCGGCTGCGATCGCCTCACGATCGCGCCGGCGCTGCTCGACGCTCTCGCGGCCAATCAGGGGCAACTCGCACGACGGCTCGACCCGGCAAACCCCGGCGAGGCCCCCGCGCGGCTCATCCTTGACGAGAGGAGATTCCGTTTCCTCCTCAATCAGGACGCCATGGCGACCGAAAAGCTCGCCGAAGGCATTCGGCTGTTCGTGAAGGACTTGCACGCGCTGCGGGCGTTGGTGCGAAATATTCTTGTCCGGGCGGATGCCGCATAGGACGCGCAAAGGCGCGCTGCTAAAGCAGCCGCACAAGCGGTGTCGTGACACATCCCGCTGTAGGGGCGACCCTTGTGGTCGCCCCATTCGTTGCATCCCGCAACAGGGCGACCACAAGGGTCGCCCCTACATCATCCTTCCGTCTACAGCGTTTTCAAATATTCGACGAGGTCGGCCTTCTGCCCGTTGTTGAGGCGAAGGTGGAACTGCGCGTTGTAGTGATCGACCACGGCGGGCAGATCAGCGGCGCTGCCGTCGTGGAAGTACGGCGGATGCTGCCAGAGCGCGCGCAGCGGTGTCGTCCGGTACATCTTGGTGGCGGTGCGGTTGGCATAGGCCGGGTCGGTTCCGACCTCGGAAGGAGAGTGCAGGAACGGCACGTTGGGATCGGGTCCGCTGAGCACATCGGTGAACAGCGGCGGCTTGTGGCATCTTGCGCATCCGCCGGCACCGTTGAATACCGCCTGACCGCGCAGCGCGGCTGCCGCATTGAAACTTCCTGCGGGCGGTGGGGGCGTCAGCAGACCGAGCTGATACTGCAGCAGCGCGGGGAGCTCGGGTGTCACCAAGTCGGGATTTTGCTTCACGCTAACTCCAATTCGGGGATCACTGAAGCTGCCATGCCCGCCCATCTGCGTCACGCCGACATAGCTGTTCCAGTAGGAAATCACGCCGTCGCCCGTGTAGGTCTCGAAGCCGACGCCCTTGAGGCCGAAGGCGGGTGCAAGGACGACCGGGACCGTGGTGCTGAACAAGGATTCGATGGTCTTGCCGTTGAAGATTTGAAAACGCGGATCGAATTTGCCGGGGCCCCAGCTCTGGAACGGCGCCTTGTCGAGGACCACGGGCGACAGGGCGACGATCGCGCCCACGTTCAGCGTGCGATTGGGCCAACCGTCGAGACGGTGCCCGATCCCGGGGGCGACAGAGTTGTCGACCGTCGAATGACACAGCGCGCAGGTAATGCCGAAGGTCGCAAGGTGGTTGTTCGGACCGGTCACTTTGCCGATCACGCCGACGACGGCGTTGAGCTTCAGCAACTGGAGCGTCACCGCGGGGTCGTCGAGGTTCACCTGCCCGGCCTGGATGGCGTTGATCACTGCCGCCGGAAGCGCGTCGGAGTCGACTTTCAATCCGACGGCCAGAGCGGTCCGCGGACTGACGTCCTTGATGACTTTCTGCATCTGCAGCGTATCGGTCCACTTCTGTTCGTCGCCAAACGTGTCGAACCGGAAGATGGATTTACCATCGGTGCTGGTCTGTGACTGTCCATGCGAAACACCAAAAATCAGGGCCACCACAGATAATAGTACCGTCGAAAGTCGCGACATGTGCTCCTCCTCACGCTTCCCTCTCCAATCTGGTCCAAAAATCCAGCCCTACTTGTTGGGCTGTTATTTGACGGTCAGGGGGTGCGGTTGCGCGCAAAAACACCCCGCGGCTATTGACTGCAACAGGCAGTGGGAGAATCCCGCGGGCCTGTCTGGTTTTGCTCCGCCTCGCGCTCAAGGCACGGCTTCGTGTCACCGCAACGCTGCGCTGGACGTGCGGGATGCCGCGTCACGTCTGCGGCGGAGTCACGCCCATTCCCCCGCCTTGACGGTGGCGATCATTGGAAGCGCATCAGCGCTGAAGCTTCTGTCGTAGTCGGTTTTATGCGAAGCGACCATCCCCTATGTCCGGCATTGCACAAAGAACTCTGATGGAAAACACCAAAGTACGCTGAACTACAAAGTTCGGTGGCTCCCCGCATCACGCATCGGTTGTCGGCGTAACGCCGCCGGTCATGCAGAGTTCCTTAACTTGTCCATTTGCGATAAAATATAATTTGCGCCGGTACCATGAGGTGGTGCGGGAAGCCGAGCAACTCATGCAGGGAGGGTGCCATGAATTTGCAGCGGACTTTGCTCTTATTGGGAATGTTGATGGCCGCTGCCAGCCCCGCTTCGGGGCAACAGACGGCGTCCGCGGCCGGACAGGCGAACAGCGGTTCGCAGGGCGCCGTGCCCGCCCCGGATTTTTCCGGCATCTGGCGCCATGGGTCGCTTCCGTGGTTTGTGCCGCCGGCATCGGGTCCCGGCCCGGTCACGAACCGGTCGCGGCGCAAGGACAACGGCCAGAGCGATTACGGCCAGCTGGTCGGCGATTATACCAATCCTATCTTGCAGCCCTGGGCCGCGCAGGTCGTGAAGCATAAGGGCGAACTCTCGCTGGCCGGCGTTACCTATCCGAGTCCGGCCAATCAATGCTGGCCCGAACCGGTGCCGTTCCTCTTCAAGCACATGGCCATGCAGATGCTGCAGCTCCCGGACAAGATCGTGATGCTCTTCAATGAGGACCACGAGATCCGCTACGTGCGTCTGAATGAGCCGCATCCCGCGCACGTGACGCCGTCCTGGCATGGGGATGCTGTCGGTCATTACGAGGGCGACACGCTGGTGATCGACACGGTCGGAATCAAGACCGATCGTCCGTACCCCATGATCGACTTGTTCGGCACGCCATACACGGAAAGGCTCCACGTTATTGAACGCTATCAGATGCTCGACCGCGAAGCTGTGAAAGACGTGCTGGAACGCGCCGCGAAAGAGAATTGGCGTCCCGCCGGACCCGTCAGCCCGACCTATGACGACAAGTTCCTGCTGGTCCACTTCACGATTGAGGATGAAGGCGCCTTTACGACGCCGTGGACCGCGTCCGTGATCTATGTGAGAGATCGCCTCGAGTGGCCGGAAGTTTCCTGCGCCGAAAACCCGTTTGGATTCCACAGCGACAACGAGATCGGCATCCCGCATGCTGACAAGGCAGATTTCTGAGCAGGCAACAAATGAGGGGAGTCGGGAGCACGTGCACTGAAGTCGCGTTTGCCGGGCAGCACGCGATGGCGCACGTGCTCGATTTGCTGCAGTTCGATGGATTTGATTTTCAAACGAAGAAGGGAGCAGCCGACGCGCGGCGTGGCGATCGACCTCATCAGGATCGCTCAACAAACTTAATAAACTTTAGTCGGCTGACGCGGATGCACGCCTATTCCAATACTTCATTGCATTATTGATCGTCTCAGAACTGGCTTATGTGCCTTTGGCGTTTGTTTTCCAGCCGAGGCATCTGACGCAGTTCGGTCCGATCGCCTTTCAAGCCGGTCGCTTGCTGCACCACGTAATTTACTTTTTTGCCGGCGTCGGCGCTTATGGCCTCGAACGCGGCCTGCTCAAGTCCGATGGAAGATTGGCGCACAGCTGGATTTATGTATTCGTGATCTGGCTGCAGTACATGTTGCTTGGCGTATCCTACATGCCTTCACGAAGGGAGCGTTCGTTTTCACCGGCACACTTATCTTAAGTTTCTTAACTTGGACCGTCATCGCTGCTGTGCGCCGTGTTCCGGTCGGCGCCCGGTTGATTGGCGTGGCCTCTCGGCAAGCGGTGAAAGCGCACTGATCATTGCTTCAATCCCCGCAGAAATGATGGTCGCAAGACGAGCTATTCCCGCCAGCGCCCTGACGCCGATGGGCGCTTTGCGCGGCGGCGAATCCGACACTCTTGCGGCCGTTGCGGCGGGCTCGGGGGAATACATCGCGGCCGCATCGGGCGCCGTTGCCTCCGCGGCAGGATTCGGTGCAAGGGCTGTGTGGGTCGCGAACGGGTTTGCGGCCATCATGTAACCCACCCCCGGCGCGGTGATAATGAGCAGGGGCGATTTCGGATTGACCTCGATCTTGCGACGTAGCCGTGAGATCAGTACATCAACACTGCGGTCACCGCGCTCCGCCGCCCGGCCGGCCACGGCGCGGGTCAGTTCATCGCGCGACACCATGCGGCCCGGCTGATGCGCCAGCGACAGCAGCAACGAAAGCTCCGCTCGCGTCAGTGCCACGATACGGCCATTTGCGTCGTGACAGCTGCGCGCAACGGGGTCCAGAGTGTAACCAGCAAAGCGCAGCGGCTCAGGAGCAGCTTCCGCGGTGCGCGCTCCGATCTTCAACGCGGCCTCGACCTGAGCCAACACATCGTCTTCGCGCAAGGGCCTCGCGAGATAGCCGTCGGCTCGAACTGAGTGCCCGATCGATGGCCTTGAATCCACCGAAGGCCCCGTCACCAGAATCAGTCGGTCCACCTCGGTGCGAAGCTTGCCGGCGAGGGCGTCACCGTCCAGTCGCTCCGGTGCCACGATGGCGAGCCCGATCCTTTTATCCGCCAGGACCTTGCGAGCGTGCCTGGCGCTCTCGGCAAGCTCGACCGAATAACCTGCGGTGATCAGCCAGCGTGCGAGCGTTGCCCGCAGGCCTGCGTCGTCACCAATAACCAGTATTCGCTGCTTCATTATCAATCGGTCGCCTCACGCCGTCAGGCAATTGCGCGAAAACCGCGGCTGAATGGCCCCGTTCGCGCCGCCGAATATGGGCAGCAGCTCCCGCCCCTGGTGCTAATGTTATTCAGTCGTGCAAAGAGGTCGCAGAGTTCACGGCTGGCGAGGCTTTGTTAACTCTCCCGTCGTCTGCCATTGCGTGGAGACGACGCGTATTGTGCAGCCTTTGTTTGTATCGTCGCCAAGTCATTGAATACCTAACGGATTGCGGTTCCCTCCGCACACCTTCAGCGCGTTCCCGCCTGTAAACAGTCGGTAAACGAGTTGTAAACGCGCCGCCGCAAGGCGAACGCGCAGCCGTGGTCGGGTGACCGAAGGGGCAGATGCGAATCCACGCATCGCGTGTTCACGGAGACTATTATGACGCGTACCTCAGTTCTTGCAGTTACTGCGCTTGCGGCACTCGGCAGTTCTTGCCTCGTTTCGACCGATGCCTCGGCTTTCGGCCGTGGCGGGTTCGGGGGCTTTCGCGCCCCGGCATTTTCGGCGCCGCGGATGACGGCCTTCCGTCCGGCCTTTACGCTGCGCCCCTCGTTTTCCGCGTCGCGCTGGTCAGCCCCAACGCATCCGACCATGGCGACGACCCGTCTCTCCTCGGGTCAACTGCACTCGATCAACTCGGGGACCCGGTTGAATTCGGCCCCCCTTCGAACCACCGGCGCGTCGAGTGCCCACAGCACCGGGATCGGCATTGGCGGCGCCGGGGTGGGTGTTGGTGGCCGTAATGCAAGCGGGATAGGTGTTGGCGGCGCCGGGGTAGGCGTAGGCGGCGGCCGCAACGGGAGTGGAATCGGTCTCGGCGGCGCCGGGGTTGGTGTCAGCAGCAACAATAGCAGCGGGATCGGAGTCGGTGGCGCCGGGTTGGGTGTCGGCGGCGGTAGAGGCGCCGGAATCGGCGTCGGCGGTGCTGGCGTTGGCGTCGGCACCGGGGCTGGAGTCGGGGTCGGCGGTGCTGGCGTCGGGGTCGGCGGCACTGGGCCTGGAATCGGCGTTGGCGGTGCCGGAGTTGGTGTCGGCGGCGGCAAAGGTGCCGGGGTCGGCGTTGGCGGCGCCGGAGTCGGTGTTGGCAGCGGCACTGGGGCTGGAGTCGGGGTCGGCGGTGCCGGAGTTGGGGTTGGTAGCGGCACTGGGGCTGGGGTTGGCGTTGGCGGTGCCGGAGTTGGTGTCGGCGGCGGCAAAGGTGCTGGGGTTGGCGTTGGCGGTGCCGGAGTTGGCGTCGGCGGCGGCAAAGGGGCCGGGGTCGGCGTTGGCGGCGCCGGAGTCGGTGTGGGCAGCGGCAGTGGGGCCGGGGTCGGGGTCGGCGGAGCCGGAGTCGGTGTTGGCAGCGGCACTGGGTCCGGGGTCGGCGTTGGCGGCGCCGGAGTGGGTGTTGGCAGCGGCACCGGTGCCGGGGTCGGCGTTGGCGGAGCCGGAGTCGGTGTTGGCAGCGGCACTGGGTCCGGGGTTGGCGTCGGCGGCGCTGGAGTCGGTGTTGGCGGCGGCAAAGGCGCCGGGATCGGGGTGGGCGGAGCCGGAGTTGGCGTTGGCGGCGGCAAAGTTGCCGGAAGCGGCAGCAAAGGCACGGGCCCCAGCGGTGGGACTGGAAGTGGGACAGGAGGCACCGGGACTGGGACAGGTGGGACCGGCACCGGGACCGGTGGCACCGGCATCGGGACAGGTGGCACTGCAACCGCGACCGGCGGCACCGGCGGTGGCAGCGTCAACAACATCACCGTGGGGTCCGGAGGCCAGGACGGATCTGGAGGTGCCGGAGGTGGCGGTGGCGGCGTGATGGACGCGATCGGCCAGTTCGCTTCGATGCTGACGAGTCTCGGCCAGGCTCAGGCTGCAGCGCCGGCCCAGCAAGCGGTTGCGCCGGTACTCGTGCCAGCTCAGCCAGCTTATGCGCCGGTCGTCGCCCAGCCCGCCTACACTGTGGTTGCGCCGCCGGTTGCGTTCAGGGCCATCGCGCTCGGCTGGAACAACGGCGGAGCATGGGTCGTACGCGCGTCGCCCACGCTGGCCAGCGCAAGCCTCGATGCGCTGCGGGCCTGTAACAGCCAGTTCGGCGGATGTGCGCTCAGTGACGCCGTCGTGCCTTCTACGGCGTTTGGCTGCCTTGTCGTCGCGCAGAGCAGCGACGATGCGAGCCGCCTGTTCGCCTCGGTCGGTAGTTCGCTTGATCTCGCCCGCGCATCGGCGGACACACAGCTGGTCAATGCGGGAATGCCTGGCCAGATCGTCTATACGGGCTGCAACGCCTGATCGGACGTAACGACCCGGCTCCCGCTCGCCAGGGGCGGGCGCCGGGTTGAGCGCAAGAGCGCCAGCGCCGGTCGTAGAAGTGACGCTGTCAGTTTTCAGAGCGCGTTGCGATACCACAAGATCCTTTGACTGATTCCACTGCAGAGGATTCGTCGCGAGGTCGAAGCGGCTGCGGTACCAAGGTTGTTCGCTCGCATGATGGGCAGTGATGGCATGCTCGGGGATCGATAGGTAAAGGTCGGTTCGACAATCGCCTCGGTTCTTTTCTGTTCGCGAATGATCAGCCCGTCTTAGCGGGAACTCCTGCCGCGTTGAGGAGTTGACTGCAAAACCCTTGGACTATTCTAAGCATTAGGGGTGCTGGCGTAGAGCGCTGCGCGCGTTCATGCCGAGCAATCCCATGAGTGCGACTCCGGTATTGCAATCGCTGTCGCGGACCAACGCATTGCAGAAGTCGCCGAAGAGACCGGGTTCGGACGTGTCGTTTAGCCTGCCGTCCGCAGAGGCGTCCGCGGCTGAATAGAGGGCTGAGCAATGCACGAAGCGAAGCTGCGGGACAACCCGAAGCACTGGCGCAACAGGGCGGAGGAAGCCAGCGTCCATGCAGAGCAACTGGGAGATACCGAGGCGCGCCGGACGATGCTGGCGATTGCCGCCGAATACGATCGCATTGCCGAGCGAGCCGAGGAGCGGTTGCGCTCGTCCGCAGCTGCCCCTTTAGCTCAGGACCGTACCTCTGCTCGGTAACAGCAAGAGTTACCAGCCTTACTCCATCCAGCCACCTGCACTTCGGGAGCCGCTGTCCGGCAGCATTGATGTGTTACTGATGCCCGTTCAGCACGATTGCAGCGTCGTTCTCTGCGGTGCCGAGAGATCCCCTGCGCCCACGAGTCGAATTGCTTTGCCCTCTTTGGAAAATTCGCTGCGCAACGCAAGTAGGGAATTTGCCGTAAGATATTAAAGGCGCGGGTGCAAAACTGCTCCCGTAGTCGCCAGCTCCACGTGGAATTCAAAAGATTCCCTGCCAAATTCCCTGCCAGCAGAGAAAGCATGCCGATCCAATCGCCGCGGATCGTTTGGATGGTTCAATGTTCTCGAATTTCGACTCATATGTAGCGCCATTCCGGGCACCGCGAAGCGGCCCTGAATCCATAGTGCGCCAGGAAGACGCGTAACATCAGTAGAGGAGGAATCTACCCGGAGAGAAGTCGGTAGCTCTGGTAGCTGACAAGCGGCTTGGCTGGGTAACTGGCCGGGCCGGAGCCTTGTGACAAAGGCCGTCTTGGGCGGCTGAGCAATCCAGCGGGCCGTAACGCGAGTGAAGCCTGAGCAGGCCTCGAAAGTGAAGTCGTGGACGCGATCCACCTATGTGGCCCTAAGGCGGCGCAAGATCGGCCCGGCGGGCGAATTCTCATCGGCTTTAAAACCAGCTATGCTCGCGCCTGACGCGCGGAACCTTTCGACCACATCCCAGGCAACCGCTTGCGCACAACCTATTTCGCCTCATCGCAGGCGACCAACGGGAGACACCGAATGCCAACCCTCATCGTCAATGGTCAAAGCCACAACGTCGACGTCGAACCCGACACCCCGCTGTTGTGGGTGTTGCGGGACACGCTCGGCATGACCGGCACCAAATATGGGTGCGGTATCGCCCAGTGTGGCGCCTGCACGGTCCACATCAACGGCGTCGCGACGCGGTCCTGCTCGGTGCAGCTGTCCGACGTGGCCGGCAAGGAGATCACCACCATCGAGGGCCTCGCCTCCAATGGCGTGCTGCACAAGGTGCAGCAGGCCTGGCTCGAACACGACGTGCCGCAATGCGGCTATTGCCAGTCCGGCATGATCATGGCGGTCGCCGATCTGCTCAAGAATAAGCCCAAGCCGACCGACGTCGATATCGACGCTGCCATTACCAACATCTGCCGTTGCGGCACCTTCCAGCAGGTGCGCGCGGCCATTCACGCCGCCGCCAACGCGTGAGGAGGGAAGCCATGAATGACGCCCCAAATTTTGATCGCCGCTCGTTCGTGATCGGCTCCGCTGCAATTGGCGGCGGCCTCGCGCTTGGTCTGCATCTTCCGTTCGGCCCGGACATCGTGCGCGCCGCGGACGGCTCGCCCGAAGTCAATGCCTGGGTCGTGATCCGGCCCGACGACACCGTGGTGATCCGTATCGCCCGTTCCGAAATGGGCCAAGGCTCGCTCACCGGGCTCGCCCAACTGGTTGCCGAAGAGCTCGAATGCGACTGGACCAAGGTCACCACCGAATATCCGACGCCCGGTCAGAGCCTCGCGCGCAAGCGCATCTATGGCGACATGTCGACCGGCGGCAGCCGCGGCATCCGTACCTCGCAGCAATATGTTCGCGAGGCCGGCGCCGCCGCCCGCATCATGCTGATCCAGGCCGCGGCTAATGAATGGAAAGTGCCGGCAGCTGAATGCAACGCCGCGAACAGTGTGATCACCCATCAGGCTTCGGGCCGTACGATCACATACGGCGAGGTCGCGGAAGCGGCCGCCAAGCTCGACGCCCCGAAGGACATCAAGCTCAAGGACCCGAAGGACTGGAAAATTGCCGGCAAGGGCCTCAAGCGGCTCGACACCGCCGATAAACTCACCGGCAAGCAGGTCTATGGCATCGACATCAAGATGCCCGGCATGCTGGTCGCCACCGTCAAGGACTCGCCGGTCCGCACCGGCAAGATCAAGAGCTTCGATGCCGCCAAGGTCGCCGGCATGCCGGGCGTCAAAAAGGTCGTGCAGGTCGGCGATTCCGGCGTCGCCGTGATCGCGGACAGCTATTGGCGCGCCCACAAGGCGATCGAGGCATTGCCGATCGTGTGGGATCCGGGCGAGGCCGGCAAGGTGTCGAGCGCTTCGATCGCCAATTTCCTCAAGGGCGGCCTCGACGCTGAGCAGGCTTTCGTGGGCAACAAGGCGGGCGACGCCAAGTCCGCTCTCGCAGGCGCGGCGCGCAGGATCGAGGCGGTCTACAACTATCCGTACCAGAACCACGCCACCATGGAGCCCATGAACATGACGGCGCTCTACACGGCAGACAGGTGCGAGGTGTGGGGGCCGACCCAGAACGGCGAAGCCGCGCTAGCAGCGGTGTCGGAGGAATCCGGCTTGCCGATCGCCAAGTGTGACGTGCACAAATTCCTGTGCGGCGGCGGTTTTGGCCGCAGAGGCCGCGTCGATTACGTCCGCCAGGCGGTAGCCATTGCCAAACAGATGCCCGGTACGCCGATCAAGCTGATCTGGTCGCGCGAAGAGGACATGACCCACTGCGGGTACCACCCGGTCACCCAGGCGAAGCTCACCGCCGGCATCGACGCGGCCGGCAACATGGTCGGCTTCCACATGCGTATTTCCGGCCAGTCGATCTCGGCTTCCCTCGCGCCCGAGCGAATGGACCCGAGCGGCATGGACCCGGTGGTGTTCCAGGGGCTGTCGCCGAATTCCCCGGAGGGCAATTTCGGCTACAACTTCTCGAACCTCCTCATCGACCATGCGATGCGCAACACCCACATTCTCGCCGGCTTCTGGCGCGGCGTGAACGTGAACCATAACGCAATCTACACCGAGTGCTTCATCGATGAGGTCGCCGACGCGCTCGGCCAAGATAAGCTCGCGTTCCGGCTGAAATTCCTCAAGCCGAAACACGCGGCCGTGCTCAAGGCGGTGGCCGACAAGGCGGGCTGGTCGACGCAGGCGCCGCAGGGCGTCTATCGCGGCCTCGCTCAGTACATGTCCCACGGCAGCTACGTGGCTGCCTGCGCCGAGGTGTCGGTGAGTCCACAGGGCACCCTGAAGATGCACCGCATCGTGGCGGCGATCGATCCGGGCCACGCCGTCAATCCGGCGCAGATCGAGCGGCAGGTGGCAGGGTCGTTCGTGTTCGGCCTGTCGGCGCTGCTTTACGGCGAGTGCACCGTCAAGGACGGCGCCATCGAGCAGACCAACTTCGATACCTACAACTCGCTCCGCATCCGCGAGATGCCGCGAGTCGAGGTTATCGTGATGCCGTCGGGCGGGTTCTGGGGTGGTGTCGGCGAACCGACCGTGTCGGTCGCGGCCCCTGCCGTGCTCAACGCGATTTTCGCGGCGACCGGCAAGCGGCTGCGTTCGATCCCGCTGATGCATGAAGGCATCAGGACGGTGTAAACGGTGGCAGGTGCGCAATCCGGATCTCTCGGCATTGCGCACCTGCATGCGTGCCATCCATCGAGATCATCATCGCGGCGTTCGTCATGCCGCGTCTTGTTTCTACTCACGAGGCTGGATGTCCGCCACAAGCCGTAGAGAGCTGATGACACTCGGATATGTGGACGTGATCGGACGGCGAACATGGGACCCTACGCAGACTTGGTGAGGCAACGCTTACCTGCCGTGGAAACTGACTTTGTAGGGGGAGCGTCTGAAGCCAAAATCGACTCCGCCGAACGTGCGCTTGGTGTTCGATTCCCATTGACGTTTCGTTCATTCCTGAGGGAACTGGGATGCGGCGGAGTCGATTCCGAAGAATTTATCGGGCTTGGAGGGCCGCCCTATCTGGACATAGTAGAATCCACCCGCGGGCTCCGTGAACGTCCTGGCGGATTTCCAACGACATTGCTACCGCTGCGCAGAGACGGTTTCGGTAATTTGGACTGCCTCGAGATCGGCAGCGGGAAAGAAGACGAATGTCCGGTGGTAGAATGGAATCACGAAGCACAAAATGATCAATGGCGTGTTCTGGCCCCCGACTACAGGCGATGGTTTGAGTCAATTCTTGAACTCATCGCAGCCGACGATTGACCCGCGTGCCGCAAGTTCTGGGCATGACGAAATCTTGGATAGATGTTTAGCTGGGCCGTCGCGGCTTCGGGAAGTCAGAGCTTGCGTAATCAAGCCCATGATTTTCGCGACGGGTTCGCGGCAGGTACTCACAATGACATCGCAGCGCCATCTTCTTATCTGCGCCATATCTTGTGTGCTGCTGATCGGCTGCGGCGTAGCCGCAGGACAACCGGCTCCATCGGGGTCACCGCCATTTCAACAGCGGATCGAGGAGCTTGCGCGTACGCTCCAAAGCTATCCGCGTCTCAAAGACCTTTCTCAGCAACAGCGCATCGATCGGGTGGAATTCGTCGTCGGCAATACACTTTTTATTTTGCTCCATGAAATAGGGCACGTCATCATGAACGACATGAATGTGCCGGTGCTCGGGCGCGAAGAGGACCAGGCGGATACCTTCTCGGCCATCACGATGCTCAAGATAGGAACCAGCTTTTCCCAGCGCGTGCTTGCCAACGCGTCACAGGGTTGGTTCCTCAACGAGCGGCGAGATCAGCAAACAGGTGCCAAGCCCCTTTACTACGACGAGCATAATCTCAGTCCGCAACGCGCATATCAGATTGTATGCTTAATGGTCGGCTCCGACCCGGCCAAATTCAAGAACCTCGCCGATGAGGCGAAGATGCCCGAATCCCGCCAGCAGAGCTGTAAGCGGGACTACACAAAGGCTTCGCGGTCCTGGGAGACGGTGCTGAGGCCTGCTCGCCGCACGCCCGACCAACCCGAGACCAAAATCAATGTGGTCTATGGTGAGGCGCAGGGGGATTTGGAGATATTCGCCCGGTCGTTTCGGGCGATTCGAATATTGGAAACGGTGGCCGAACGGTCCGCATCTGAGTATGCGTGGCCAGCGCCTTTCACTATGCAAATGCTGAGCTGCAGCGGCCCCAACGCGACTTGGAATGATGAGACCCGTACCCTCACGGTGTGCTACCAGCTGGCATTCGACTTCGCCCAGCTCTACTTCGCCTATGTCGCTGCGCCGCCGCCGGCGGTTCCTGTCAGCCGAAAGCAAAAGCAGAAATCAAAGTGATAATCGGGGGTCGCGTGTTCAACCTCCACGGGCCCAGCTATGGGGACTTGCGACACTCGTAAAATGCAAGGCCTCGGCCAGTGGCGACGCCCTCCACGCATTGGGTCGGATCAGTAATGATGCCGGCGATGGCGAAATCGTTGGGCTGTCCGCCGAACACGAGCTCGTGGCGCCCCCGGGGGAATGCGGACCCCCCATTTTCCGGGCGCAACATCACCGTCTCGGAACTCTCGCTCATGGGCGAAATCAGCAAATCGTAGCCGAGTTCGCGAATCAGCCAGCTTTCGGTCGGCGGTGGCTCCTTGACCGCCTTTCCCAACGGATCGAGAGTCATCGCGCGGGCAATTCGCGCGGCGATCCGGACCGAAACCTTGCTGTCTTATAACCAACTCGCGAAACTCCCTGTCCTTTCTGGTCGGACGAACGATGACGCGGCCCGAACGAGCGCCGAAGGCGCCACCTGGACCGCGCGAGCGGCGGCGTCCCTGAGCCCGCTTATCAATCCGAACTCGCTTGATGCAACCAGCCGACATTGCAGTTGCTCCCCAAAATGGTCATAATGGGTACTCTGGGTGGGTTTTCATAAAGTGTGTCTCGGCCAAGGGCGCGAAAAAATGGCTTCGAGCGATTGCTCGATACCGCTCGCGCCGAGCCAGTCGTCATCGAAAAGCACGGCCGCGCCGTCATCGTAGTGATGGCGATCGAGGAATATGAGCGCTTTGTCGGAACAGAACCTCGGATTAATCGATGCGTCGAACGACAAGAACAAGGGGGAAGTGATGCGGGACGGACCACCAAGGAAGGCCGACGGATACGACGCCACTAAACCGGCGAAGCGCAACAACAACCGCGCCAATCGCGGCTTTGATGCGGCGCTTGACAAGGCGGCCACCTTCGAAGAGGACCGCTCGGCGTTCAACAAGAGGAAGGACTCCGTGTGTATACCGGCATCCAGCCTCTCCATTGCTTAGGGCTTGTCGAATTCTGGAGGGGGATGTGACATACCGAACGATTTCCATCGGAATTGACCTTGGCACAACCAACTCCTCGGTGGCAGTCAATAACAACGGCATGATTGAAATTGTGAAGAAGCCCGGTGGTTTGGAGTACACGCCTTCGGTATTCGGCTTCGACAAAGCTAGAAACAAAGTCGTTGGCCAGAGAGCATACGAGTCTCTTTATTCTGACGCTTCCGAAGCAGGTGTCAAAAATTTCAAGCCTGAGGTGAAGCGCATCATCGGTACGCCCGAGAAATTCTATTTTGAGCGCGCCGGCATCGAGATGAGCGCAGAGGAAATTTCCTCAGAGATACTAAAGTGCTTAGTGCATGACATCCTGCGAAAATACCCGAAGTTCGATACGACAACTGCCGTAATCACCATTCCGGCTGCATTTTCTGTCCTTCAATGTGAGGCGACGAAGCGCGCAGGCAATCTCGCCGGCTTCAAGCACGTGGTGCTGTTGCAGGAGCCAATTGCCGCGGCCATCTCCTATGGCTTTGCTACCGCCACCAATGAAAATTGGCTGGTATATGACCTGGGTGGCGGCACGTTCGACGTGGCGCTCATTTCATCGAAAGACGGCGTTCTCACGGTTCTTGGCCACAACGGCGATAATTTCATCGGCGGAAAGAACCTGGATTGGGAAATCGTCGATAAGGTGCTGACGCCCAAGATCGCGGAGGCGATGAATTTTGAGAACTTCCGTCGCGACAATGAGGCTCATCGGAGCAAGTTCGCTCGCCTGAAGTTCCTCGCGGAACGGGCAAAAATGGAACTCTCCCAATATGAAACCACTACGATCGAA
>DATGCX010000275.1:0-26178 GCA_035311445.1 Xanthobacteraceae bacterium | reverse complement strand
TATATCGCCAATGTCATTCCGTGGCGTCCGCCCGGCAATCGCACGCCAACACCACAGGAAAGCCAGATCTGCCTACCCTTTATTAAGCGCCAGATAGAGCTCGCAAACCCCGATGTCCTGGTTTGCCTCGGTGGACCGTCCGCCGCTGCGCTGCTCGGCGTAACTGAGGGCATCCGCAGGTCGCGCGGCCGCTGGCACACCTATCACACCGGCACCCGCGAAATTCGCGCCATTGCGACGTTCCACCCCGCCTATCTGCTGCGCACGCCGCTGGAGAAGCGCTTCGCGTGGCGAGATTTTCTGGCGATCCAGAAGGCGTTGGATTCAGATGACAGATGACAGGCAAAAGCGAACTGTCATCTGTCATCTGCCGTCGGCCGCGCCACGCCCCAACCGATGCGCAACAGCGGCAGGCGCCCTTGCACCATGCGCTCGAAGGCGCGCGGCACATCCGCCACGAGGCCGGGAAAGCGCACCGCAATCTCGGCCGGCACTTGCGCACGGGTGTCGTCATTAGGCCACACTACGACAGCACCCTTGCGGCGGACGTCGGCTGCTGTGACCCACGGTGTGCGCTCGGGCGTTGCATCGAGATAGAGGCTCGGCCGCGTCGGCGCACCGAGAGCAACGAGCGCCGCAGTGCGCGGTTCTCCGGCCACAATGGCGAGCGCGGCGCCGGTGCGACGCTCGAAGCTCTCCGCAAAGAAGCGACCCATTGCGGCGGCAGGCCATGCGACCTCGGTGTCGGCGACTCCGAGCCATGGCAGGACGACGATCGTGGCGGCTACGCTGAGCGGCGGCGCGGCCAACAGCAGGGACCACACTGTCGCGACCAGGCGCGCCCGATGCCACGGAATGGAATTGCCGGCCAGCACCACGATCGCGAGGCTCGACAACACCACATAGGGGGCGAGATTTCCGAGCGTGTATCGCTCCGCAGACAGGCCGGCGAACAGCACCGCCATGAGCGCCGGCACGATGGCGAAGAAATAGACGAAACGCCGCCCGAACGGATCCGTAAAGCTGCGCACGAATACCGGTACCTTCTCCTCCGAGCGGACACGCCATTTGCTTCCGAGCGCGACCAGCACCGCGAGGCCGGTATGGCTGAGCACCAGCAATTCCACAAAATCAAGCAAACCGCTCAGATAGGAATCGCTCGCACTTTCGAACAGATTTAACGCGGGCGGAAATTTGTCGCCCGCCAGATCGAGCCAGATGAGATGGGGAAACAGCACCGCCACGATCACGGTGCTAGCGAGCCACGGGTCGGCGGATCGCAGCGATCGGCGGCCGCGCCGCGTCGCCGCCACGAAAATGACGATCGCAAAAACCAAGACGAGGCCCGCATATGTGGTCAGCAGCAGCAGACCGAGCTGCAGCGCAAGCAGGAACCAGCCAACGCGCCGCCGCTCGCCGACCGCGCGCCAGAGGTTGACAATTGCAAAGACCGTGAACGGGATCGCCAAGATCGCAGGCCCGAACTCGGGTGTCGGCGCCGCAAAGGCGAAAACGCCGGCCATCAGCAGGATGGCGAAGACGGCGTGGTGGATTCCCACGATGGCGCGCGCGAGCGTAAACACACCGTAATAGGCGATTACGACGCAGGCCTGCGCGAGCAGATACACACCCGGGGCGCCGGCGATGTCGAAGGCAATTTCTGCCATCCAGAAAGCGAGCGGCGGACCAAAGGAACTGCCAAGCTGAAATTCATGACCGACTGCAAGCACGAACGGCAACCGGCCCGGCGGCGATGAATAGAAGAGCGATGGCACCACCCACCACAACGCCGCCTGGGCGAGTGTTGCCGCCCAGAAGATCAGCCGTGGCTGCGAACGCAGCAACTCAACAATGAGGGAGGTGTGGAGCATCAGCGGCCGATCTTGCGGAGAAACAGGCTGAATCCGCCCAAGAAGCAGGTGAATCTTACATTGTCACGCCCCACCATCCGCGGCACCATGGCTAGTGCTCCAATCGCAATGACGTGGTTATTGGATCGCTCGCCTTTCGCGCGCGATGACATGCGCCTTGAAGCATCTACTGCCGGACAAATCCTAAGCGCGCGGGGGCTCAGGGCGCAAGCAGATCGTCGACGAGATCGTCAGCAAAACCGTCTGCGATTTCACCACGTTCGCCATAGGCAGCGGCGACCGGCGCGAAGCTGCGGCGATGATGCACCGTGGGCCCGAGCGCGGCAAGCGCGCGGCAGTGCTCCGGCACGGCATATCCCATATGCCGTTCGAATCCGTAGCCCGGATGGGCTGCCCCGATCTGCATCATCAGGCGATCGCGCACCACCTTGGCGACAATCGAAGCCGCTGCGATCGACACCACCAGCGCATCGCCCGAAACCACGGCCTCGCAGTCACAGCCTGCATCGATGCGGTCAATGCCGTCCACGAATACGAGCCGGGGGCGGACTGTCAGCGCCGCAACCGCTCGGGCGAGCGCCCATAGCGACGCGCGCCGGATGTTGTCACGATCAATGCGGGTCGGCGAGCCAACGGCGACGCCGACCTCGGAGGTCGCGAAAATGCGCTCATAGAGCTTCTCGCGTTCGACCGCGGCGAGTTTCTTGGAATCGTTGAGACCACGTGGGATATGTTTGGGGTCAAGGATCACGGCCGCGGCCACCACAGGCCCTGCCAGCGGCCCCCGCCCCGCCTCGTCGCAACCCGCCACCGGGAATACGCCTCGCTTGATTGCCGCACGCTCACGCGCAAAGGTTGGCCGGACGGGTGGCTCATCCAAAGGCAGCCGCGGCGCCGCGGATCGAGCCGGGCATTCACGGCCAACCGCGCCGCGACCGGCGGAATTGCGATTACCGGAATTACGACTCATGGCATGATCGTGCCGAAGCCAATCCAGAGTCGCAAGCACGCATTCGCGCGACGTTTTAAATTCGAATCAAATGCGGTGTCATTCCGGGGCGCCGCAAACGCGGCGAACCTCGAATCCACAACCACTGGCTAAGGGATATGGATCCCGGCCTCGCCACCTGACGGTGGCGCCCCGGAATGACTAAATCCACGTTTGTCAATGGCCGCAACGCGAAGCGAGGTTTTATTGATTCGTCGCCGAGACGCCGGCCGGCAGCGCAGGGGACGGGCCGGACTGGTGCGCGGCCGCCCTCGCGTGCGTCGAGACGGCTGCGAGCACCCTGGCGATGGTGGCAGAGTGCAACTGCTCCGCCTTTTCTATATTGAAATGCGTGACGCCCGGCGCGTGAGCCAAATCGACATTTTCCAGCACGCCGTGGAACCCGGCCGCCGGGATAATCTGCCCGTGCCACAGGCTGTTTGACTGGAAATAGTTGACCGCTCGCCCGACATTGGCCTGCACTGGCGCAGATTCGACCGGGCCGAAGGTGACCAGCAGCGCGACCGGCACCTGGGCATTGCCGAGGCGCTGCGCCATCGTAATGGCGGCATCCGCCCCAAGGGAATGCCCGATGATGATGATCGGCCCGCGGGAGCCGCGGCGCCATTTTGCGATCGCCGACTGGGCAAGCGATTCAACGTCGGCGTGGCTGTGCACTTCGCCCACGACCCCACGAGCCCGCAGCTTCGTTTGCAGGAAGTCCATCCCGCTTGAAAATATGTCAGCAAGACCTTTGAGCAGATAAAGCTGATAAGGGCGATTTCCGCCGCTCTTTCCAATCTCCTTGGCGATGGCGCAGTCAAAGGCTGATCCGGCCAAAATGCCGACCGCGATCATCAGCGGCACCGCATGCTTCGCTATCATTGCCCAACCCCCTCGCCCATACCCTGGCGGACGCGCCGTTCTAGCGTGCTTCGGCGATTTGTGAAGCCCGAATTCCAGTTGGCCACGATTTTTTCCGATATGTGTTGTGCATGGGACAGCCGGATTGCCGTGGATTTTGGCAGGATTGCACCTAGGCATCAGTTCGCGTCATGGGGGGACCGCTCGGACTGGTTTCCGCCGCTTCGTGTCGCGTGTCTGAGGAACGGGCTGTTCGCCTTCCGCCAGTCGGTGTTCCGCTCGCTCACGGAGATCGCATTCGGCGCTCCATAACTTTCCGCCCCGCCATTTCGATCGAATCTCGGCTTCGATTGCTTGGCCCGCTATAGGCGTTTTTTCTTCGGCTATGTGCGTTCGGCGAATTCCCGGCCGACACGTCTATGCGCGCGCCGCAATCATGGTGGGTTCTGGCTTGCTCGAACGCCGGCTCGGCCGTGAGCGGGCGAGCAAAATCCAATCGGGCTGAGGCGACGTCTGTTGAAAAGGGCCGGATCAAAACGCCTTGAAAGTGATAATCGTCTTGGTGTCGAGAATGCCCGGGATCGGCTGGACCTTTTCGGTGACAAAATGCCCGATATCGGTGCCCTGTTCGACATAGAATTTCACCAGCAGATCGAAGTCGCCGGCGGTCGAATAAATCTCGGACGCGATTTCCGCATCAGCAAGCGCATTGGCCACCGCATAGGCTTTGCCGAGGTGGCACTTGATTTGAACGAAAAATGGGATCACGCATTTCTCCTTGGCACCCGCGCCCGCAATCCAGCAAAATCGCACAGTGTTGACAAGTCGGTTGAACCGGTTGCGGGAGCGTGCAGCCGTTTGACCGATACCCATTTTCGTCGTGGTATAGTTCCGACCGGCGATCTAGGATTTGTCAGGGCTTGGCAAATCGCGGGCGTTTACGTTTTCGACCTCGCAGTGCGCAGGTAGGGACCCGGGCATGCACATTCAATTTGTCGGTAGCGGTGACGCGTTCGGATCCGGGGGCCGGTTCAACACCTGCATTCATGTGGTAAGTAGCGGGATGAATTTCCTGATCGATTGCGGCGCCACGTCGCTGGTTGCGATGAATCGGCTCGGCATCGACCGCAACGCGATCGATCTGATCATCCTTACTCATTATCACGCCGACCATTGTGGTGGGGTTCCGTTCTTCATCCTTGACGCCCAGTTCGTGTCAAGGCGCACGCACCCGCTCACTATCGCGGGGCCGCGCCCTGTCAAGGAATGGTTCTCGCGCCTGATGGAGACGGCCTTTGCGGGATCGTTGCGTTCGGTGAAGAAGTTCGAGGTAGCGCTCGTCGAGCTCGCGCCGGACCGTCCGTGGCACTTCAAGAACGCTGAAATTCGGTCCGCCCAGGTACGTCACGGCGCGCCACCGGAATCCTACCACGGTTATCGTATAACGATCGACGGCAAGGTGCTCGCCTTTAGCGGCGATACCGAATGGACCGACAGCATGATCGAGCTTGGGCGCGATGCCGATCTGTTCGTGTCTGAGGCCTATGTGTACGACAAGCCGGTGCAGATGCACCTTGCCTACCGTCAACTGGTCGAAAAGCTGCCACTGATCCGGCCGAAACGCCTCATTCTCACCCACATGAGCGACGATATGCTTGGTCGCGGCGACGCCATTGCACACGAGACCGCGCGGGACGGGCTGATCGTCAAAATTTGAACCGGCGCCGCACGCAGTCGTAGCCCGGATGGAGTCGCCGCTCTTGGCGGTCGCATAATCCGGGAACGGCCGTACTGCTTCCGCGACGCTGCCAAACTTGTAGGATGGGATGAGCGTAGCGAAACCCATCTTGCCCAACGGCGAGATTCCGATGGGTTTCGCTGCGCTCAACCATCCAACAAGCCAGTGCATCGTTTCAATCGAGCCGGATCCCGGCGTCGCGGATCACCTTGGTCCACCTATCGAATTCGGATTTGATGAACTTGTCGGTTGCGGCAACCGGCATCTGCATCAAGGCGCCACCGCTTTTTTTGAACGGCTCCTTGAGTTCGGCCGCCGCCGTTCGTGTCTCCTCTCGCAGGAACGCGAGAATCTCAGGGGGTGTGCGAGCCGGCGCGAACAGACCGATCCAGGATTCTATGCTGAGGCCCGCAACTCCGGCCTCTGTCATTGTCGGCAGATCGGGCATCGTCGGGTAGCGCTTCGGCGCGAGCAGCGCAATGCCGCGCACCTTCTGCGCGGCGATATACGGCAAAGATGCGGCAGCCGAATCGAACAACAGATCGACTCGGCCGGCGATCAGATCGGGATAAGCGGCCTGGGCGCTGCGGTAGGGCACTTCCACCATGGTGGTACCGGTCAGCTTCATAAAGGCAGCGGCGACGATCTGCTGCCCGCTGCCCGAGCCCGGATGGGCAATCGTGAGCTTTCCCGGGCTCTGGCGTCCATAGCTGATGATTTCGGCAAGATCCTTCTGCGGCAGGGTGTTGCGGGCCGCCATCACGTATGGAAACGTATAGACGATTGCCACCGGGGCGAAGTCATCGGGCTCGTAGGGAACTTTCTGGTAGAGCGCGAAATTGAATACGAGATTGCTGAGCCCGCCCACCACCAGCGTGTAACCATCAGCCGCCGCGGCCGCCGCGGCCTGCGTGCCGACCAGCGTTCCGGCGCCGGTACGATTTTCAACAAAAAAAGTTTGGCCAGTCAGCTCAGTCAACTTGCTGGCCAGCAGGCGGCCGATGATGTCATATGCGCCGCCTGGACCGATCGGCACGATGATCCTGACGGGATGATCCGGGTAGGTCTGCGCACGGGCGCTTTCCGGTGAGGCTTGCATCAGGGCGGCAAGCGACGCAACCACAGACATGGTGCAGGAAAATGACAGTTTGCGGAACGGCACGGAACTTCTCGGCTCGCTTTTACTCCCCCGCTTCACCATATCCGGCTCGAAGGTCGGGCGGAACCGGGCAGACCGCATAGCCGCTGCGTCTCCGCGGTGCGCCGAGGGCTTTTCCATAAGTTGGTGCTCGCGGAAAGTCCCGCCGCCTCGACCTTCTCCCCGCAACGAGAGAGGGAGCTGCGCGCCGCGGTGATTCCACCTTGTCTGATCGCGCGACGCGGATTGCGCCGCTTGGCCGAAGGGGTATCCTGCTTGTTTCCGGCTTGGAGCACTGCATGTGGCCCCGTGTGAGTGCGCTTGGTTTGTTGATGGTCTTGACGGCGGCGTTGCCTGCGCGCGGGCAAACCGTGTCCGGATTTCCAGCCAAGCAAGTCAAATTCATCATTCCGTTCCCGGGCGGCGGCATCAACGACGTACTCGCGCGTATCGCGGCCGATAGGCTGACCGCCAAGTGGGGCCAGGCTATCGTGGTCGAAAACAAGACTGGCGCCGGTGGCAATATCGGGGCGGACTTCGCCGCCCAGGCCGAGCCCGACGGCCACACCCTGCTCATCGCGCCGCCGGGTCCGCTCGCCATCAACCAGAGTCTGTATCGGCAGCTGTCGTATCGGCCCGAAGATTTTGTCCCCGTCACCGTGCTGGCGGCGGTGACCAACCTGATCATCGTGCGGCCCGAGATCGGGGTGAATTCGGTTACGGATTTGATCGCATTTGCCAGGCAGAATCCCGGCAAGGTCACCTATGGATCGCAGGGCAACGGCTCAACGCCGCACCTCACCGGCAGCATGTTCATGAACATGACGGGAATCCGTATGATTCACGTCCCATATCGGGGCGAAAATCTCGTCATCAATGACATGCTGGGCGGTCACATCGATGTCTTCTTCGGCAACATAGCGCCGGTGCTGCCCCATTACCGCGACGGCAAGCTTAAGGTGCTGGCGGTTGCCGACGTTAAGCGGGCGGCATCGATCCCGGATGTCCCGACCGCCGCCGAGGCGGGAATGCCCGGCTTTGTCTCCACGTCCTGGTTCGCAGTGGCGGGCCCGCCCAAAATGGTGCCGGCGCTCGCGCAGCGGCTTGCCGCGGATTTTGCCGACGTGCTGAACAGGCCGGACGTGCAGACGAAATTTCGATCGGTTGGCGCCGAACCGGTCGGCACAACCCCGGCCGAAACCGCGTCGTTCATTGCGGCCGAAACGGCACGCTGGCGCGAGGTCATCAACAGGAACAATATCGCGATCGAATGAGCGCCGCGCTCAGGACGAGCGATTTCTGTTTCGGAGCCCTATGGAACAACTCGACCTGCGCCTCTATGCCATCGTGGACCCGGAAAATACCGGCGGCCATGATCTCGTCGATCTCGCCCGCGCAGTCGCGGCCGGCGGCGCGACGGTGGTGCAATTGCGCGACAAGGTGAACGGCACCGCTCACATGATTGCCGAGGCGCGCGCCTTGAAAGCTGCGCTGGTGTCGTTCGGCGTTCCGCTGATCGTCAATGACCGGGTCGATGTGGCACTGGAGGCGGAGGCAGACGGCGTACATGTCGGCCAGGAGGATATGGCTGTCATAGAAGCACGTGAGCGATTGGGGCATGGGCCTTTCATGGGCCTGTCGATCCGCACGGCCGAGCAGGCCGCAGCGGCACCGCTTGCACTTCTGGATTACGTCGGTATCGGCGGCGTCTACACCACCCAGTCGAAGACCAGCGGCAAACCCCCTATCGGCCTCGACGGGCTTCGCGGGGTCATTCAGGTCCTGCGCGGCCGCATCGGCAACTTCCCGTCCTGCGGCATTGCCGGCATCACGGCGGCAAATGCCGAGCCGGTGATCGCGGCCGGCGCCGACGGCGTCTGCGTGATCTCCGCGCTGTCCCACAGCCCGGACCCTCAAGCTGCTGCCCGAGAGCTGCGCGCCGTTATCGATGCTGCGCTTAAGGCACACGCCCCCAAGGTACCGGCCGTAGGAGCACATGGCCACGCGCCAGAGCCGACGCCATGAAAGGCACCATCAGCACGCCGATCGCCGTCACCATTGCGGGGTCGGATTCGAGCGGCGGCGCCGGTATTCAGGCGGACCTGAAAACGTTCTCCGCACTCGGTGTCTATGGAGCGTCGGTTATCACCGCCCTCACGGCCCAGAACACCAAGGCCGTTACCGCCATTCACGAGATTCCGCCCGCTTTCGTCGCCGCACAGATGGATGCGGTGTTTTCCGACCTCAATGTCGACGCCGTCAAGATCGGAATGCTCTGCAATGCGGAGATTGTCGCTGCGGTAGCGGCGGGGCTTGAGCTTCACAATGTGACGAATGTGGTGCTCGACCCCGTCATGGTAGCAACGTCGGGGCACCTGCTGCTCGCGCCTGATGCGATCCGGCTGCTGCGAGACCGGCTTCTGCCGCATGCCCTGGTGATCACGCCGAACCTGCCCGAAGCGGCGGCGCTGCTGGACGCCCCGCAGGCGGTGGACGAAAACGAGATGCTCCGACAGGCCGATCGCCTGATCGCTCTCGGCGCCAACGCGGTGCTGATGAAAGGCGGCCATGCAGGTGGCGCGGAAAGCATCGACGTGCTCGTCACCGCCCCGGCCTCGATCCGCCTGATCGGAGACCGCATCGAAACCCAGAACACCCACGGCACCGGCTGCACGCTTTCCGCCGCGATTGCCGCCGGTCTCGCACGGGGCCGCGGGCTCACCGAAGCCGTGCGCGAGGCCAAGGAATATATCACCTCGGCGATTGCGGCGGCCGATCGACTGACGATCGGGAACGGACCCGGGCCGGTGCATCATTTTCACCGGTGGTGGTGAAGCCAGGAATGCCACTGTCTCGCGTCGAGCATGGAACCCCTGATCGGGTTTGCGTTTTCGTATGGGCCCGGCGAGACCTGCTCATGAAACCGACCTCCGATCCGCAAAGACATTGGTGGTGGATATCTCGCTCAAGAGATTTGTTTCGCTGAATCGACCATGTGAATGAAAACATTACTGTTTTACAAACAGTGGACAGCCGAAAGTAGAATCGGACCGGCACGAATTGAATTTTCGGTTGTTGTGCATCGCAGCATGAGCGGCCATATAAGGGGTCGCCGTATCGCCGTTCAAAAGGAATGAATCAATACTCACCTTTGCTTCCATAGTTCCGGCCCTGGCCCGCCGTCGTCAGCGGCAAGCCGATGCGCGTCCGCCGCGCCGCATTCGCGTGCCGGGGTACGAACCTGCGCCCAACCGTCTGACCGAGGTCTACCAATTCGGGTCCAATCCCGGCGCGCTGCGGATGTTCACATATGTTCCGGCACGGTCCAAATCCGCGCTGGTGGTGGTACTGCACGGCGCTATGCAAACAGCGGCGAGCTACGATTTGGGGGCGGGCTGGTCGACATTGGCAGATCGCTACGGCTTCGCGCTCCTGCTTCCGCAGCAGCGTATTTCCAACAATCCGAAAAGAGCCTTCAACTGGTTTCTTCCCGGCGACATCATGCGGGGGAAAGGCGAGGCGCTCTCAATCCGGCAGATGATCGAGACTATGGTCATCGCGCATCGTATCGACAGCAGACGCGTGTTTGTCACGGGCCTCTCGGCCGGCGGAGCGATGGCCTGCGTGATGCTCGCCACGTATCCGGAGGTGTTCGCGGGCGGCGCGGTGATCGCCGGCCTGCCTTACGGCGTGGCAACGAATGTCAAACAGGCGCTCGACGCCATGGTGCACGTGCAGGCCGGTTCGGCGCAGGAATGGGGTGATCTGGTGCGAGGCGCATCGCAGCACCGGGGGCCATGGCCACGCATATCAGTGTGGCACGGAAGCGCGGATACGGTGGTCAACCCGGAGAATGCTGATCAGATCGTAAATCAATGGATCAACGTGCATGGCCTTGGTCACGCACCGACGCGGGTGGAAACGGTCGACGGATATCCGCGCCAAGTGTGGCGTAATCGCGTGGGCAACGATGTCATCGAGTCGTACACGATTCTTGACATGGCGCATGGGGCACCGTTGGCGATCGGCGGCTCCGGCGAACACTCCGGCATCCCCGGCCCCTTCTTGCTGGAAGTCGGCATTTCATCGTCGTATCACATTGCAAAATTCTGGGGCCTGACCAAACGTCCGCGCACTCTTGCCTGGATATTTTCCGGTTGGCCCCGCAGTTGAGAGGCGCTGCGGCGCCAGCTCTCAGGCGTCGTGCCGGGAAGCTTGTCACGCCGAAAACCGGGAGCGGACACCGACTAGTCCCGCGTTTTTGACTTGCGATCATATGCGTTGTCATTGCGTATATGATCGGCTCCGTGGTATCGATCTACTGGTCGCCGCCGACGCGGCGGGGTACTCGGATCATCGCCTGCGTGGAACGGCGGATAGTTCCCACAAAAAAGGAGATTGGCCATGATCCCCTCGCGTTCCGGCTGGCCCGCGCCTGCGCGTTGGCTGCTCCTCGGCGCATTGGCCCTCATGGGCTCCTTGATCGGTGGTTCATCGTCCGCCCATGCACAACCCAGCCCGGCGCAGGTCACCATCCTTTACGATGCCTTTGGCACCACCTCCACGATGACGAAGGACTGGGGCTTTTCCGCGCTTATCGAGTATGGCGGCAAGCGCATCCTGTTCGACACCGGCAACAATGCGGAAATCTTTGCGCACAATGTCGCGGCCAAGGACATTGATCTTACCAAGCTCGACTTTGCCGTCGTCTCCCATCGTCACGGCGACCACACCAGCGGATTAAACCACCTGCTGAAGGTCAACCCGGCGGTGACGATCTACGCCCCACAGGAAAACTTCGGCGTATTTGGCACGGCGCTTCCAGGCACCTTCTATCGGCGCAATGAATCGCTCTCGACGGACATGCGGTATTTCGACGGAAAACCGCCGGAGACGCTTCGTTTTGGGAGCCCGTGGCCTGGCGCCAATTTCAGTTGGGTGACAAAAACCACCGAAGTGGCGCCGGGGTTCTACCTGATCCTGTTGAACGGCACCTGGGGCGTGGACCTGGAAGTGAAGGAAATTTCACTGGCGATCGACACGCCCGATGGAATTGTTCTCATCGTCGGGTGCAGTCATCCCATGATCGAAAAAATCGTCGAGGCGGCACAGAGCGCAACCAACAAGCCGATCCATCTCGTGTTGGGCGGCACGCATTTGTTGCCGGCAAACGACGCCCAGATCAGGAACATCGCCCTGTCATTGCGCGACAACCTGAATGTGCGTTTCATCGCCCCGGCGCACTGTACCGGCGAACCCGCTTTTGCGATTTTGAAGGAGAGTTTCGGTGACCGCTACATCTACGCCGGGCTCGGCACGACTGTGCTGCTCGGTCCCAAAGTCACGATCAGGGCGGAAGCCGGGCAAGCCGAAAAGCACGCGATGGATGCGGAAGACTTGCGCAACTATCGCGAAGCGATGACGCGGGAGGTTATTCCCCCTTGATGTTGGCCGCTTTGATAATGGGCCACCATTTGTCGATCTCCACCTTCTGCGAACCCCGCCGTGATTGCCACTGCGCAGAGAAGTGTTCTCATATCTGGCATCCCGGGGCCGTGACGGCCTTCCATGCGCCGTGTCCTCTCCCGCGTCGCGGCCGATTTGTCCCGGCCACCCGATTATTCTTGCTCTGTGCCTTAACGTTCTGGTCGGCAGTATAAGCCGGCGACGACACCGATCGGTGATTCGAAGCGATCGAAATCCGCTGCAGGGAGGTTACAACGCTCGCCTCGGGGCACGGAAGAGGCGAATCCTCAATTCTTGAGCATGGACCTGAGGCGCGTTGTCGTCCGTCCCTCCGTTGTCTCCTCCGCGGCTCGACCTGATTAGCCAAGTCTTTGAGCCAAACCGCAGCGGCCGTTTAGCCAGGCCGCTCGACCTTCCGCCGACGGCACAAAATGGGGCCATATACGAGCCCCATTCCCAAAAAGGCGGCCGCCCAGGCAAAAGCGGCGATGTGGAGCAGAAACTCGCTCCAGCCCGGCTGAAGCGCTGCCCAAATCCGGAACAGGGCCGCCAGCACCGCAGCGGCATAGATCAGCTGCGTCGGGAAAGATGCGGTGAGTTCGTGGCCCGTGTGCCCCAGCGTCGCCCGCGTCATGACGGCAAGCGTCATAATGCCGAAAGCCCCAGCAGTCCAAGCATGAATCCCAGCGGTTGCCGGGATCATGCCGACAGCGGCAAGCGCGAGAAGCGCAAATCCCAGTGGCACGAAGGCAAAGCCCACGTGCAAGACGGTGACCAGCGGTTCGCGAAGTGTGCGGTCGCCGGCCCACCGGAACAGTCTCGCGACCTGTAGCACCGCACCGAGGGCCAGCGCAGCGGCCGTCACACCCCGATCGGGAAGGCTGATCCAGACGAGCAGGGCGAGGGTGGCAACAGCGATTGCCACCACATCAAAGCGGCCGAACGGCACGGGCAATCGCCCCGGGTTCTCGCGCGCAAGCCAATTGCGCGTGAAGCTCGGAATGATGCGTCCGCCAATGAGCATGAGAAGGGTAACCACCGCGGCAATTCCCAGCCGGATGGAATAGTCCGCCGACCCGAAAAAATGCGCCTCGGCATGAAACGCAATGTTCGCGAGCGCGAGCAGGGCGACGATGGCGACGACCTTGACGTTGCGCCAGTTTCGTCCGGCGATTATCTCGCGTGCTGTCGCGCCGGCGACACAAATGAGAAACGAGGCGTCGACAATCGCCGCGGGAAGCCAGCCGATCAGTCCCGATACGGAGATCGCCACCCGACCCGCAAACCATACTGCAAGCAAAACGAAAAGCGGCGCGCCCTGGATAAGCAGGCGTCCGGTCCAGTTTGGAATCGCGGTCAGAAGAAATCCCGTCATGACCGCGCTGAGATAGCCGTAGAGCATCTCATGGAAGTGCCAATCGCGAGGCGCAACCGCGGTCGGAAGCACGATCTCTCCAAAGAAGACCGGCAGCCAGACCAAGACAGCCGCGCCGCTGTAGATTGCTCCGAAAAGGAAGAACGGTCTGAAGCCATAGGAAAGGATGGCGGGACCGTCGTATTGGCGCAGGCGGGGGATGGAAGCCATCGGTGCAGTTGAACTCGGGGGTGCGCAGCAGGTATACGCGTTGTGCGCAATTCGCCCTTCAGGGGAATGCATGGACTCGTTGTGCTCTTAACTCGAATATCGATAGGTCGATAGCGTGTTCTTACGGGTGTCGATCGGCAGGAGCAAAGTTCTTCTGCATCGCTTTCGTTCGAATTGGTTCGCTCAGGGAGATGGCAAATGTTTGCGCGACTCCGCGGAAAGATCGGCGAGTGGTACATCCTGGGCATCGGGCTCTGCGCCGTTGCGGGCGGTCTGTTCATTATCTCGGCGTCGACGCCGAGTGCGGCACCGCCCCCTGTCGAGCGGCACCAGGAATCGCAGGGAGGCCAACCGGCGCGAACCGTCGCGGCTTCGCCGCCGCCGGCATCTGCCAAACCGGCCGCATCCCCGCAGTCCTCGACGGCGATAGCATCGGCGGCGCAGGCCGACGCATCCATGCCCGTCCAACCGGCTGCCGACGTTACGAAGGCCACGCAGGCGCCCGAACCCGCGACCCACGAGCACAACATGCAAAACATGGCTGCATCGGCGCCGTCGTCGTCCGCGACGACCGGCCAGGCACCGCCGTCTGCTTCGAGTGGCACTGCGGTCGCGGACGGAGATGCGGCGGCCGGCCGCCTGGTGTTTCGCAAGTGTCAGGCCTGCCATTCGATGGAGCCCGGCAAGAACCTCCTCGGACCGTCGCTTGCCGGGATCATAGGCCGGAAGGCCGGCGGCGAAGCCGGCTACAGCTACTCGCCCGCGATGACGCAGGCGGGCATCGTCTGGGACGCCAAAACCCTGGATTCGTATCTCGCCGATCCGGCAACGACGATACCAGGAAACAAGATGCCTTTCCCCGGTCTGAAGACGGAGCACGACCGCAAGGACGTCATCGCATTCCTCACTTCCTCAGCCGGCGCGCAAACGTCCCCGGCAGCGTCGAGCGCTTCCCAACAGCCGCCATCGGCACCGCCGGCCGCATCCACGCAACAGGCACCCGGCGGGCCCAGCCAGGTGCCGCAAAGCGCCGGCACGGACGTCGGCTACATCCCGGACGCGAGGTACACGCTGCGTTCGGGCATCGCCGAAGGACGGATGGTCTACCTTGGGGTGGGCGGTGCAATCGACGGCAAGGTCAATCCCGTCCTGACGGCCGCCGAGGGGCAGGTCGTGCAGCTGACGCTCATCAACGGAGAGGGCGCAGAACACGACATCGTCTTCCCGGACCAGGACACCAGATCGCCCCGCGTCACGGGGAAAGGAGCCAGCACGACCATCGCGTTCCGAGCCGCAAGATCCGGCGACTTCATATATTTCTGCAGCGTTCCCGGGCACCAGCTGGCCGGCATGCAGGGTCAATTCATCGTCACGCAGCGTCCGGCCCCGCAAGCGTTGGTGGAGGCCGACATCTCACGCGAAGCAACCGATCTGCCGCCGCCCGTCGGCAAGCGCGAGCCGCAGACGGTCCGCGTCGATCTTCTCAGTATCGAGGTCGAGGGCCGGCTCGCCGAGGGCACGACCTTCGGCTACTGGACCTTCAACGGCAAGGTGCCGGGTCCCTTCATCAGAGTGCGCGTCGGCGACACCATCGACATCCATCTCAAGAATTTGGCCGACAGCTCGATGATCCACTCGGTCGATTTCCGCGCCGCGACAGGACCGGGCGGCGGCGCGGCCGCGCTGCAGGTCGATCCCGGCAAGGAGAAATCGATGACGTGGAAGGCCTTGGTGCCCGGCCTCTATGTCTACCACTGCGCCACCCCGATGGTCTCCGAACACATCGCCAACGGCATGTACGGAATGATACTCGTCGAGCCCGAAGGCGGCTTGCCGCCTGTCGATCGCGAGTTCTACGTGATGCAGGGGGAAATCTACACCGACATTCCCTACGGTCAACACGGCAGCGCCGAGTTCAGCGTCGAGAAACTTCTGAACGAGCACCCCGAATATTTCGTGTTCAACGGGTCGGTCGGCGCGCTGACGAAGCTGCATCCGCTCCGTGCTAAGGTCGGTGAGACCGCCCGCATTTTCTTTGGCGTCGGAGGTCCGAACTACACGTCATCGTTCCACGTGATCGGGCAGATTTTCGACAAGGTCTATACGCTGGGCGGCCTGCGCACGCCCCCGCTCGAAGGAATACAGACCGTCACGGTGCCGGCGGGCGGCGCAGTGATCACCGACTTCAAGGTGAGCGTGCCCGGCAACTACACGCTCGTCGACCATGCGCTGGCTCGTGCTGAGCGCGGACTGCTTGGGATATTGAGCGCGGAAGGAGCGCCAAATCCGGATATCTATAACGGGCAGGTGATGCCCGGAATGGGGCATTGACCACGGGGGCTGGGTTGGTTCACGTCGCTCGCATACCCTGCGACGGGGATCATCCGTCCATAGTGCCGCCGTTGCCTCAGTCGAGATCGGGAAATCCGCTCTAGACGCACGCTTCAGACAAGCTGACGGGATTTGAGCATTGATCAAGTCATAACGTTGGAGCGGCCGCACGAGCGGTGTCGTGACAGATCGCCCGTTGTAGGGGCGACCCTTGTGGTCGCCCCATTCGTCGCATGCGGCAGCAGGGCGACCACAAGGGTCGCCCCTACATCATCCTTGCCTCGGCACGAGTCCATTGTTGTCGCTTTCGTGGCGATCCGATCATTTCAGACTGGCTGAAGCGAGCCACTAGGCCCCCGCAGCGCGACCGGCCTCGGCCATTGCGATCGCGTGGGCTTCGTCAGACGACGTGATGCACCCACACTCCAGGCTCGACATACACCCCGAAGTTCTGTTCCAAGGAGATGCAGATCGGAGACAACGCTCCGGCCACTGCCACAAAGCCCGACTTCTCGAACGTCATCCCGGTCCATTTTGACCACTGACCGACCGAACCAACGATGGTCATCGCGTAAGGTGCGATCTTCACGATTCGGCCACCGACCCGCACATGGGTGCGCAGCCACGCATCATGCGGCAAGCCATCGGCGCGCGGCTCATCCAGATATTCGCGCATCGACTTGAATGGCTGGAGATGTTTCTCGCTTGGTCGCACGGGTGCAAACAAGTCCGCAAAGCCGCGCGTGCGGGTGTTGGCTTTCATGGCCTCCAGCATCCATCGCGAATGTCCCCGGCTTCGCGCTTGCGGGAGAAGGCTGATTTCCAGGGCACTGACGGCGGTGGGATTGCGGTGGACATGCAGGTCTTCGTGCGCCCATCGGATCACTTCATCCCAGCCTCCGTCCGGAAGCTCCTCGCGACCGGGAAAGTTGAAGGCGAACGGCACGCTGAAGCCGCGCGCCACCACTTCGTCGCCGTCGATGCCGATGAGCACGAAGTCGAGGTACTGGTCCAGAAACGGCGGTGAGAAGTAGAGGCGTGCGACCTCGTCGTGCAGCATGTATTCCGGCCAGATTGACGGACCGAAATTGTCCGAAAAGATCACCGGTCTCAGGTCGGGTCGCTCTCGAAGGGTGAAGACTTGCAGTGGCATCGCCGGCCATCCCTCGGCAAATTTGAAACACGTTGAACGCGGGGGCGTCGAGTCTATCAAAACACCATTTTTGATAGTTGGCGTGGTGCGCACGGAGGCAAGCGGCGGCCCCATCGCTTGTAAGTTCCCGCCATACGGGTAATCTTCGCGCCGAGGAACTGACCGCGATACCGAAAGGGACGAGCCGTGGGGGCCAAGCGCCGCATCGACGTGATGCTGTCGAGCACCTTCCGCGACCTGGAGCAGCATCGCGAGGCGGTCATCGCCGCCATGAACGGCTTGCAGCTTACCCCTCTCGCGCAGGAGTTCGATGCCGCTCTTCCCGTCTCCGAACTCATCAAGGCTTCGCTCGACAAGATCGAGGCCGCTGATGTCCATGTCGGACTGATCGGCTCACGCTACGGGCAGCGGCCGGAGTGCGCGCAACCCTCATCGCTTGTCATTGGCGGAGTTGGAATATCGCCGCGCGGCCGAACGCAAGCTGCCTCGCCTGATGTTCATCATGGCGGATGATCATGCGCTGACGCTGGCTGACCTCAAGCGCAGCCGACGAGGGTGATGAAGCGGTATTATGGCGCAAAACCCGGAAGACTTCTAACGCCGCCGTGCCCACCTTGTGGGCATGACTAGAGCATTCAGACCCTACGCGAACCATCAGGCCGTCACCTTCGTGATGCACTTGCACGCCGACATTGGCGGCAAGATCGCCGAGAACAAGCGGCAGGCCGCCAAGCTTGCTGAGGAGGCGGCCCACATCGAAGCCGTGATCCGCATGTTCGATCCGGCCTTCGACATGAAGCGGATTCCGCCAGGCGCCGCAACAAGGCGAACCCCCTGGTTGAAGCATGGCACCCTGTTCCGCCACGCCATGGACGTGCTCAGGACCACGACAGAACCGCTCACGACGCGCCAGATCGCGGAGGCCATCATTGCGCCCGCGGGATCAAGGACGCGACCAGCAGGCAAATCCTGGACGTGGCGGCTGGGATACAGAAGGCGTTGACGCATCGCGAAGGCAAGGTTGTGGAGCGCGTTGGGGAAGGCTCGCCTATGCGTTGGCGGATTGTCAGTTAGTCGAAGTGCTTCTGTTTCAAGAAGCCATCCTTAATCGCCTGCCTAATTCCGTCTTCGATAAGAGATTTTGCAACGTCCGTATAGCTAGTCCCATGCGTTCCCTGCCGCGCCAAAGTCTCTAAATAGTCCCAGGTCACCTTTGCCAAGGTGATCGGTCTGCGTTCTGTATCAGCCATCCGCCGATGAGCTTAGAGCAAAAAGGAGTCGTTTTCGATACTTTTTCGACTCTAATTCGTAATTGGTTAACCTATCAATGCCATTGTCAGGTCACCAAATGGCGGAAGCCGATCCGCTGGCGCAGATCGGCTTCCAGTTTTGGCTTAGGCGGGGGACCCCGGTAGACAGCCGGCGTCACCCCGCTCCTGCTTTCCAGAGGCGTCCCCCCAGAGGAAAACACGGTAAACCCTCAAGGTAAAAAACTACTTAAGGCTCAAGGTAAAAATCGGATTAACCAGTCCGTCGCTTCGTTGCACGTGAACGTGCCGTTGCCAGTAGCCGCAGAAATCGACGCTCTGCTTTGACGCCATTGCCAGACCCGCCAAGCGGTTCACCTGTTCGCCATTCGATAGTCGCCGGCAATCTTCCCGCAATGACGCCTCTTGGTCCGAACGCGCTGGCGCGTTCCTGAAGCGCAAGCTACGCGAATGCGAGGTAACCTATGTTGAACTCGCAACGCGGCTCAAAAAGCACGGCTTCAAGGACGAAACGGAAGCCTCGATTACGAACAAGCTGAAACGCGGGACGTTCTTAGCGACGTTTATGCTAGCGTGCCTTGCTGCGCTCGAATTGGAAGGGGTGAGTTTGGAGAACATCTAGCCCGGACGAGGCCGAGGGATGGGAACGTCGGCGGGCTGCGGTTTGTCTTGCTTGAACGGCGGAAGGATGAAACCGCCGAACATGGCCGAAGCCAATTTGAAGGTCTGTCGTTGGGCGTTTCCGACCATTTGACCACTTGCCGTTGCCGGTAGCAGCACTTCGGCAAAGTGATCCGGAGCGAAGTTGCGGACGTAAATCTCGCACGTTCCGCCATTGGAACTTAGGTTCATTAGTGGAGTAGCGACCTTGCCGGAATAGATCACCTCATCAGAGACCATCCCTGACGTTCTAAAGTTGACGACAATCTCCGCTTCGACATTGATTACTGACGACGCCCCAAAATTGGAGACGCGACAAAGCCATGCATACGATGGCTCATCTTTGAACGTTTCAATCGGACTTCCCGGCGACATAGGGTAGGATATGAATGTGCCGCCAGCCACAATGCCGGGATGATAGAGCCTTAGTTCAAGCATCTTGTTCTGCGGCAGTACTGTCGGCAGTTGAGCGATCTCGCAATTGATTTGAACGAAATTGTCGAACGGTGCCAACTCTGCGCTCTGCAATTCGCCGCTTTGTTGCGCTTTTGTCGGCTGGAAGTACCAGGCAGCTCCGATGCCGAAGATGACGATACCAAGAGACATCAGAAAGACGGGACCCAACACAGCGCGACGCCTCTTCTGTTCGTGCAGGGAGAGCGCTCCTACCACGACAATAGTCATCAGAAAAACGATGATGCCACCCCAGAACAGGATCGCTGACCATGTTGGGCCAAGGTGCAAGTATTCAGGAGCCGCCATCATGGCGACACCGAAGGCGGGACCGGCAATCCAGCCGGCCCAGATCGCAATGTGGCGGTCGATGTTGAGCATGGGGGCCACCCGGGATAAACGCGGCCGACGCCTAGCGCAAGCTGCCTGGCGCGCAATAATACCGTTGAAGGGCGGCGGCCGCGCTCGTAGGCAAAGACCGGATCGCGGTCCGTGATGCACTGCTGATGTCGTGGGACAGCTCACTCCGAAATTTAATGCCGAAAGATTACGGGCATCGTAGCAGGTCTTACGGGCGAAGTGATTTGAAACAAAATGCGTGGTGCAACGTGTGAAACAAAACGCTTGACATCAGAGGAATAGTCCTATATTATTTTCCGCCTGACTCCTATCGAAAATGCGATGGTTGGTGCTGAATGATTAATGCGGCCTTACTTTCTGTGCTGGCGGTTCCCGAGGATTTCCCTGTTCCGGACGATGAATTCCCTGATCGCGCAAAAACATTCCCTGTTACCGGAGGAACAGGGAAACTGCCGCAAGGCAATAAATTCGCCTGACGACCGGCCCCCAACACCCCGGCCAGGAGGCCGCAACCGTGCGAAATTTTCAAAAATTCCCTGTTATTTTCCCTGTTCTCAGGGAACTCGGTGCCCGGCGCGGTCGGGCCCTCACGGCGGTGCCAGGCGTTACTGCGCCCTCATGTCTGCGCTTGGCGCCGCCGTTCTCGTCCGGTTTGCTGACATCTGCGCACGAGAGGCGTGAACAGCTGGAAAAATCCGACTCCAACACGTCAAAGGCGCACCGCCCTCACCCAGCCTCCGCCCTGATCTGCGCCCGCAGCGCGTCGATGAGCGTGAGCGCGCCCTTGCGCTCCACGTGCCAGAACGTCCAGCCGTTGCAAGCCTCCAGGCCCTGCGCCAGCGCGCCGATGCGATGGATCGAGCCGACAGCATCGCCCAGCGCAATGGCGCCGTCGGCGCGCACCAGCGCCTTGTGGCGGCGCTTGGCGTCGAACAGGTCGGCGCCGGGCGCGATCATGCCGCGCTCGATCAGTGCCGAGAATGGCACGCGCGGCGCCTCGCGGGCGGTCTGGAACGGCGCGAGCGAAGGCGCCGGCAGCGCTTGCACCGCAGCGATGCGGCGCTCCGCCGCTTGCCTGTAAGTCTCGTCGCGCTCGATGCCGATGAAGCGGCGGCCGAGGCGCTTTGCCACGGCGCCGGTGGTGCCGGTGCCGCAGAACGGGTCGAGCACCAGGTCGTCGGGACGCGATGACGACAGGATCACGCGGGCGAGCAATGCCTCCGGCTTCTGGGTCGGATGCAGCTTCTTGTTGTCGCGGCCCTTGAGGCGCTCCTCGCCGGTGCATAGCGCAAGGGTCCAGTCGGAGCGGACCTGAATGTCCTCATTGCCGGCCTTGAGGGCTTCGTAGTTGAAGGTGTACTGGCGCGCCGCGGCACCGCGCGATGCCCAGATCAAGGTCTCGTGCGCATTGGTGAAGCGCCGCCCGCGAAAGTTCGGCATCGGATTGGACTTGCGCCAGATCACGTCGTTGAGGATCCAGAAGCCGAGGTTCTGCAATATCGCGCCGACCCGGAAGATGTTGTGATAGGAGCCGATCACCCACAGCGTGGCATTCGGCCTCATCACGCGTCGGCACGAGGCGAGCCAGGCACGGGTGAAATCGTCGTAGGCGGCGAAGTTCGAGAACTTGTCCCAGTCGTCGTCGACGGCGTCGACACGCGAATCGTCGGGGCGCTTGAGGTCGCCCTGCAGCTGCAGATTATAAGGCGGATCGGCGAACACCAGATCGACCGAAGCAGCCGGCAGTTTCGCCAGCTCGGCGACGCAGTCGCCCCGCAAGATCTGCGTCGATGGGGATGGCTGCTCGATCGCTGGAATCAAGCGGGGCGCCCTGCTGGACGCCCCGCTGCGCGGCATGACCATGATTCAGGACTCTGACTCTGGCAACGCGGTCGGCAACGCGGGACCTAAACATCCGACAGGTCAGGAGCGTGAAGGCTCAAGGTAAAAATCGACTTAAGGTACATGGTAAAAATCGGATTAACCTCAACGATGCCTTGCTCGAGCGAATTTCGATCAGCTGGTTCAGCGTTCTTGAATTTCCAGTCGTATGCAGCGTCATTCCGGGGCGCCGCGAAGCGGCGAGCCCGGAATCCATGACCAATGACCGAGGATTATAGATTCCGGGCTCGCCACCTTTGGTGGCGCCCCGGAATGACCGCGCGGCGCGCTCTGGCGCAGTAACTTCCTCGTCACCATATTGCGGCTGATTGGCGGTTCAGGGTGCGTCAAATTGGTGCTATGACGGGTACTGGATCGGACACCCGGCAAATTTTGCCCGGGCTTCGACGCGAGTTAAAGCGCAGCGAAAACCGGGCGATGGAGCGCAACAATG
This sequence comes from Xanthobacteraceae bacterium, assembly GCA_035311445.1. GTDB lineage: Bacteria > Pseudomonadota > Alphaproteobacteria > Rhizobiales > Xanthobacteraceae > JAJPKK01. Next base: position 3,968 of record DATGCX010000275.1, on the reverse strand, counting down.
CGTTTGGACGAATCCGAGCAGAGCGACAATATCGAGGATCGCCGCGGTGAATCGGGCGGCGGCTTCGGCGGTGGCGGTTTCGGCCTCCCGATCGGTGGCGGCGGTCTCGGGATCGGCACCATCGTGGTGCTGGGCCTGATCGGCTGGGCGCTCGGCATCGATCCGCGCATTCTGATCGGCGGCGCCGAAATTTTGTCCGGCGGCTCGCACGTCCAGCAGCCGATGCCGGGCGGGCAGGCGCGGCGCACCGGCAAGCCGAGCGACGATATCGGCAGATTCGTCTCCACGGTCCTCGGCAACATCGACGCAGAGTGGACCGACATCTTCCAGCGCGACGGCAAGACCTATCGCAAGCCGGTGCTTGTCCTCTACCAGGGCCAGACCCAGGCGGCGTGCGGCGGCGTCGCGCAAAGCGCCATGGGGCCGTTCTACTGTCCGCAGGACCAGAAGGTCTATCTGGACACCTCGTTCTTCCGCGAGATCGAGAGCCGCTTCCGCGGCTGCGAGGGCAAGGCCTGCGAGTTTTCGCAAGCCTATGTGATCGCCCACGAGGTCGGTCATCACGTGCAGAACCTTTTGCGGATCCTTCCGGAGGTGCAGCGGCGGCAACAGGGCATGAGCCGCCCTGAGGCGAATCACCTTCAGGTGCAGGTCGAACTGCAGGCCGATTGCTTCTCGGGGATATGGGCGAAACACGAGAACGACCGCCTCCGGAGAGAGGGTAAGCCGCCTCTCGTCGAAGCAGGCGATATCGAAGCGGCGCTGCAGACGGCCTCCGCGATCGGCGACGACACCCTGCAGCGCAAGGCAACCGGACGCGTGGTGCCGGACAGCTTTACTCACGGCAGCTCGGAGCAGCGCCAGCGCTGGTTCAACACCGGCTATCGGGAAGGCAGCGTCGCGGCTTGCAACACGTTCAGGGCGGCGAACCTTTGATCCCGCCATGCCCGGCATCGACGAGAGCAAGAAGTTCATTCCGCTGCATATCGCGGTGCTTACCGTATCGGACACCCGCTCGGTCGAGGACGACAAGTCGGGCGCTACGCTTGTCGAGCGTATCGGCAAGGCCGGTCACACGGCGGCCGCGCGCGCGATCGTTACCGATGACGTCGATAAGATTCGCGCCCAGGTGAAGGCCTGGATCGCAGACCCTGCCATCGACGTCATTATCACCACCGGGGGTACTGGGTTCACCGGACGCGACGTGACTCCCGAAGCGGTGGAGCCGCTGTTCGAAAAGCGCATGGACGGATTTTCGACACTGTTCCTGATGGTGAGCTACGGCAAGATCGGCACGTCAGCGATCCAGACCCGCGCCACTGCGGGTGTCGCTGGATCGACCTACATTTTCTGCCTGCCTGGTTCGCCGGGGGCCTGCAAGGACGCGTGGGACGATATTCTGGTGCACCAACTCGATTACCGCTATCGACCGTGCAATTTCGTCGAGATCATGCCGCGACTCGACGAGCACCTGCGGCGCACCAAGGCGCAGCGCGCGATGGTGTAGCGGGACAACGGCCCATCAGCGTGCGCGTATCGCGTAGGATGGGTTGAGCGATAGCGAAACCCGTCAGCTGCCGCTCGATGCACCGCACCACGCTGCGTTTCGCCTTCGCTCAACCTATCCTGCACAGCATCGATTGCGCTTACCGCCGCGCGCCGCTGCGCAGCATCAGGATGCGCCTGCGACCCAAGCGAGCCAGCAGGTCCGCCTCGGGGTCAACCACCGTTTCGCGATGGCCGCCGATCTTGTTGTAGAGCCTGGTGTCGATCAGAAGTCCCTGATCAGGATGCGGCCGCCCGAACAGACCGAACTTGAGCAATAATAGCGCTTCGAAGACCATCGGATAGGCGGACCGCGCCGATATCGATTTGCGGTACACGGCGGCCGTTCGAGGTGCATCGGAAAACTCCGCTTCGTCGATGAAGCGGGCGGTCTCGTCGAGCCAGGTCGCGTCGAGCACGGTTCCGGCACGCAGGAACATCAGCCATGGCGAACGCGCTGCCACAGCTGCTGCCTTGAGCCGGCCGCCGCGTGGCGCAGATGAAGCCATCACCACACAGCCGGCCGCATCCGCAACCTCTAGCGTCCCATCGGTCGACCCGCCGTCCGCAACCATCACCTCGCGCACGATGCCGCTCATGGCGCCTGATACAAGCATGGCCAGCGTCGGCACCAGCAGGCGTTCGCTATTCAATGTTGGAATAATCACGGTGAGCATTGAGGGAGCGATTCATAGGCCCTGGCCCCCGGCCTATCCCAGTCGTGGATTGGACAGCGGGAACGCTCGCTGTAGCACCCCGTCCCATTTTCCGGAGACAGGAAAATTGAGCACTCCAGCGTGAAATAGCAGCATGTGGATAAATTCTATCTGGCGGCCACTGCGCCCTTTGCAAAGTTGTTCTTGTTTTGTTCGATATTTCACGTTATAACACCGTCCATGTCGCGCCAAAGTTCAGTTCGCCACCGCCCGCCGGATCCGGACCCGTCGCATTTCGGTCCGGCGGGCGAGATCCGGGAGGATGCCGAGCCTCGCCTTGACTTGGCCGCTCATGCAAGTGTCGCCTTGGCTCGGAGGCACGGGCGCGGTGCGCACACAAACGCTTCCGGCAGGTTCGAGCCACAGGTCGCGGTCCCGTTCGACGACGGCTGGCAATCAATCGAGGACCTGCCGCCATTCAAGACCGAAGTCACGATCGACACCGCCCGCAAGGTGATCGCCCGCAATACGTCACCGGATATTCCGTTCGATCGATCGATCAACCCCTACCGCGGCTGTGAACACGGCTGCATCTACTGCTTTGCGCGTCCCACCCACGCGTATCTGGGCCTGTCGCCGGGCCTGGACTTCGAATCCAAGCTCTTCATGAAGCCCGACGCGCCTGAGATCCTTGAGCGCGAGTTGTCGACGCGCAGTTACTCACCGCGAACCATCGCGATCGGCACCAACACCGACCCGTACCAGCCGATCGAGCGGCGGTACACGATCATGCGCCGCATCCTGGAGGTGCTGGAGCGTGCCGGACACCCAGTCGGCATTGTGACCAAATCGAACCTCGTGACCCGCGACATCGACATTCTCTCGCGCATGGCGAGCCGAAAGCTGGTGCGGGTCGGCATTTCTGTGACCTCGCTCGACGCGGGGCTTGCCCGCATCATGGAGCCGCGTGCCCCGACGCCGGCGCGCCGGCTTGACGCGTTACGCGAGCTTGCCGCCGCCGGGATTCCGACCTCGGCGATGGTCGCCCCCATCATTCCGGCCATCAACGACGCGGAGATTGAGCGTATTCTGGAGGCTGCAGTCGCCTGCGGGGTGGAAGCGGCGGGCTACGTCCTGCTGCGACTGCCGCTGGAGGTGCGCGACCTGTTCCGCGAGTGGCTGCAGGCCAATTTCCCCGACCGCGAGCGCCACGTCTTCGCACTGATCCGCCAGACGCGGGGCGGCAAGGATTATGACTCGACCTTCGGCAAGCGCATGACGGGCGGTGGGCCTTATGCGTGGATGATCGGGAAACGCTTCGAAACCACGTGCTCCCGCCTCGGCCTTAATGTGCGCAAGACCGCGCTGACCACCGAACATTTCAAGCCCCCGCGGCCGAAGAGCGAGCAGTTGAGTTTGTTCTGAGTGCGCACCAGCGCATGTCCCACTAGATTTCATCCAACGTTGTAGCATGATGGGCGGCCTGCTCAGCCGGTGTCAGATCAGCGCGGGCCAAATTTTCGTCGAACTCACATAATTCGGCTTCGATGGCGTCGAGACCCTTGCGGACGATTGCATCAATTGTCTCCCACCCAAGGAGTAACTTGGTGAGGATGGCTGCTTCTCTTATTAATAAGTACATAAGTATGTAGACTCAAGCGGCGTATTTGAGGGACGGCTTGTTGAAGAAGGATCGCACTTTTTGAGAGTTGCGCTGCAAGGAGAGCATTGACGATTTCACCTTCGCCTTGAAGTCATCGAGACTGG
>DATGCX010000274.1:0-2651 GCA_035311445.1 Xanthobacteraceae bacterium | reverse complement strand
TCTGCACGATAAATATCCTCCCTCCCTCCAAAACAGGGAAAGCGCGCGATGCGGCCTCTCGAAGGTCTATTTGTCCTCGATTTCTCGACCTTGCTACCGGGGCCGCTGGCGACGCTGCTGCTGGCCGAAGCCGGCGCGGAGGTCATCAAGATTGAGCCGCCGCGCGGCGAGGAGATGCGCGGCCGTGCACCCAAATGGGGGCGCGACAGCGCCGGCTTCGCGCTCCTCAATCGCGGCAAGCGCAGCGTCGTCCTCGACCTGAAGAACGTCGATGAACGCGCCCGGCTGCAGCCCTTGGTGAAACGCGCGGATGTCATCGTCGAGCAATTCCGGCCGGGCGTCATGGAGCGGCTCGGCCTCGACTACGACGCCGTGACCAAGCTCAATCCCACGGTCGTCTACTGCTCAATTTCGGGATATGGGCAAACCGGTTCGAAACGCGGCGTTGCCGCCCATGATCTCAACTACATCAGCGATGCGGGTCTGCTGGCGTTGTCGATGGGAGATCCGTCGCGGCCGGTCCTACCCCCGACGCTGATCGCGGACATCGCGGGGGGCGCATACCCGGCGGTGGTGAACATTTTGTTGGCCCTGGAAGAGCGTCGCCGCAGCGGACGCGGGCGCCACCTCGACGTGGCGATGGCGGAGAATCTTTTTCCGCTGATGTTCTGGGCCATCGGCCAGGGTCTGGTTGCGGGCACGTTCCCGGGAAATGGGGCGGGATACGTCACCGGCGGCTCGCCCCGTTATGGACTCTATCCCACCAAGGACGGGAGAGTGCTGGCGGCTGCACCGCTCGAACAGAAGTTCTGGGAGACGTTCTGCGACCTTATCGGTCTCGAGCGCGAGTTTCGTGACGATCAGAAAAATCCCGCGGCGACGAAAGCTCGTATTGCCGCAATCGTTGCGACCGAGACAGCAGACACCTGGCGTTCGCGTTTCGCCGGCAAGGATTGTTGCTGCTCCATCGTTGCGAGCCTCGGTGATGCATTGACGGATCCGCACTACATGGCGCGTGGCGTGTTCCGCCACGTGCTCACCAACCCCGAGGGCGCCGCCATGCCGGCGCTTCCGGTGCCGCTCGATGCTGCCTTTCGCGCGGCCCCTGCAGCCGCAATCGCTTCCCCTGCACTGGGCGCTGATAACGAGACGTACTTGTAACGAGACGTACTTGGCCTGATGGGGTCGCAGCGAGCGGCATGCGTCCCCTCATGCCGCGATGTCTACGCCGCGTGACCGCGCTTTCCCCCAAAAAAAAGAGGCAGGCATCGCGGACGCGTATCACCAGAGGACAATAGCGAGCGCCAAGGCGAGCGGGGCGACCACGAGGCCGAGGTAGACCCAAGTCCGGTATCCCTCGGCGTCCTTGGGAAGCATGAAAAGATGGATCACGATCCACAGACACACCCCAAAACCCAGCGCAAGCCTGATGAGATCGCCGGGGGTCTCGTAAACGGACGCAAAGGTCTCGCTCTGGGGGCTGCTCACGCGCACGGTCACGACCACGAGCGCCCCGATAAACAGCGCACGCAGAGCCATACCCAATACCCGCAGTCCCAGCGGGATGGTCGATACCGGCGCTCCGACGTTGGGTGGACCGAGTTGCTGCGGTTTGGCGCTCATACAGTGGCTTCTGGCTGATCCCTCCGTTTCCGGCGCGAGGCTTTATGTATGTAAGGTCCGTCGCGCCGCCCGCAATGCCGGCCACAAACGGGGACAAGTTCCCGGCAAGCGAGGTAGCCGAACACCGCGCCGTGGCGTGCAAAAGCGCAATTTGACCAAATAGGGAGCGCCCTCGCCTTGCTGGTGGGTGCCGCCCTCGGCCGCCGACTTCCCGCATAGGAGGGAGGTCGGCGCTGCCCCCGATTGCCGTCCTGGACGCAGCGCCTGGAAGCCGTTAATCGCGGCCTCTGATCGCCGTCGCCTTGTCGATGATTTCGCGCATCGACGAGGCGCATTGTTCGGCAGTCTTCAGGTCTTCAAAGATTATCGTCAGCGAGGCAGACCGGCCGTCTTGTTGGATCGTGAACCCGGGACTGGGAATGAAGCCCGACCCGATGTCGATGTTCTCTACCTTCCCCACTCTCCAAATCATTCGATCGCTCCGTCAAGTCGACCCAATTCCGGCCTTGGTTGATCGTCGCAACATGAAACTCGCATCGATCACGGTTTTCGGTCAAATGCGATAGGATCGGAGTCCAACGACGTCGACACGGGAAAGATTGCTGCCGAGCTTCGCGTGGGCGCTGACCAAGCCGGCAGCGCATTCCTGCGCAGCGCCCACCAGCGCCGAAAGTGCAAAATGACGGACATCGATATCATTCCCGTTCAACGCCTGGATTTTCATGTCTTTCCCCTGCCATGGCCATTCGCTGCGGATCGTCGCACCGAAATCGAAGACTATTTTAAGCATTTACGGCGCGAAAAGCCCCAATTGTGGAACGGGCGTGTCCTGTTGCTGCGCGATTTTGAGATTTCCGACGCCACGCTGCAGGGCACGATGTTCGAGACTGATTTCGCAAGTTTCATCGCTTGGCGCGACTGGGGCTTTCCCGACCGGGACGTCCACGCGTGCTTCGCGATGGGGGCGTTGCTATCCCGCGATGGTGCGTTCTTGTTGGGCGTGATGAATGCCCATACCGCCGGTGCCG
>DATGCX010000273.1:0-3086 GCA_035311445.1 Xanthobacteraceae bacterium | reverse complement strand
CACCGGACCGGTGAGGGACAGGATATTGGGATGGATGTCCGCAAAGCGTTGCGGCGGTTCTGTGGTTTCTTCGATCGGAAATGGGAAACAATCAATGGACGTCCCCCGCTCGGGTGGGACCCCACGAATCCGTTCCAAAACGTGCCGCTGTTTCGCGAAACGCGGGATGGGCGGCACGTCGTGGCGCTGAACATCTACCCCAAGCTTTTAGTACACGCTCTCGACTTCCTCCGCTGCGGCCCCACCGTCGAATCCGTGAACAATGCCATCCTGCAGTGGCGTGCCGGAGAGCTGGAGAACGCCGCAGCAGAAGCCGGGCTTGCCATCGCCATGGTGCGCACCTTCGACGAATTCCGTACCGAACTTCAATACACCGAAGTGCTCTCCAGGATGCCCTTGATCAGCGTGGAGAAGATCGGCGAAAGCGATCCGATCCCTTTGAAAAAGGATGGAAAGAGCCCGCTGGATGGCGTTCGCGCCTTCGGAATGGGGCATGTGATCGCCGGAGCTGGCATAGGTAGAGATCTCGCCTGCTACGGGGCCGATGTCCTCAACATCTGGCGGCCCTGGGACACTGACGCTGAGGCGTTTGTGTGGGATGTACAGGTTGGGATGCGTTCAACAATCCTGGACTATTCCAAGGACGATCGCGCGAAATTCGATCACCTGCTGAAGGATGCCGACGTATTCTTCGCCAACAAGCGCGCGGGCTATCTGGAGCGCAACGGCCTCGATGCCGAAGAGCTCTGCGCAAAGAAGCCGGGGCTGATCCATGCCCGTGTCGTTCTCTACGGCGACAAAGGCCCTTGGAAGAATCGTGTCGGATTTGATGAGATCGGAGGAGCCGTATCGGGGCTGTTCTGCGTCGAGGGGACGCCCACGCATCCCAAATCGCCGCCAATCATCCCCATTTGCGACAATGTGGTGGGTTGGCTCGGCACAGTCGGTATTCTCGCGGCGCTGCGCAGGCGTGCGGTCGAGGGCGGCAGCTATCGGGTCACCGTTTCTCTGACCCGAACCTTGCTGTGGCTCTACTCGCTCGGCATTTTCGACAAGTCCTATGCCCAGGCGACGGCCGGATCTTCCGACGAGCACGCCGACATCGCTCCCGATCTGTTCACTGCGGAGACCCCGTTGGGCACGTATCAAGGGATGACCGACCAGGTGGTCATGTCGCGGACTCCCGGCTCCTTCAGAACGGTGCTCGCGCCGCGAGGCTCGAGCAAACCCGAGTGGCTGGTTCATTGAGAGCACGATTCTTGAAAGGGAGTTGCTGAAGCCATCACGAAAAGAGCATGAACGAGGTGATCCATGAGCGCAATGTTGGCAGAGAGCCGACGTGCCGAGGCAACTGCTGTCGTCGAGGCGCCTCGCGGAGAGCGCAAGCGCAAGCGTGTCGTTATCATCGGCGGCGGCTTTGCTGGGATCGCAGCGGCGCACGCGCTGCGGCACGCCGATGCCGAGGTCTTAATGATCGACCGCCGCAACCACCACATATTTCAGCCGCTGCTCTATCAGGTGGCCACGGCGGTTCTCTCTCCCGCCGAGATCGCGGCGCCGATTCGTCAGCTCGAGGCGAAGCAGCGGAACGTCAGCGTAGTCCTGGCGGAGGTCACTAGCGTTGACGTTGCTTCCCGCACGATTGAGGCGGCCCTCCCCGGCGCGGGCGCCCGCAAGATTGCGTTCGATTATTTGGTGGTCGCGACCGGCATGCGCCCCAGCTACTTCGGGCACGACGAGTTCGCGCGATATGCGCCGGGGCTCAAGAGCCTCGGCGACGCCGAGACCATCCGAGCCAAAATCCTGGGCGCGTTCGAACTGGCCGTAACGACCGAGGACGAGGGCGAACGCGCACGCCAGATGACGTTCGTTCTGGTCGGCGCAGGTCCCACCGGCGTGGAGCTCGTGGGGTCCCTGGCGCAACTGGCGAAGGTCACGCTGCGCGGCAACTTCCGCCGCATCGATCCGGCAAAGGCCAGCATCATTCTGCTCGACGCGAGCAAGCGGGTTCTGCCGACTTTTGCCGAGTCGGTGTCGCGAAAAGTGACCAGGCGCCTCGAGAAGCTCGGCGTGAAGGTACTGACCGGGGTCAAGGTCGAGACCGTCGACGAGCAGGGCGTTATTGCCGGCGGAAAAAGGATCCCGAGCGCGACGGTGCTGTGGACCGCGGGGGTCGCGGCATCGCCGGTTCCAAAGATGCTCGGTACCAAAACCGACCGCGCGGGACGGGCGCTCGTCGACCCGTTCCTGAAGGTCGTGGACGCACCCGGCGTGTTCGTCGTCGGCGACGCGGCGTCGATCATGCAAAACGGATATCCAGTGCCCGGCGTGGCGCAGGCAGCGATTCAGGAAGGGCGGTACGTCGGGCGGTTGATCGCGAAAGAGCTGAAGGGCCGGGAGGTCAAACGTCCGTTCCGCTATTTCGACAAGGGTAACATGGCCGTTGTGGGCAAGAATTATGCGGTCTTGGAGAGAGGCTCGTTGCGCACGGGCGGCTTCTTGACCTGGCTGGTGTGGGCATTCGTTCACGTGCTGTCGCTTCCGCAGCTGCAGAATCGGCTGCGCGTACAGAACCAGTGGGTGTGGTCCTATTTCACCGGCCAGCGCAGCTCGCGCCTCATCCCCGAGTCGCCGCGGATGCCAAGCGCCGAACTACGGTAAGCGGCGCAATCACTGCCGGCGCCGTAACCGACCAGCTTCGAATGCGCTTCTCGCCACATGAGACCCGCGCATTCTGCGGCGTAAAAAAAGAGGCTGAGCCATGGATCTCGATCCGGTCCTGCTGTCGCGCCTGCAGTTCGCCTGGGTGATCGGCTGGCATATTCTGTTGCCCGCCTTCACCATCGGCATGGCCTCCTACATCACGATCCTGGAAGGAATGCACCTGGTGACGGGCCGCAGCGTCTACCTGCGGATCTCCATGTACTGGATCCGCATCTTCTCGGTGGTGTTCGGCGTTGGCGTGGTGACGGGCGTGATCATGCCCTTCCAGATCGGCACCAACTGGAGCCGCTACGCGGACACGGCGGGCAATGTGCTGGGCCCGCTGTTCGCCTATGAGGCGCTGACCGCCTTCTTCCTGGAAG
>DATGCX010000272.1:0-2431 GCA_035311445.1 Xanthobacteraceae bacterium | reverse complement strand
GCAGTCGTCGTGCTTACGCATGTTGCCGAGACGTTTGGCATATTCCCCAGCATGGGATGGGGCCAGCCAAATAGCGCTGGGCACTATCTCGATCTCGCAAGTGCTATCCTTGGATGCACATTGTTGCCGGTCGGCCTCATCGCGAGCTTCATCGCACGGCGGAAAAATTCAAACTGAGGCACTACCCAGCATAGGGTGGACAAAGCCGGCGCAAATCAGAATCGACCTGAAGCGGTTAGGGCGTGTACCCCCATAAGCTGTGCGCGCGACGGCGCAATCCCTCACTGTGACTCAATGCCAGCGGCTCGAATGACTTTGCCCCACTTCGCGCTTTGCTCGGTGATGAAGACAGCAAACTCGGCCGGCGTATTCCATTGCGCCACGATGCCAAGGGCCTTGAAACGCTCGGCGGTTTCCGGCCGTTTAAAATCTGCGGCCAACGCGGCGTTGAGCGTGTCGATGATCGGCCGCGGCGTGCCGGCGCGGGCGAAAAAGCCCTGCCAGCTGCTGGCGTCGTAGCCGGGCACCGTTTCGGCAAGCGAAGGCACGCCGGGGAGTTCCGAATTTCCCTTGGCCGAGAGCACGGCGAGCGCTTTCACCCTGCCAGCCTGGATGAGCGGCAACGCGGGCGGGATATCGACGAACTCCATCGAGACGTTGCCGCTGGCGATGTCGGCGAGGCCGGGAACCGCGCCTTTGTATGGAATGTGCCGAATATCCGTGCCGGTCATGATCTTGAAATGTTCGGCGAAGATCTGATGCGGGGTACCGATGCCGGACGACGCATAGGTCAGCTCGCCGGGTTTCGACTTTGCCAGCGCGATGAGGTCTTTCACCGAGCTCACCGGGAGTGCCGGAGAAACGACCAAGGCGAACTGGGTCAGGCCGGTGAGCATGACCGGCACGAAATCCTTGGCCAAATCGTAGGAGACCACCCTCTTCACGTACGGCAGCAGGATGATGATCGAGGGTGAATGCAACAGCGTGTAGCCGTCGGGCGCGGCTTTGGCGGCATAGGCGATGCCGATTTCGCCGCCGGCGCCGGGCTTGTTCTCGACCACGAAGCTTTGCCCCAGCGCGCGCTGCAGGACTTCCGCTTCGTGCCGCGCCATGATGTCGGTCGATCCGCCGGGCGTGAACGGCACGACGACGGTCACCGGCCGGCTCGGATAAACTTCGGCGGCCATGGCGTGCCACGGCGCACCGCCAATCAACGTGCACAAGAGGGTTGCAAGTGCGATGGTCCCAGCGCGTCGCATGCTTTTTTCCGCCTACTGCTCACCTTAGACCGATGCTCAATTGCCTGACAAGCGAACGTCGCGACGGGGTGCCTGCTGCCCGGACGGCTCCTCAGCCTCACGATCGGTTCGCGGGGGCGGTAGCGAATCCTCTTGCAAGATCTGGGGCAAGATCTGGGGCAAGGCGGCGGTGCGCGGCCGGCTACGTCGATCACATCCTCAAAGCCAAAAAAGCCAGCAGACCTTTCGGTGCCCACGCGGAGAGACCTTAAGACCACCAAGGCGATGGGCCTCGATGCATCGGTGGGTGCGTCAGGGCAAACGTCGAAGTACCGTTAGCTAATCGCGCCTACCTCGCGCACCCCACCGGTCAAGCACAAAGGCAAACCCGAATGTCAGGATCACGATCAATAGAATCATTTCGACGTTCATGTATGGCCGCCCTGGGCTTTGTTGGTGGTGTTAGTTCTTAGATAGACGCCGCAGGGCCCAGTCTTCGACCCAGTGAGCGAGGCGCTCATAGTCGTCAGCGATCCGCAGCAACGACTCTTTGGTCTTCGTATTCTTCTCTTTACGCGCCAGAATGCGCGCCTCTTCTGCACGGGCGCGCCAGTGCTCGGGATCACCGAGCAAGGATTGGCCGGTCATGCCCGCTCCCATCCGTGAGACCGTGATCGTCATCGCTTATGCGGCGCAACGCGAGTGCGCCTGGCTTCACCTGGGCCGGGTGGAGGTCCGGACAACCGACGGCCGGTAGGGTTGCCCATACAAACTCAAGGAAAAGCAGGCGCAGTGTCGCCGATCATCTCCTGATTTCCGTCGCGCCCTCCCTTTGGGTGGGAGAGTTGGGTGCGATAGAAGTCGAGCACGAAAAGCCGAAGGGCCGATGACAGATTGCCGAGTTGCCGCTGAGCATCGATTTCGGCGACCAATTCCGACAAGGTCATGTGCCGCTTGCGCGCGATCTCCTTCAACCCGTTCCAGAATGCATCCTCGAGGCTCACGCTCGTTTTGTGGCCAGCGACCACGATTGAGCGCTTGACGACTGTAGATTTCATGAAGACACCCCCGATTGTCCTAGTTTCGACGGCATAGCCTCTTCCGCTATGGCGCGCGCGTTCGGAGCAGCTCGCATTCGCCGCCCATCGATCAACATTCGGGAGTGGTATTGCCCCCAAGCCCGAACCGCTGCC
>DATGCX010000271.1:0-9766 GCA_035311445.1 Xanthobacteraceae bacterium | reverse complement strand
CGCAAGGTGTGGGTCGAAAAAGGCGGTGAGGTAATCGCGCTTACTGCTGCCGACAAAGCCGACATGATGAGCAAGCTAGCCTCGGTCGGCGACGACATCGTCAAGACCAAGCCCGAACTCAAACCGCTCTGGGACCAGATGATCGCGACTGCGAAACGCAGCAACTAGCCGATCGATTCGATGAAACCGTCGATGTCGGATGGGTTGAGCACAGCGAAACCCATCGACAGCCGCTCCCGATGGCGCCGTTGAGATGGGTTCGCAACAGCTCAAGCCATCCTGCCCACCGCTTGCCGGGAGAACCACAAGGACGTTAAAGGCCCGCCCTCCACCGAGGCACGAATGATTTTCGTCCGCTACCTCGTCCTCGCCGTTCAGGGCCTGACCGCGGTGTTGATGCTCGTCGCGGTCGCGCTCAACGCGGCGAATATCGCCGGCCGCTACCTGTTCTTTCATCCGATCGCGTCCGCTGAGGAGATCATGCTGTTCCTTCTGGTCGGCACCGTATTCCTCGGCAATGCCGTCGTGGGGTTCGAGGGCAAGCAGCTACGTATGGACGTCATCCTCCACGCGCTGCCGCCCGGACTGCGTCGCGCGCTCGACGTGGCCGCCGATCTCACCATGATCGCCGTCTGTGTGATCCTCATCGTGCTCGGCTGGCCTGCTGTCCAGATGCTGGCGGAATTCGATCAGCGTAGCCAAGCGGCGGAAATTCCAATGGTAATCCCGCAGGCGCTGGTGCCGATCGGCCTCGGTCTTAACGCATTTCTGGTTGGCGTCCGCTTGATCGCATCATTTCGGACGCCGCGGCCGTGCTAGCGACATTCGTGTATTTCATCCTGCCGGTGATCCTGCTCTGCATCGGCTTTCCCATCTACCTGATCCTCCTCATCAGCTCGCTGGTCGCGGTCATCTTCGTCGCCGATGTGCAGACCACGGCGATCCAAACCAATATGTTCGGCAGCCTCGACAACTTCCCCCTGCTCGCTATCCCGTTTTTCATCCTGGCGGGCGAGATCATGGGCCAGGGCGGGATTGCCAAGCGGGTGATCGCGTGGGTGACGGCCATCACCGGCAGCACGCGCGGCTCGCTGCCGATGACCACGATCGTTTCGTCCGAGCTGTTTGGCGCGATGTCCCACACCGCCGTCGGCACGGTCGCGGCGGTCGGGCGGCTTGTCTATCCGGCGCTCAGGAGCGGCGGCTATGGGGACCGCTTCACTGTGAGCCTGATCGCATCCTCAGGCGCCATCGCGGTGGTGATCCCACCGTCCATCTCGATGATTCTCTACAGCATGTCAGCGCAGCAATCGGCGATCGCCCTGTTCACCGCCGGCATCCTGCCGAGCCTGCTGATTGGACTGGTGGATGCTATCTACGTCGTCTTCTACTCCCGGTCGCGCAAGGTTGCGGTCGGTGAGAAGGCGTCATGGCCGAAAATTTGGGCTTCCACCAAGGAGGCCGGCTGGGCGCTCGGCACACCGTTCGTCATCTTCGGCGGCATTTACGGCGGCGTCTTCACACCGACCGAGGCCGCCGGCGTCGCCGCCGTCTATTCGCTGGTGGTGACGATGTTCATCTACCGCGACATCGGCTGGCGCGACCTGTGGCGCATCACCATCGCATCGGTGTTCCTGATCTCCCAAATCCTCATCATCGTGACGGCCGCCGGCATCTATTCCTGGCTGCTGACCACGAGCGGCATTCCGCAGAGCCTCATCGACGCAATGAATTCGCTCCATCTGCCGCTGTGGCAGATTCTGCTGATGGTCAATCTCGGCCTGCTGCTGATCGGCAGCTTCCTCGAGCCGCCGGCCGCCATCATGATCCTTACGCCGCTGCTGCTGCCCGTGGTCGAGGCGGCGGGCGTCAATGCCATCCACTTCGGCATCATCATGGCAGTCAATCTGTCGATTGGCATGTATACGCCGCCATTCGGCCTCAACCTGTTCGCGTCGCAGGCGATCTTCAACCAGCCGCTCGGCTCGATCTATCGCGGCGTGGTTCCGTTCGTGTTGATCAATTTTGCGACGCTGATGCTGATCAGCTATGTGCCGGCGATTTCGCTGGTGCTGCTGAAAGTGCCGGGGTAACGCCGCGAAGGGTTCTTGCGTCGAGCGGTTTCGCTTTGGCCCGCCGTCTCGTCCAGAGAATGAGGGTTGCGCCTTCGACCAATTGGCGTAACCCCGCCGACCCACGGCGTAAACACGCTATTGCGCCTTGTCGCCTCCCTCGATAGCGAGAGCGGCACGGGTCGCCCCGCTGTTCTTGTCGCAACCCTGTGCAACCCCTTCCACACACCAGGACCATTGCGGTAACCTGTGCGGTAACCTGAATTCAGCGGAATGTGTCGGGAATCCCGAAAATCATGGTTCAATTCGCGGATAGCGTGCGGGGCGCGGCGGCTCCTAAATGGCGGCGATCCGCGGGCTTGGCAGACGGGCGCGTTTCCGATTGGAACAGAGGGTCCGAGGAGGAACTCACAATGGCCGGTGACTGGAATGATTTCGACGAAGCAAACGAGTTTTGGCACAGCGGCAAAGTGACCCGTCGCCGACTGGTCGGGTGGGGTGCCGGCGTGCTGGGCGCAATGATATCGCTGCCGGCGCCGTGGCGGGCCGCAATCGGCCAGGCCAAGCCGTACAAGATCGGCACGATCCAGCCGCTTTCTGGCGCGGGGGCTGCAGGCGGCAAGACGGCGCTGGTCGGCGTGGAAATGGCCGTCGACCGCATCAACAAGTCCGGCGGTATCAACGGCCGGCCGGTTGAGCTGGTCGTCGCTGATGACGAGTCGAAGCCCGACGTCGCCCGCCGCAAAGCAGAAAAGCTTGTCGGCGAGGACAAGATCGACGCGCAAGTCGGCGGCTTCCTCTCCAACATCTGCCTCGCCTGCATGCCGGTCTGGGAGGACGCCAGGATCGTCAATATGATCAGCGTGTGCCTCGACACAACGTTGACCACGAGCAAGTGCAATCGCTACAGCTTCCGGCCGTTCGATTATGCTCCGGCACAAGCGGTGGCATTCGCGCCCTATCTGGTCAAGATGGGCAAGAAGTGGCACATCGCCTTTAACGACTACGCGTGGGGCCAATCGACGCGCGATGCCTATGCGGAGCAAATTAAAAAGGCCGGTGGCGAAGTCGTCGGCACCACCGGCATCCCACTCGGCACCGCCGACATGACCTCGTTCCTCTCCAGGATCAACGGGAACTTCGACGGGCTGTTCGGGGTGTTCGTCGGCGCGGATGCGGTGGTCGTCGGCAACCAGGCATTCGATCTCGGTTTGACCCGGAAATACAAGTGGGCCGGAGACGGCGCCATAGCGGAATCCACCAACCTGCCCGCGCTCGGCAACAAGATCGAGGGCTTCGTCGGCATCAATCGCTACGTTCCGGTTCTCGAGGGCCCGCTCAACACACCGGCGCACAAGCAGTTCCTGGAAGAAGCCAAAGTGCGGCTCAAAAAGATCGATCCCTCAGGCCCGCTGCCCGACCGTTACGTGCAGTCGAACTATGAGGCGATGAATGCCCTGAAGCTCGGTATGCAGAAATCGGGCTTCCGCGGGCGTGAGGACACCATGAAGCTGGTCGAGGCGCTCGAAGGCCTGGAGATGAAGGAAGGCGACGATTTCCCGCAGGGTGACAAGGTGCTCCGCAAGGAGGATCACCAAGCGTTCGTGCGCGAGTTTATCTTCGAAATCGCGGGCGGCAAGCACAAGATCATCGATACGATCGACAAGGAGAAGACGTTCTTCCCACCGGCTTGCAAGTTCGCCGCCGCCTAGGAGCATGTCCTGATGACATTGACGCGGCAGCTTCTTCACCTCTCCCCGCTTGCGGGGAGAGGTCGGAATGAGCGCGTCCTTCGCGCTCATTCCGGGTGAGGGGGGCTCTCCACAGGCTCAGACTCGTGGAAAGGCTCCCTCTCCCCGACCCTCTCCCCGCAAGCGGGGAGAGGGAGCAGTCCCTGCGCAGCGCCGCAATTCTACTTCATCGGGATACCCCGTAAGTGACGGCGGATACATCGATCAGCCTGCGCTCCGCTATCGCCCAGCAGGGAGCGCCAGCGTCTATCCTCCGGGCAGAACTGCTGACGGTCCGCTTCGGTGGCCTGGCCGCGCTCGACAACGTCAACTTCGAAGTTGCACGTGGCGAAATCTGTGCGATCATCGGGCCAAACGGGGCTGGGAAAAGCACGTTCTTCAATTGCCTGACCGGCGTTCTGCGCCCCACTTCGGGTCGGATCCTGTTCAATGGCGAGGACGTTACCGGGCTTTCCCCTGATCGCATTTCACGCAAGGGGATCGCGCGGTCATATCAGGTCACCAATATCCTCCCCAACGTTACCGCCTTGGAAAACGTCCGCATCGCGGCGCAGTCGCGCCGGCATGCCTGGAGCATGCTCACGCATTACAGTGCCTATCGCGACATCATCGCAAAGGCCGAAGCGGTGCTGGAATCGGTCGGCCTGCGCGGCAAGGCGAAGGAGCCGGCAGCCAACCTTTCGCACGGCGAGCAACGCAATCTCGAGATCGGGATTGCGCTTGCCACCGAACCCGACCTGCTGTGCCTCGACGAGCCGACGGCAGGGATGAGTGCTGCCGAGACACGCGACACCATGGACTTGGTGCGTGGCATTGCCAAGAACCTCACGATCCTCATCGTCGAACATGATATGCAGGTGGTGATGGAGCTGGCGCAGCGGATTTGCGTGTTTCACTACGGCAGCGTCTTGGCGGAGGGGACGCCGGCGGAAATCCAGCAGAATCCGAAGGTGCTGGAGGTCTATCTCAAGACATGAGCACCACCGCGCAGGCGCCGACAGATCCCCTCGTCTCAGTCGAAAACGTCCACACCTACTACGGCAAAAGCCATGTCCTGCATGGCGTGTCGCTGCAGGTCGGCATCGGGGAGGTCGTCGGGCTCCTGGGGCGTAACGGCGTTGGCAAGAGCACCACGCTCAAAACCATCATGGGCCTCGTCCGCCCAAGCGAGGGCAAGGTGCTGCTGGGAGGCCACTCGGTTACCGGCCTGCCGGCGCACAAACTGGCACGACTCGGGATCGGCTATGTCCCGGAAGATCGGCGCATCTTTCGCCTCCTCACGGTCATGGAAAATCTCCGCACCGGTCTCGACAGGCACGACGTCCCCGATGCAAAAAAGCACGAGCTTCTCGAGAAGGTCTTCACGTACTTCCCGGTGCTCGCCGCGCGGCGCAGCCAGGCAGGCGGTACGCTGTCGGGCGGCGAGCAGCAGATGCTCGCGATTGCGCGGGCTATCATGCTCGAACCCAAGATCATCCTGCTGGATGAGCCGACGGAAGGCCTGATGCCGCGCATGGTCTCGCAGATCCGGCAGATCATCGAGGTATTGCAGCGGGAGTGCGTCGCGATCCTACTGGTTGAACAGAACGTACCGCTCACGCTCGAGGCCAGCCGACGCATCTACATCATGGAGAAGGGCGTGATCCGGCATCACTGCGCCGCGGCCGATATCAAGGTGAATGACGCAGTCATTCATCGATATCTGGGAGTGTGAGTCATGGAGACCGTTGCGGAATTCATCAGCTCCATTCCCTACGATCAGATCATAATTCAAACCGTAAACGGCATTGTCGCCGGCATGATCCTGGCGCTGGTCGCTTCGGGATTGACGTTGATCTTTGGCATCATGGACGTAGTGAATTTTGCGCATGGCGAGCTTTTCATGTTGGGCGCCTACATCGGTGTCGTCGTGCTGTCTGCGACTGGCAGCTTTTGGCTTGCGCTCATCATTGCGGCCCTGCTCATAGGGCTGCTCGGCGCCGCGCTCCAGATCGTGACGCTCCGGCCGCTGCTTGGCCGCGATCCCTTGACGACGATCCTGGCCACGTTCGGCATCTCTCTGGTGCTGCAGAATTATGCGCTCTGGCAGTTCGGCCCGGTGGCACGCAAGATCCAGGAGCCCTTCACCGGCAGCTTTCAGCTTTTCTATCTCGAATATCCGTGGTACCGGCTCCTGATCGCCGGACTCTCGGCGGTCATCATCGGCGCCCTCTGGCTGTTCCTCAAACGCAGCACCTACGGAATCTGGATTCGTGCGACAACCCAGGATCGCGTTATGGCGCAGGCCATGGGCATCCCGGTTCCGCGGGTGCATACCGCAGTGTTCGCCATCGGCGCCGGCATGGCCGCCGCCAGCGGTGTGCTGTTCGGGCCGCTCGTCGGGGTCAACCACGCCATGGGTCTTGACTGGGTGCTCAAGGCCTTCATCGTTGTCGTGGTTGGCGGCATGGGAAATCTCGGCGGCTCGATCGCCGCCGCCATCTTCATCAGCCTTCTCGAATCCTACGCCTCGATCTGGGTGAGCCCGGCCCAGGCGGTCATCGTCTCATTTGTCGTCCTGATCCTGACCCTGCTATTCAGGCCGACCGGCCTCTTCGTTCCGACGCCAAAATGAAAAAGCCAGCCGCCAAGACTTTCAGGACCACCTACTGGTTCGGATTCAGCGTCGTCATCGTGATGCTGGCGGCGGCGCCGCTCGTGTTGCCGGAATTCTGGCGCCGCTTCCTGACGGAAATTCTGATCTGGGGACTGCTCGCTATGTCGTCAGACATCCTGATCGGGTACAGCGGCATGCTTTCGTTCGGCCACTCGGCGTTCTTCGGCCTTGGCATGTACGGCGCCGCGGCCGCATTATTGACAGTCAGTCCGCCCAACCTGTGGCTCGCTATCGGCTACGGGCTCGTCGGGGCAGCGGGCGCCGCGCTGTTCGTCGCCTATTTCTCCACGCGCTTACGCGACATCTATTTTGCAATAACGACCCTCATCTTCTCGCAAATCTTTTACGTCATCATCTTCACCTGGACCGAGGTGACGGGAGGCCAGAACGGGCTGACGTTTCGGCGGCCGGCATTATCCATTCCGTGGCTTTACGCGACCCCTTTCACAAATGAGACCCTGCACTGGTTCGTGCTTGCTGTTGTGACGGCGTCCTATCTCATTCTGCGACGCATAACCCAGTCGCCCTTCGGTATGGTGTTGCAGTCGATCCGCGAGAACGAAGGCCGCACGCGCGCGATTGGTTATCCAGTTGAGCGCTACAAGATGGTTGCAGTCATGCTGTCGGGACTATTCGCGGGGCTGGCCGGCGTGCTCTACGCGATTCAAAACCGTTTCGCCGCGCCCGACTTCGTCTACTACCTGGTTTCAGGGGAGACCGTCATTTTCAACGTCATGGGCGGCATCGGCACGCTGGTGGGGCCGATTGTCGGCGCCGGTTTTTTCCTGTTGCTGCGTGAAGCCTTCTCGCGCTTTTTCGCGGAGTATTATCTCATTCCGGTGGGAATTATTTTTATCGCGATGGTCATTTTTCTGCCCCAGGGGCTGCTCGGATTCGCGCGCGGCTGGCTTAACCGTTGAACCGCGAGGGCCGGAGCGGATGTCGTTCGCTTTGAATCGCTGCACCGCGAGTGCTTCCACCTCGCGCTTGATAGTAATGGTTTCGCCATGGCTCAACCGATTCTGAGCAGCTATTGCACGTGGAACCGCAGCACCAGCGCGTGCTCCTTGTCGGGAGCAGCAAAAATGGGCATTCTGCCGCACGAAAAATGGACGACCGGTCCCATCGATCGATCACAATGGCGGTGCGTTGCAGGCTGACCAACGCCACCTCAATTTCAGTCGGCCCCACGGAGGAAAGTCACATGCGCAAAGTAACTCTGAAATCGGTCTTTGTTGCCGCAGCCGCTGTTGCGCTGCTCGCCAGCGCATCACTCGTTGCGTTTCTGCCAGGCCGCGATGCGGCCGCCCAGGTCGGTGGCGTCTACATCAACGCGGTCGATCTCGTCGTCATCCCGTCCGAGATGCCGAAATTCCTGGAGGCGATCAAGGAGAATGCGGCCAATGCCGTCAAGGAGCCGGGTTGCCGGGAATTCAATGTCACCGTGCTGGCGAATAATCCCAACCACGTCTTTCTTTACGAGGTCTACGACAACGAAGCCGCACTGAACGCGCATCGGCAGACCGAGCATTTCAAGAAGTATCAGGTCACAACAGCCAACATGATCGCGGACCGTAATGTCCGGGCCATGTCGCTGATCGCGTTCAATTCCAAGGGCCATTGATCGGAATCCTGATAGGATGGATTGAGCGTAGCAAATCCCGTCCCCTTGATAGGTTTCGCCGTCGCTCAACCGTTCCCACGCACGCAGCAAGTTCCCACCATCCAAATCACGGCAACCATCATAAGCACTGGAGGACATCACCATGAAACGCTGGTTCGCCATCAGTCTCGGGCTGCTTTTCGTCGGGCTCACATCGGTCTGGCATGCGCAGCAGGCATCCGGCCAGGCCAATACCGGCTGGGTTACGCTGTTCGACGGGTCCAACCTGAACAATTGGGAGCCCATCGGTAACGCCAACTGGCGGCTGCTCGAAGGCGGCATCGTCCAGGCCGACTTGGGCAATGGCTTCCTGGTCTCCAAGCAGGAATACGGGGACTTCCAACTGAGGGCCGAATTCTGGGTCGATGCCACCGCCAATAGCGGCGTCTTCATCCGCGCCACCGATCCCAAGCGGGTCACAGCCGAAAACGCCTATGAGGTGAACATCTTCGATACTCGCCCTGACCCAAGCTACGGCACCGGCGCGATCGTTAACGTGGCCAAGGTGTCGCCCATGCCCAAGGCCGGAAACCAGTGGAACTACTACGACATCACCGCCAAGGGCCCCGAATTCACCGTGGTCCTCAATGGCATCAAGACTGTCGATGGCGCCAAGGATGCCAAGCTCCCAAAGGGGCGGATTGCGCTTCAGTACGGCCAAGGTATCGTGCGATTCCGCAAGGTCGAGATCCGCCCATTGTAATTGTCCGCGGAATGATCTGACCTGACCCCGCGCAGACCTGCACCACATCGGCTGGATTGCGCGGGCATCCGTGCCTTGGGGGCCGCAGCCGGAAGCGTGGCGCAATCCGGGTTGGGCCGTCCCGAACTACGCTTGCCTTGATCCGGCCTACGAAACCTACAAACCACGTCGATTTACTGAAGCTGCGTCGACGCCTCAGCCCGCATCGACCCGCTCCTCGGCGGCCCGTAGTTCAGCGATCATTTCGATCGACGGCGGCTCGGGATGACCGGCGCTCGGCGGCGGCTTGATCGGCAGCCGCACGGTAAAGCGTGCACCCTCGCCTTCTTGGCTTTCAACTTCGATCTCGCCACCATGCAGGTCAACGACCATCTTGACGAGATTGAGCCCGACTCCCGTGCCGACAATCCCGGAGACATTACTACCGCGGAAATAGCGCTCAAAAAGCCGCCCTAGATCTGCGGACGGAATGCCGATGCCTTGGTCTTCGACCACGACGACGAACCGCCCACCCTCAGGACGCGACGTGATGGTGACAATGCCGCCACCTGGCGAATACTTGATGGCGTTGGATAAGAGATTGTCGAAAACCTGAAACAGCAATTTCGGATCGCCAACCATGCGCAGGCTGCGGTCCCCCAGGTTCTCGGCAATAGTCGAGCCGGGGGAAATCTCGTGGTGGAGCTGGCAAACATCGTGCACCAGCTCGCGCAGATCGATGTCCTGTGGGTGAAAATAGAGCCCGGCTCCGCTTTCGACAAGACGCGTCGAGGTCAACAGGTTATCGATCAGATGCGTCATTCGCTGCACGGCGGCACGGATTTTACCGGCGCGGGTCACGATCTCATCGGCGCCGATGCGGTCGCTGAGTTTCCGCAGGCGTTGCGCATGTCCGTCGATGATGGTCAGCGGCGTGCGGAA
>DATGCX010000270.1:0-74971 GCA_035311445.1 Xanthobacteraceae bacterium | reverse complement strand
TATCGGGCCGGGGCGACAGCGACCCGATGCGGCATCAGTTCGGCAGCGCACTGGCCAGGCGGCATCGCATCTCTGCCCCGCTTACAGGCACCGCTAAGCAATTCTGACCATCCACGAACCAACCGGAGTCTCAACTCATGCCCGCACTCACGCAAGACAACGTCCTGCTTTGGCTTCACGGCCGCCGCCTCGGGCTCGTCGGCGACGGCAGCTTCAGCGCCTCATCCGGACTCATGATCGACAGTCAGCTGGTCGGCTCCAAACGCGGACCTGTCGTGTCGCAGCTGGCGCCTGGCAGCAACGGCGTCGGTAACGTCGCATTTCCGGCAGCAGTCGATGGCGACGTCGTGCTGTTCGCACTCGATCTCACCACGCCGGCCAATGTGACGTCGAGTTTCGAGGTCGTTATTTCGACCGCTGGGCAAATCCGGCAGACATCCGGTTCAAACCTCAGCACGAAGAACATCTTCTTCCAGATCGCGCCGGCATCATAACGACTGGGGACCCCGCATGCACCGCTATCGCGAATTCGGATTGGTCAGCGAGCAGGACGAAGCCTTACGCCGCGCGTTTCGTGACGGTTTCAAGCGCGCGGGCCTGTCGTTTGCACAATTTCTGGACGCCCTTGGCTGGTATCGCGACCATATGCGGCCGGGCGGCGACGAGGGGCAACTCGCCGATGCGTTTGCGCAATTCGCCGCCGACAGAAGGTGGCCGGCCGAGCAGCGAGACGGCGCCCTCGATCTCTATCGAGCGATTCGCGACAATGGCCCTGCCGCGGTGATGCAAATACCGCGTCCCGACGAGGACCGGGCGACCCTTGCGCGCGCCGATGAGTTGCTGCGCCGCGACCCAGCCCGTTATTGGGGCGACGGCGAGCTGCAGGATGCGGCATTCGAGGCGCGCGAACGGCTTCACGATTTTGCGCTGGCGGAAGACCCTCCCGAGCGGCCCCTGAAGGCAAGCCCCGATCGGCAGCGGATCGATGAAATCGAGACGTTGTTACGCGATCCCAGCGGCGAGGGACAACGCCGTTACTGGACAGAGGCTGGGCTGCGCACGGACTATGCCCAGGCGCTAGCGCGCCTGCACAGCAACACGGCCGCGGACAGCGCAAGCGCCGCATTGTCCTCAACCGCGCCGCCCGATGTTGATGCGACGCAGGCCACCGCTTGACCTGGAAATCGCTACTCGGGCTGAACCGGCGTGCGTTTCCTGAACGCGTGCCACTTCATCGCCTGATCGCGAGATCACGCGGCATCGATCCCATGCGCCGGATCGCGGACCGCTACCTCCCTGGCGCGACAGGACATACCCATGACTCAGGCGACTCAACCAGCAACACGGCCCACGCGCAAAGCACCAGCGAGCGCCCGCATCTCAACAGTCCTTGCCGAGACATCGAAGCCTGCCCTCGAATCCGACGTTGCGGCACAAACACCCCGGCCAGTAGCGCCGATCCCACAAAGTGCAATGCAGGACGCCGCATTTGCCCGAAACTGGTGGCGCGTCGTGATCGACGGAGAACGCACGCCCTATGACAGCGTCCTCACCGACGTGGCGGTGTGGGGTCCGAACGAAGCAAAGCTGCGTACCGGCGATATCGTCGAAGTGCTGGACGAGCAATCCACGCTGTTCGCACTGCTCTATCTGGTCGAGCACGTACCGGCGAAATTCATCCGCTTTGCCGAGCTGATCAAGGTGCCGCTTGGCGGCGTCGCGGTCGGTCAGATCGAAGCGCGGGGAAGCCATTACGCCCAGTGGCGCGGTCCGGCCAAGCGCTGGTGCGTCATCGGGCCGACTGGAACGGTGCTGCGCGACAGCATCCTGACCAAGGAAGAAGCAGAACGCGATACGACGACGCGCAACACGCCGACCAGTACGGCGTTCGTCAGCCATCCGCGCATGTGAAGCGCTGGTAGCCGTAGGACGGATGAGCGCCGCCTAATCCGCCTTCGGCGCGATAGGCTACACCGCGGTGGGCTACGTCTTCGACTAACCCGCCCTACCGGGCTTCACACCGGTCGCGCCACGGATTTGGGCGCGACCAGGATGCCATCGACGAGGTGACCCATGCGGGATAATCGTTTCGCGCCCACGCCGCACTTTGCAATAGCGTCCGAGGACGGCGCAGTCGCAGGCGGCGAGGGCATTGGCTCCGGCCCTCCCGAGGTTCGGAACGACGTACCACGGGACGTTCCTGCGGCTGGCGCCGGGCGCGGCATGCCGAGCGGCACGCGGATGGATGCGACGAACGCGGCTCAGCCGCGAGCAAAAAACACTTCGCCGCCGCCAAGAAATGTGACGCCCGCTCCTGAGCCAGCTGCGAAAGCCTTTCCGGAATCCTGGCGAGAAGACTTGGCTGGCGGCGACAAGGCGTTTCGCAAAACGCTCGATCGATTCGAAAGCCCGGTGGCGCTTGCCAAAGCCTACAAGGAGCTGACCGCAAGGCTCTCCTCGGGCGACCTGCGGTCGACGAAACCGCCCGCTGATGATGCGACACCGGCGCAGCTTGCGGCCTGGCGCGCCGAGCATGGGTTGCCAACAAATGCTGCTGCCTATGTGGATGGATTGCAGCTTGGCGATGGCACCGTGACGGGAGAAGCCGAGCGGGCGCTGCTCGCTTCGTTTGCTGACCAGGCCCTCAAGGGCCGATGGACGGCCACTCAATACAACCAGGCAGTCGGCTGGTACTTCGACATGCAGGACCGGCTGGCTGCCCAACGTGACCACGCCGACGCGGCCTTCAAGCACGAGGGGTCGAAGGACCTCATGCGCGAATGGGGCCATGATTATGAGACCAACCGCAATACTGTCGCGCAGTTCTTTGACCAGAGCTTCCCGGAAGATTTCAAGGATGCACTGCTGACCGCCAGACTGTCTGACGGGCGCGTGCTTGCTAATCATCCGACGTTCAACAAGGCCATTTTGGAGGTGGCAAAATCTCTCAATCCGAGCGGCGCCATGCTTCCGAACACCTCAGGCGGCGGCCTGTCCAATGTGGAGAGCCGCATTGCCGAGATCGAAAGCAAATACATGCGCGCGCCGCACGGTTCCGACTTGTGGAAAAGCTATTGGACAGGCAATTCCGGCGCGCGCATGCAACAGGAATATCGCGGCTTGCTCGCCAGACGCGAGCAAGCGCGGGTTGGCCGAGCGGGATAATACCGGCCGACAGCTCACCTCGTCGACGGCGCGCGCACCGAACGCTTGAGCGAGGCCGCGGCGCGCTGCGATCTTGGAGCTTTCAGCGCGGCGCCGAGACCATGAAGATGCTTGCGGGTCGCGACCAGGGCGTCAGCCTCGATGGCACGGTAGCGTTCGACCAGCTTCTGCCCAAACGGCGTCAGTGTCGCGCCGCCGCCATGGACGCCACCCGGCTGCGCGGCGATCACCGCATCGCGGAAGCAATTGTTCATATCGTCGACCAGAAGCCAGGCGCGCCGGTAGGACATGCCGAGGATCCGGCCAGCCTGTGAGATTGATCCGGTTTTCTCGATGGCTTCGAGCAGGCGGACCTTGCCCGGCCCCAAGGCGCGGCCGCTGCCCAAATCCACTCTCAGCGTCAGTCTTGGCGTGTCCATGATTGCGGCGCCCCGAACTTGAATGGGGCAGCATAGCATTTCCGCCGATCAAGCAACCTGATGACGCTTACTCCGGGATTCACTACCACTGCCACTACGCCCGCAGCGGCGTACGACGGCCGGATGTGCGGTTTCCGGACTTGTATCGCCGCCATGCTCAATCTCGATCGTGGCGACTCGATCACCCCATTTCGCGAGACGATCGGACATCCCATCGGCGCCCGGTTCCGCGGAGCAAGGTTCTCCAACCTCGCTCCAATCCGCCCGCGGCGGCCCCGAACGGCTTGCAATCTCACCCGCCGACGGAAAGCCCTGCGGGGCAGGTGACGGCGCCGGCTTTCAGGAATCGAAGATCAGACGACAATCGGTCCCGCGTCGCCGCACCTCTGACTGTCGATTGATTTCAATCTCCTGAACTCGGCCAACCCCGATCATGCGCCCGCAGACAACCGGAACGGAGGCATCTCAACGATGATCATGAAGGACTGGATCAATGGCCGACTCGGCGTTTCAGATACAGTACCGTCAGGAGTTCATCGCTCAGTTCGAGCAAGGCCAGTCATGGCTGCGTAACGTCTGCACGACTGAAGCGGTGATCAAAGGCAACCAGGCGATGTTCCTGGTGGCCGGTTCCGGCGGTGCTACCGCAGTCACGCGCGGTCTCAACGGCAATATTCCGCCGCGCGTCGACAGTCTCACCCAAGTGCCCACGACACTTGTCGAGTGGCACGACAAGCCCCAGCGTACCGAATTCAATATCTTCGCCTCTCAAGGCGACGGCCGTCGCATCATGCAGGCCTCGACGGTCAAGGTGCTGAACCGGAAGATCGACCAGGACATCCTGGGCGTGCTGTCCGGTGCGACTAGCAATCTGGGCTCGGCGCAGGTGATGACCCTTGCGCTGGCGACGCGTGGGCTGGCGCACCTCGATCTGCAGGACGTCGACACCACCGAAGAAGACAACATGTTCTTCGTCGGTTCGCCCGCCATGCGGGCCTACCTCATGCAGATCCCTGAATTCCAGAAGGCCGAATATGTCGAGATCAAGCCTTTGGTCGGGCCGGCACGCCGTTTCCGGCGCTGGGCCGGCTTCAACTGGATCTTCCATCCGCACCTTCCGAATGTGGGCACCGCCAATGAGCAGTGTTTTGCGTTCCACCGCTCCGCCGTCGGCCACGCGGTGAACACGGGCGAGATGGATGTGCGCGCCGGCTACAACGAAGAGAACGCCTACTACTGGGCGCGCTCCTCGATCTTTATGGGTTCGGCACTACTGCAGAACTCCGGCGTCGTGGTCGTTAATCACGACGGCTCGAAATACACATAACAGGAATCTGTGATCGGGAATCAGTAATCAGGAAAGCGGGGTCAGGAAGCACAGTCGCTTTCCTGACTCCCGATGCCTGATTCCTGACGCCTGGTTGCTGATGCCTGAGAATCCGAAGGATTTTCGCAATGGCATATACCACCGGCACTCTTACCTATATCGCGGGCGGCCCGGTCGAAGGCGCGTGGAAGCTGTGGGAATACACCACGACCGACACGCTGGCCCAGGTGACGGCCGCAGGCTACATCACGGACGCGACCTTCAAAGGCATGAGCCTTGGGGATTTCGTCATCGTGGTGAATCAGACGAACCCGCAGGGCTATATCCTGCAGGTCCAAAGCCTGACGGCCGGCACCATGAGCGTACCCGGCACCGCCACCCTCGCGGCCCCGGCCGGCGTCGGCGGCTCGCAGCTGGCTTTTCCGCGCAACATCATCGATGGCGGCGACTTCACCACCAATCCATGGCAGCGCGGCACGGGCTTCACGGGCATTGCGAGCACGCTTACCTACACGGCGGATCGTTTCTTTGCGGTCGGCGGCGCCGCGTCATCGATCTCGGTTTCCCAGATCACCGGTGTCACGGCCGTGCCCGGGTTCAGCCAAGCCCTCCAGTTCGGCCGCGCTGCCGCCAATTCCAACACCGCGGTCATCACGCTCGGCCAGATCGTGGAGACGCTGGACGCGATCCGTGCACAGGGGCAGACGGTGACGCTGTCGTTCTGGGCACAGGCCGGGGCCAACTGGTCGCCGGCGTCCGGAAGCCTCAACGTGCAGCTTGTCAGCGGGACAGGGACGAACCAGAGCGCTGCGAGCGCTGTGGCGGGAACGTGGACGGGCTTTTCCTCGCTCACGCTGACCCCAGCGCAGGGCATCGCGGCCGCGGCGGCGAACATCGCGCAGCCGATCACCACCACATGGACGCGCTATGCATTCACGGCGCCGGTCCCCGCCGGCTGCACCGAGCTCGGCGTGCTGTTCAACGCCACCCCGGTCGGCACCGCTGGCGCGGCCGACGTCGTGCAGATCATGGGCGTGCAGCTCGAGATTGGTGCGCAGGCAACGCCGTTCGAGCACCGCGACGTCGAACTGGAGCTGGCAATCGCCCAGCGCTACTTCTTCAACATTCCAGAACCGGCGTCCGGTGTGGTGGTAGGCGCCGGGATGGTCGCCGGAACCAATGCCGAAATCATCTTCATTCCGCTGCCCGTGCAAATGCGCGCCGCGCCGACCGTCACAGTGTCGGCAGGGTCCTTCAAGTTCAACATCGCGGGCGTCGCGACCGCAGTGGCCGGCTTTGCGGCCGGCACCACCCACACGCCGAACTACATCAGCGTGACCGGCACCACAACCGCGACCGCCGGCCAGGGCACTCTGCTCCAGGGCGGTGGTGGCGCCGGCTTCGTGCAAGCGAGTGCCGACTTCTAAACAGAGGACGGATGCCAAAGGACAGAGACCGGAAGGCGGAGTCGGAGCTCCGTCCTTCCGACCTCCGACATGTGGCCTCCAACATCCGATCCCTGACGTCTGATCCCTGACATCCGGTGCCCCCATGACCACGCAGCTCTTCATCTACAACGAGGCGCTCGGCCATCTCGGCGAGCGCCAGCTCGCGAGCTTATCCGAACCGCGCGAGCCGCGCCGTGTGCTCGATTCCTATTGGTCGGACGTGGTCGGCTTCTGCCTGTCGCAGGGCCTGTGGAAATTCGCAAAACGCACTGCCCGCATCGACAACAGCTCGACGCTTACGCCGCAGTTCGGATTCAACTATTGCTTCTCCATCCCGATCGACTGGGTCAGAACCATTCTGGTCTCGGCTTCGCCCAACATGGATCCGCCGCTGCTGCAATTCAGCGATGAAGCCGGGTTCTGGTATGCCAACCTCACGCCGATCTACGTGTCCTACGTTTCCAACGATCCCACCTATGGGATGAACATCGGCGGCTGGCCGGAGCACTTCGTCGATTACGTCTCGCTGCGTCTCGCGAGGCAAGCGTGCCTGCGCATCACCAACGACAAGGAATTGAAGGCCGGCCTGCAGCGGGAAGAAGAGCGCGCTCGCCGGGTCGCCAAGGCAGAGGAAGCGATGGATGAGCCGCCCGGCCTGCCGCCAGTGCCGTTCTGGGCGCGCGCTCGCCGCGGCGCGTTCGGGCCGGGAGGCCTGTGGCTCGGCGGCGGAACCGGCGGCTCGATCGTGACTGGGCCGCAGGGGAACGATTGATGCGCGCCGGCGCTCGTCCCTACTCGCTCGCGACGGCCGGGAACGAGTCTGCGAACTTCGAATCAACGGTATCAATTGCTGGCCGGATTCAGTAAACCTCGTCTTCAATCTGAGCGGCAGTCGGTATTGGGCTTATATCGGTGCGCGGTCGTGAATCACTTCTTCTTTAGATTGCGGCGGCTGCGCCCAAAATTAGGAGAATGTCTGCGATCTGGCCTCGTTCCGAGAGCGCCCTTTGGAGTGGAGATCGCCTCTTCGACGGTCCACAGCGAAGAACTTGACGCGCGCAACAGTCGATGTCTTAACCTTTGTATTGGCACGCCAGTTTCTCTTGCCAGCTCCGTTATAGTAAACTTACGGCCGCGATAGTTAAAAAGCTGATTATCAGATCGGTTATTTCCCTGCTGACGCTTTGTGGCCCAGCGACAGTTTCCAGGCTCATAATTACCGTCGTTATTGGGGTATCGATCAAGCGAGTATTCGAGGCTTGGACGTTCTCCCATGTCCTCGAGAAAACATTCAAAACCGCTTTTCCCATTTTCTCCATAACGCCAGCTGTCGCAGACTTTTATGCCTCTCCATTCATAGTACTCAAACCCAAAAACACTGCGGTATGTGCAGCGTCCAATCATCGCGTTCCATGACCTGAATGTAGGAGAAGATTGTTTTCCCTTGAGTTGTCCTCTTGTGTGGCCATGGGTGGCACCGCCAATGCGACAACCGCATGAAACAGCCCGTCCTGTTCTTAGTTTGTCACTCTGTGCAACAAAAAGATTTCCGCAATCGCATTGACATAGCCAAGTAGCGTGGCTGCGAAGTGAACCTTCGCGCTTGATCACCGTGAGATGTCCAAAGGTCTCGCCAACGAGGTCAATAAGTTTCTTTCCCATACCGCGCCCGTATAGCATACACGGGGGCGTTTCAAGAAAATGAAGGTAAAATCATCGTGAAGGCTAATCCACTATTATACGCGATGAATGCCGGCGAAGTCTCCAAAATCGCGCTGGCTCGCGTCGACGTGGCGAAGCTGCGCATGGCGGCTGCGTGCCAGGTCAACTGGCTGCCTTATGTGGTCGGGCCGATGTCGCTGCGGCCCGGGCTTTATTATGTGGGCGAGGTGCTGGGTGACGCGCCGGCCAAGCTCGTGCGTTTTGTGTTCTCGAAGCTCGACACCGCTCTGATCGAGCTGACCGCCAACAAGATGCGCGTCTGGGTCAATGAAGCGCTGGTAAGCCGCGCCGCGGTCGCGACATCCATCGGCGATCCGTTCTTTCTGGGCCTCGGCAGCTGGTTGACCGCCAACACGACGTCCGGGGCGACTGCGACGGTGGGCGGCGGCGTGTGCA
The DNA here is from genome assembly GCA_035311445.1 of Xanthobacteraceae bacterium. Lineage (GTDB taxonomy): Bacteria > Pseudomonadota > Alphaproteobacteria > Rhizobiales > Xanthobacteraceae > JAJPKK01. Next base: position 66,494 of record DATGCX010000270.1, on the reverse strand, counting down.
CGCTGTTGTGTCCGCCGGTCGGCGGACTTGCGCAAATTCAGCAGACCGTCACGGTGTCGCCGTCAGCGTTCGGCATCGAACACGCGATTCGCATCGTCGTCACGCAAGGACCTGTTGTGTTTCGAGCCGGCTCGACACTTGGCGGCGCCGATCTCATCCCTCAGACGACGCTCGATACCGGAACGCACTCCCTCACCTTTACGCCGGGCAGTTCCAGCCTGTGCATTCAGATCGAAGCCACTGATGCGTGGCCGAAGACATTGACCTCATGCGCGATCGAGCCCGCCGGGCCGCTGGTGCTGCCGACGCCGTGGGGTGCTGCGGACTTGCCGAACATCCGCTACGATCAGTCCGGCGACATCATCTTCATCGGCTGCTACGGACAACAGCAGTACAAGATCGAGCGGCGCGCTGCCCATAGCTGGTCAACGGTGCTGTTCTATTCCAATAACGGACCGTTCCAGGCCTCGCCGGGAATCCAGGCAAACTTCACCCCCGGTGCCTATTCCGGCAACACCACACTGACGTCGGACCGACCATGGTTTCAGCCCGGGCACGTGGGCTGCCTGTTCCGGGTGTTTTCCAACGGGCAATTCAATCAGACCATCCTGGGAGCGCAGAACGCCTTCACATCGGCGGTTCGGGTGACCGGCGTCGGCTCGACCCGAAACTACAGTTGGACCACGTCAGGCGCCTGGACCGGAAAACTCACATTCCAGCGCAGCTATGATTCCGCCGCCTCCGGCTTCATCGACGTATCGAGCGCGACTGCGAACGGCTCGCCGACATTTTCGTCCTCAACTGGCGGCAACACGGGCACGCCCGACCTCGATAACGTCATCGCGTGGGAGCGGGTGGGCTTCAAGGGCGGCGACTACACCAGCGGTAATGTCACAGTGACCTCGACTTACGCCGGCGGCGGCGGATACGGCATATTCCGCGTCACCGGCTACAATTCGCCCACCTCGGTCAACACCCAGGTGCTCGACTCCTTCTCCTCGTTGCAGGCAACCACGGACTGGGTCGAGGGCGACTGGTCGACATTCCGTGGTTTCCCGACCTCCGTCGCGTTCCATGAGGGCCGACTGTGCTGGTTCGGCGGCAACCAGGCGTGGCTGTCCGCTTCCGACGACTTCACCAACTACGCCGATATCAACCTCGACGGCACGGCTACCGGAGACGGCGGCGCCATCAATGTGACGTTGGGCTCCGGCCCAGTTGACACCATCTCGTGGGGCCTGTCGCTGACCCGGCTCATGCTCGGCCGCGAGCAATCGATCATGTCGGCGCGGTCATCGAACTTCGACCAGCCGGTGACTCCGACCCAGATCGTGATCCGCGACTGCTCCGATCAGGGCGCTCAGCGCCTTCCCGCCATCAAGGCCGGCAAGCGCGGCATTTACGTGCAACAGTCCGGCCGCCGGGTCTACGAGCTGTTCTTCAACGCTCAGGAGATGGACTACGACGACCGCGATCTCACGCGGCTCAACCTCGACATCGGAACGCAAGGCTTCGTCGACATCGACAAGACGACCCAGCCGGACAAAATGATCCTGCTGCCGCGCGGCGACGGGCAATGCGCAGCGCTCCTGTACGACGTGAAGGACGAAGTCGAGGCGTGGTGGCGGCTGCAGACGCTCGGCGTCGTCGAGAACGTCGCGGTGCTGCCGCAGAACGGGCTCGAAGACCTCGTCTATTTCGTGATCCGGCGTACCGTGAACGGCGTGACGCGCCGATTCATCGAGCGGCTCGCTCCGCGCACCAACTGCGTCGGCGGCGCCATCAACCAGCAACTCGACTGCCACGTGGTCTATCAGGGTGCGCCGGTCTCCACCATCACGCTGTCGCATCTGCCGAACACACTCGTTTCAGTGTGGGCGGACGGCCAGGCGATCGGCTCCGGCACAACGAACCTCTTGGGCGTGCTGACGCTGCCGGGCGGCCAGGCCCATTCCAATATCGTGGCAGGCCTCGCCGGGGCCGTCATCTCTAATACCACCGGAGCCGCGACTGCAACACTCAACGTCGGCGCGCAATACAACGGATATCCGGCGGAGGTGCTTGCCGATATCGGCTCCACCGGTGATCCGGTCCATGTCGGTGCGATCGTCGTTACGAACGGCACGATTACGCTGCCCAATGGACAGACCGCGCTGACCATCATCGCATGTCTTGGTTATGTGGCGCCGTTCATGTCGGCAAAGCTGGCCTATGCAGCGCAATTGGGCTCCGCCCTGACGCAACGCAAGCGCATCGATCATGTCGGACTGGTGCTGTACGACGCCAATTACCAGGGCATTTCCTTCGGCCAGAGATTCGACGCGCTCGACAATCTGCCGCTCTATGAAGCTGGCGCAGCGACGCCCGCCGGAACGACCTGGAGTGAGTACGACGAACCCATGATCGAAGCGCCGGGCAGCTGGCAAACCGATGCGCGGCTGTGTCTGTTGGCACAAGCGCCCAATCCTTGCACGGTGGGCGGTGTGGTGATCGGGCTCGCCACGAACGAGAAGTCGTGAGGGTGGCTCCCTCCCCCTTGTGGGGGAGGGCTGGGGTGGGGGGTCGTGCCGTTGCGTCTCGGGAGTGCCACATCCACCGACCCCCACCCCCGACCCCTCCCCACAAGGCGGAGGAGAGAAAGTCTCGGAGCTGTTGCGGCGTGAGGCTTGTGAGCCGATGGAGGCGCTGCGCATGCCAAAGGTAACGCTGCGTCCGACCATTCTCGCCGACCTGCCTCACGTCATCGGCGAGCCTTTGCCGTACCGTATCCGCACCATCACAGCCGTGGTCGATGATCGCGTGATCGGCATGGGCGGCATTGCGTTTCCGCCGCGAGGGCCCGCAATTGCGTTCGTGCAGTTGGTACGTCCGGCATCGAACCACGACGGCGCTGCATGTCCCGACGATGGCGCCGCAGAAAGTATTCCAGAGGCCAGGCGTTATCCGCTCGCATTTCACCGCGCCGGCCTGATGGCGATGGAGATGATCCGGACCTCCGAAGCCGGGCAGGTAGTCGCTACCGCCGACGCCGGCAGCGAGGTCGCCGTGCGATGGTTGAAGCGCCTGGGGTTCAGGCCCGCCGGCGACCAGCGGATCGAAGGCAAGGTCCTGTTCGTGTGGGAGCGCGGACGCGACGGATGGGAGACTTCATCCCGCCGCAGCCCGTAGCCTGTAGCCCGGATTGAGCGCAGCGAAATCCGGGAATGCCATCGCAAGCGGCGCGGCTGTCCCCGGGTTTCGCTTCCGCCCAACCCGGGCTACGAGAATCGGAGACATACTCCATGGCCACCATCGACCGGCGCGGCGCAACCGTATCCGCAGCTGACCCGCCAATCGCCACCAACCCGAACCCGGACCTCGCCTGGAAGGCGCCGGTGCGAGTGGCGACGACGGGGAGCAATATCAATCTCACGACGGGAGGCCTCCTCACCATCGATGGTGTGGCGCTGGCGGCCGGAAACCGCGTGCTGGTCAAGGACCAGACGGATGCCACCACGAACGGCATCTATGGTGCCGCGACTGGACCGTGGACCCGCGCGATCGACGCGCAGAACAATTCCCAGTTCGCCGGCGGCCTCCAGGTCATGGTGGTGCAGGGCACCGTCAACAACGGCCTCGGGTTCGAGCTGACGACGGCCGACCCGATCACGCTCGGGATATCGCCGCTCACCTTCGTCAACTCCGTCATAGGGTTCGGCATCAGGACGGCCAATACATTCTTTGCGGGACCGTCGAGCGGCGCGCCGGCGGGAGCGAGCTTTCGCGCCATCGTGGCGGCCGATCTTCCGGCGTTCGGCTCCGGCGATGTGTCGTTCGCGGCCGGCGGCGGCGCCGGGACGATCGCGGCCGGCGCTGTGACGGGAGCGAAGATCGCCAGCCAGACCATCACGGCGGGCAACATCGCAAATCAAACCATCACGGCGGCCCAGATCGCCAACAACACCATCACGGCCAGCCAGACCGCGCCGGGCGTGAGCGCCTCAACTCTCTTCACCGCCGTCATGGTGAACGGCACGATCGTCCAGTCGCAGGCCGCAAACGCGCAAACCTTCGCGATCAAGACGCTGGCCGGCAACGATCCGTCTGCCGCCGATCCGGTGACGTTTCTGTTTCGCAACGCCACCGCGGCGACCGGAAACTACACGGTCCGCACCGTTACGGCGGCGCTCTCGATCACGATTCCGTCCGGCCAGGCGATCGGCTTTCTCAATGCGACGCCGGGCAAGGTGTGGATCGGCGCGCTCGACAATGCCGGCACGGTCGAGCTGTTCGTCATCAACTGCGTGTCGCTGGCAGCGGGCGCCGGCGCCGGAACGAATGTCATCGGCATCTACCCGCTGCGCGGCTGGGGCCTCATCAGCACGTCGGCAGTATCGGGCGCGGCATCGGCGCAGGTGGCCTACAGCACCACGGCGCGGAGCAACGTGCCGTATGTGCCGATCGGTTATGCGACCTGGGAGACCGGCGGGACGCTCGCGACCGCCGGCACATGGAACATACTCGCCACCAGGATGCAGCTTTATCAGCCCGGCTCAACGCCGCTGCCGGGGACGGAAATCCAGCGGCAACGCACGCCGACGGGGGCGTCTACGACGGGAACGACGACTATGTCCACGTCCGGCATTCCGCAGAATACGGCCGGCGACCAATATATGACGCAAGGAATTACGCCGACTTCGTCGGCGAATGTGCTGGAAGTTGATGCGCAGGGGTACGGAGCGAGCAGCGTCGGCAATAATATCTCAATGGCGCTGTTTCAGGACAGTTCGGCGAATGCCCTGACGGCAACTTCGCAGAATCAGGGCACCGCGAACGGTCAGATCGTGCAGCGTATCAGTCATGTGATTCTGGCGGCGGCGCTTTCCTCGACCACATTCAAGACTCGCATGGGTGGCTCCGCCGTCAACACGTTCACCTTCAATGGCGCCGCCGGCGGACAACAGATGGGCGGCGTCGCGAATAGCTTTATGCAGGTCAAAGAACTGGCAGCGTAAAATGGCCATCAATTCCATCGCCGGCAACACCATACTGACCTCGGGCTCGTTTCCGCCTGTCCGAGTTGCTTCCACGGGATCACCACTCAATCCCTCGGCTGGGGGCCTTCTCGTCGTCGACGGCGTGCAGCTCGTTGCCGGTGACCGTGTGTTGTGCAAGGACGAAGCGAACGCTATCAACAACGGCATCTATGCTGCCACGACTGGGCCGTGGGTGCGCACCACGGACGCAACCAATAACCAGCAATTCTTCTCTGGCATGGCCGTGACGGTGGCGCTGGGCGCCGTCAATGCAGGGCTTACCTATATCTGCACGACCACTGACGATCCAGTGGTGGTGGGTACATCGAACATCACCTTCGGGGCGCAATCCGTGGTGGCCACCGCGACGCAATCGGCCACGTCAGCTACTTCGCTGGTAATTGGCACCGGTTCAAAGACCTTCACGACTCAAGCTGGTAAGGCTTTCCAGCTCGGCCAATACGTGTTGGTCAACGAAACCTCGAATTCCGCCAATCAGATGCTTGGGCAGATCACGGCCTACAGCGGCACGTCGCTGACCATAAATGTGATAGCGACCGGTGGCTCTGGCACTCATGCAGATTGGACTATCGCACTGACCAACAGTGCGGCGGCGGCAGGTCTGCTGCCTCCAGTCGGCTCTGGTAACGTGACAGGGCCAGGATCCTCGACGGCCGGTCATATCGCGACGTTTGCCGACGGAACCGGCAAAGTCCTTCAGGACGGCGGCGCTCCGGTCGGAGCTGCTAACACCATCACGCCAGCGATGCTCACCACGGCCGCAGTGGCCTTCGCGGTTGGCATGCTCAACGGCACCATCGTGTCCTCGGTGGCGGCAAATGCACTCACGATTGCGATGAAGACACTAGCGGGAGCTGATCCATCATCAAGCGACCCAGTATTTTTCTTCATCCGCGATGCGACCGCTGGATATGTTGTCATCGAGCAGACCGCAGCGCTTTCCATCACGGTGCCCGCCAATGCAACGCTCGGAACTGTGAATGGACAGGCCAACCGCATATGGCTTGCCGCATTCAATAACGGCGGGAGCGCGCTGCTTGGCGTTTACAACACGCTCTCCGGCACCAATATTGTCCCTTGGGATGAGACCGCAGCGGCAAATGGCACCGGCGTCACCTCCAGTTCGAACAGTGCACAGACTTGGTATACGGCGAGCACGGTATCGGCAAAGAACTTGCGGGTTCTGGGATACCTGGAGTCAACTCAGGCGACGGCCGGCACCTGGGCCACCATTCCGTCGAAAAGCGAACTTCTCGGGCCTGGGGTGAAGCGGCCGGGTGAAATGGTCGGCAATGCCAATACCGTCACGGGTGGTGGCGGCTCTACCTCTAGCGCTACGCTGGTCCCATTGGCCGGGCAGAATGTCACGATGAATATTTCTTCGGCCTCAAACCTTATTCGCGTTGAGGCCTACGGCACCATCTCATGTACGCTCACGGCGTCGGTGGCCACGAGACTGTCGCGTGGTGCGGTTGCCAATACAAACATGATCGGCAACAACGACCGGGCGAATATCACGGCCAGCAATCTGTCGATGCCCGGCGCGCTGCTAGCCTACGATGTGCCGAACGTGATCGGCAATCAGGTATACTCCATGCAAGGTGGCACCGGGGCCGGCATCATGACATGGGGTCCGACCGGCATTATGTCCGCTACTGAGCTTCAGATTTAAAGCGCGCGACCGGCGACACGTAATGGGTCTCATGAGCGCTTCTGCTTTTGAAGGGAAAGGGGCGCGGCATCTCCAAAAGCCGTATTCAGTCGAGAGAGATGGGTACCTAATAGCTGCTTACGCAATCCCGACTGTAAGGGTAGTTCGAAATACTTGTAAGTAATTAATGACAGGCATAGAAGCAGGCTAAAGAAGAAAAACCATACCTGCGGCGCCGAGAAATCAAGGTGGGTTAAGTTTGCTTTATTGAGAAGTAAAAGCCCAAGCTGAATGGGAAAGTGCAGCAGGTAGACGGAATAGGAAATATCGCCTAGCACTGTTGCCCTGCGGCTCAGCTTAGGGCGAAGGACCTGAAGTGCAGCAAGCAGTAGGGCCGCCGCCGGGTAAAGCGCAGCGCCTATTGCAATCTCGCTAATACCCACGAAGTACAAATATAAAACCGTGATGGCCAGCACCCCAAGAGCGCCCCCAGCCAAACACAGCGGCCAAGCCCGCGAGCGTTCCCAAATCAGACACGCAAGGCCGCCGCCGAAAAAGCAGAACACAGGCTCGCCAACAAGATGGAATCCCCGGAGCGCGTAAACAGCTACACCCGTCGCCACGACCACCGCAGTCGTCAGGAGTTGCCCGCGCCACGATCTGGGCAAACTCAACGCTACGAAAAAGAACACGGCGTACAGAAAAACCTCGACCGACACTGACCAGGATGGCGCGTTGAATGACCAGCAGATCATATTTGCCGGCAGCCAGTGCATTACAAAGAAGACGTTCAGAGCAAGATACGGAGTGGTGTTGCAGGGATAAACGATGCTTTGCCCATCTATGAACCGGGAAGCGATCTGGCCAACCGCAACCAGGGCAAGCGTCGCAAAGTGCAGCGGGTAAAGTCGGGAGAATCGCAGGATAAAAAAAGTTCGCGCGTCAACGGCCCGAACTCGGATTGCCTGTGCGTAGTGGAAAAAGAACACAAATCCCGACAGCACAAAAAATATTTGCACCGCTCTACCGCCTTGCTCGTAAAACGGCCAAAGCAGGGCATAGAACGGCTGTGAGGCTCTATCGAAGTTCGGCGTTAGAGTGGAGGGCGCGGTGTAGAAAAAGTGTTGGTAGTGCCAGACGACGACGGAAAGCGCAGCCCATCCTCGCACGAAATCTAGCAAATACAGACGCTCAATCCGCTTTCCCAAAATAGGCCGATACGTCCCGAGCCCGATTGGAAAGCCGGCCGGTAAGGCCGCGCGCCACCCCCACATGTACACCCCCCACGTATCGCGCCTCCCGGTACGACCGGCTTCGGTCATTCTTTGGCTGAATCTGCGGCTAAAAAGAGACTTTGCCCACATGTGACTCATCATGACGCCGGGCCGGCTTCACGACATGGAGTCCGACGGTATCGTGTCGGCTTACTGAACTTCAGATTTAAGGCCCCCACCCGCCACGCGACTAAACAGCATCCCTTTTTGCGCAACGATCGCGCCGCGAACGCCCGGCACAACGAGACGTCGCCAATTCATTCATGCAGGCGCGGCAGCTGCACGGCTCGGCGCCAGTGTGCGCCGTGCTCTGATCAGCCGCCGGAAATCGGCGATACGCATTTCCATATGCGCCCCGATCCACGCCAGCACGAGCGATACAGCGAATACGACCGGATATCTCATCGGCCAATCGCCCCAAAGAAATAACGGGATCGTGTGGCACAGGAACAGGCTGTAGCTCATCGCGCCGAGGAACGTGTCGGTCCGATTTGTGGGCGCGCCCGCCAGTCTCATTATTACCCAGGCGGCGACGAGCGCTCCGCTTGCAACTTCGATCGTCGGCGATTGTTGGAGCGATGGCACGAGCATCAGCGCCACGATAGTGAGGCCCACCAGACCCAGCCAGCGGATAGTACGCGCGTTCAAATCATGCAGCCGCCAACCGAGCAAGAACATCCACAGCGTGCCTGGAAGGTAAACGTAACCGGCGCTCCTGGGAACGAAATTGAGTGCAGACATAATGAAAATGCCGAGCGATATCCAGAACAGAGCATTTCGCAAGCGTGACAGGCGCGCAATCAATGGCAGCAGAACATAATAAGATGCCTCCACACCGAGGCTCCAAGCTTGCGGCATGAGAGCCCCGGAACTCACCCATGCGCCGGTCGCGCCCAATGCCCGGGAATTGTTGAACGCGATCGGAAACACGAGCAGATTCGCAATGAGCGCTACCCAATGGGGCGTCGAGCCGAGGTTGTTTACAGGCGACCGGAGCACGCCATAAACAGCGACGAACGATAGCGAAAAAAATAGCAGAAACTGCGGGTAAATCCGCAGGAATCTATCGAGGTAGAACTGTCCCGGCGAAAGCGTTTCGGCGTGACGGCGCATTACGAATCCAGAGAGGACGAAGAAGCCTGCGACGGCCCAAACGCCAGGATTGAGGGGCGATGTATGCCCCATCAGCGGCCCGATCGCATGGCTATCCAACACCAGTGCCGCCAAAACAAAGCGGTACGTTCCGAGCCCGATCGGAAAGCCGGCCGTTAAGGCCGGGCGCCAACCCCACATCCACGCCCCCCAACGCACATCACTGTGCCCGATACGAGCGGCTTTGGTCATTCTTTGGTTGAATCTGCGGCCAAAGGGAGGCTTTGCCATTACGGTGCGGCGTTCGGCGGTTTCCGCGCCCTTTCGTCGGTTGCATCGGCGGCTACGCCACGGGACGCGGGATCATCGGATGAGACCCGACGCCCCGACGGACAGAACTCCCCGACCACGCGCGCATCTGCAACGGCGCGCACGGACACGCGCTTTTGCCGCGTCACCCCTCATGCGACCCCCGGAGAAAATCAATGGACCTCACCTTCGAAGCGCTGCGGCCGGAATACGAGGACCTCTGGGCTATCGTCACCGAGCCGGGCGGCCTCACACGCGTCCCCGAGACCCAGCGCCAAGCCTACGCGATCGCGGCGCCCGGCGCGCGGAGGCGCTTTCGCGCCGTTGAGACACGCACCGGCGTTCCGTGGTTCGTCACCGGCATCATTCTCACCCGCGAGGCCGGCAGCCCGCCCAATTTCCATGCGTGGCTGCACAACGGCGATCCGATGTTCGATCACAACGGGTTCCCCCGCCAGACTGTGAACGTGCCGGCGCACCGGCCGCCGGACCCGGGTGTGTCGTGGGAAGACGGCGCGGTCGACGCCTATGCGGTCGAGGGGCTGCTGAACAAAACGGACTGGTCGCCGGCCCTGGTGGCGTGGCTGCTCGAAAAATTCAACGGCTTCGGCTACCGCCTCTACCACCATATCCGCTCGCCCTATGTATGGGGCGCGACGGCAGTCCAGCAGCGCGGAAAATACACCGCGGATCGCGTGTGGGACGCGACCGTGATGGACCCGCAGATCGGCGGCATGGCGCTGCTGGCGGCGCTCATGCAGATCGATCCGGAGGTGAGATTTCAGGAGTCGGGCGTCAGGAGTCAGGAAGGCCCCGTTCTTCCTGACGCCTGACGCCCGAAACCTGAAAGCGTAGCCCGGATTGAGCGAAGCGAAATCCGGGACCGTTCTATCAACAAGGCACGGCAGCTCCCGGGTTTCGCTTCGCTCAACCCGGGCTACAAAGTGCTACAAAGTGCGCATTTTTCAAGGACAACCCCATGAACGAATTCAAGACACTCACGCAATCGAAAACCTTCTGGGGCGCGGTCGTCGCGCTCGGCGGCGCCGCGCTGACGCTCGGGCATTACTCGCTGTCGCCGGCCGATGCAGCTCAGGCCGTCGACCTTCTCAGCGGCATTGCCGGCGCCGTGGGCGGGCTCATTGCCATCTATGGCCGCGTGGTCGCGACCAAGAAGATCGGAGCGTGACCATGCGCATGTTCCTCTTCTTCATCCTTGTGCTGGCGCCGTCGCTGGCGTTGGCTCAGGCCAAACCCAGGCTGCCCGATCCCTTGAAGGTGGCAGCCGAACTCGGCGGGGCAATTCCGAAACCCGCCGCGGTCGCGACGCCGGAGGATTTGTGGAAAAAGATCCAGGCCGCCAACGCCAGCGACTTGAAATACGCCAAAGCGCTCGCCGATTCCGTCGGCTCGCCGGGGGCCAAGCTGCGCTCGGCCTGCTACGGGGCGTGGATCACCACCATCGAACAAGCCCAGGGTGTCGGCCTGAAGCATGCCAACGGGAATGCGCTCACGCAGCCCGAGCCGCACGTGTTCTCATCCTTCGAGCAGCTTGCCGAAGTTGCGGAAACGTTGCAGCCGACAGGCCCGCTGATGGCCGCATGCGCGCCGGCGTGGACTGCGCTCAGGCTCACGGCCATACAGTTCTTCACCATGGCGGTCAGCGGCGCGGTGGGACTTTCGGCCCTGGGCCTCGCAATCCCGTGAGTTCACGCATGAGCAACGCCGAAGACCGGCAATGGCATCTCGACAAGAAGGTGCCGCTCGCCCTCATCATGACGATCGTGTGCCAGACCATCGTTGCGGCCTGGGGGGCATCGAACCTGTGGACCCGCGTCGGCGAGCTGGAGCGCCGGATGCAGATTGCCGCGCCCCAGTTCGAGCGCATCATCCGGCTTGAGACCAAGGTGGACGGGATCACGGGGAGCCTGTCGGAGATCAAGGCGCTGATCAACCGGCGGGTCGAGCAGAGACCGTAGTCGGTCGCTCCAGCCAATCTGAAGGGATTGGAGCATCGACCAAGTCATAACATTGGAGGGCCCCGCACAAGCCGAGGGCCTCCAAAAATTGCCCGCTGTAGGGGCGACCCTTGTGGTCGCCCCATTCGTCGCATCCGGCACGGGGCGACCACAAGGGTCGCCCCTACATCCGCGGCATCATGATCCTCGTTGCGCGTCAATTGATGCCCGACATCGCCAACAGGGAGCACTCATGAGTTAACCCCCACGATTGCCCTTGCGCGCAAAATCATCGTCCGTCGTACTCCGTCCTCGCCGGCCTTATGGGCCGGCGAGTTTTTTGCGTTTCAGAGCCCCGCATTGCGGTAGACTGACCCAGGATCCGGTTTCCTCACTGAGCAAAACGATGCAAAGAGCGCAAACATGTTGACCCGCCGCACTGTCCTTACTGCCACGGCAGTTGCCGCGATCGGTGCCAGGCCGCCGCATGCCGCCGCGCAAACCTTGAAAAAGACTGTGCATATGATCGTCGGGTTCCCGGCCGGCGGCGCGACCGATCTCATCGCCCGCATGCTGGCCGAGCGGCTGCGCGGCCGATATGCGCCATCGGTGATCGTCGAGAACAAGCCGGGAGGGGCTGCTCGCGTCGCGGTCGACTACGTCAAGAATGCGGAACCGGACGGCAGCGAGTTTCTGTTCACGCCCGATTTTCCCATTACGCTCTATCCACATAGCTTCCGTACGCTGAGCTACGATCCGCTGCGTGACCTGGTACCGGTCGCCCCAGCATCACGATCGACTTTGACATTCGTGATCGGTCCCGCGGTGCCGGAGCGGGTCACGTCGCTCGTGGAATTCGTGGCCTGGTGCAAAGCCAATCCCGACAAGGCCATCTTCGCCACCACGGGAGCCGGCGGGACCCCGCATTTTGTGGGGATCATGCTGGCGAGCGAAGCCGGTATCAAATTGAGCCCGGTTCATTACCGCGGCGGGGCGCCGGCGTTGCAGGATCTGATCGGCGGCCATGTTCCGGCGAGCGTCAATCCGGTGGGCGAAACGCTGCCTCAGGCCGCCTCCGGAAAAGTTCGCATCTTGGCGGTGGCAAGTCCCGCGCGTTCGAAATTCCTGCCGAACGTGCCGACCATGCGCGAGGCCGGCTACAACATCGCGCTGGAAACCTGGCTCGGCGCCTTCGTGCCAGCCAAAACGCGGGCTGAAGCCGTACGCGCGCTGAACGCCGCAATCGGCGAGGCGGTCAGGTCGCCCGAGATGATCGAGAGTCTCGCCAAAATCGGCAACGACACGAGATTCGAATCGTCCGATCAATTCGCCGCCACCGTCAGGGCCGATCTGGAACGCTGGGGGCCCATCGTGAAAGCCTCCGGTTTCGTTGCGGAGGAGTAGAGCGACGCCGGAGCCCCTTCGATCAGCATCGTAGGGTGGGCAAAGCCAGCGGGTCCGGCCTTCGGCCGGCCCGATGATAGGCTCCGCGTCGCCACCCCTGCGACCTCGGCGTGGCCGCAGCAGGTACATTGCGACAAGCGCGCCTTTGCCCACGCCACCGTAGCTGCAGGAGTCCATGCAATTTGAGTAACCGACATCTTAATTCCGCCGTCCCCCGTGGCGCCGACTCGCCTTATGCGTGGGTACGGCTGGCAGCATCGGCCGCCTTCGGCACGGCCGGCGGCGTCGGCATGTGGTCGATGCCGGTGGTCTTACCCGCCGTGCAAGCCGAGTTTGGCGTGCCGCGAGCCGATGCGTCGCTGCCGTTTACGCTCACCATGCTCGGCTTTGCGTGCGGCGGCGTCATCATGGGTCGGCTGCAGGACCGCTTTGGCCTCCTGGCTCCCGCCCTGTTGGGGATCGGCGCGCTCGCGCTCGGTTTTTTCTGCGCTTCCATATCTCCCAGCCTGTGGACCTTTGCGCTGGCCTACATGGTGATCGGCATCGGTGCCTCGGCGACATTCGGACCAATCATGACCGATGTGTCGTTCTGGTTCACGGCGCAACGCGGCATCGCCGTCGCAATTGCCGCGGCCGGCAACTATATCGCCGGTACGTTCTGGCCACCCATGATCCAGCACGCCGTCGCGGCCGCGGGCTGGCGTCCCACGCATGCGGGGATCAGCCTTGTTTGCCTCGCGATCATGCTGCCGTTGCTGGCCTTGTTGCGACATCCGGCACCGCGCAAAACCACAGCCCAGACTGCGACCGCACAAAACCGCCTACTCGATTTGCCGCGCGGCGTCCTGCAGGTGCTTCTTTGTGTGGCGGGATTTGCCTGTTGCGTCGCAATGGCAATGCCTCAGGTCCATATCGTGGCCTATTGCGGCGACCTCGGGTATGGAGTTGCCCGTGGCGCCGAGATGCTGTCGCTGATGCTGGGATTTGGCATCGTCAGCCGTATCGGATCGGGTTTCGTCGCCGACCGCATCGGCTCACTGCCGACTCTCCTCCTCGGCTCGGCCGCGCAGGGCGTGGCGCTGCTGCTTTATATCATGTTCGACGGGCTGATGTCGCTCTATGTCATCTCCGCCCTGTTCGGCCTGTTCCAGGGCGGCATCGTGCCAAGCTATGCCTTCATCGTGCGGGAATACTTTCCGCCTGCCGAAGTCGGGACGAGATTGGGCATCGTCCTGATGATGACTTTATTCGGGATGGCGTTCGGCGGCTGGATGTCGGGTGCCGTATTCGACTATTTCGGATCCTACCAGACGGCCTTCCTGAATGGCCTCGCCTGGAACCTCCTTAATCTCCTCATTGCGGCCTTGCTGGTCAGCCGCGGCAGGCGGCCCGCGCCGGCCTGAAATAGCGGCGTTGCACATTTCCGCAAATTGGTGGAAACTCGAACGGACGCTAACTCTTGCAGCCGGGGCGAACCAATGAAGGCGCTTATCTTGTATGCCGGTCTTGTGGTCGCCGGCGCGGTCTTGTCGGCTTTGCTGGGTATCTATCTGGAAAAGACCGTCTCATCGACCGTTAGCCTGATCGTATTTCTCACCCTCTTCTTTGCTAATTTTGCAATTTCATGGATCATCGTCATCTACATCATGGATGGTACACTCAAGAAATCGCAAGCGTAGCGCAGAGCATCCCCCCGGCCATAAAGCTCATTCGCCCTTGATGTTTGATTCGCGAATCGCCCGACCGTATTCGTTGTACCGTTGGCGCAAGTCGGCCGCGAAGGCGGCGCCGCATCTTCCGACTGTGTAGAGGCTGAGCGCTTTCACCCTGGGCTTCACGGCAGGCGCATCCAAGGCTGCGGTAAGCCAGTCTGCAAGTTCGGTGACGATCGCCGCAGGAGTCTTGGCCGGCACCACGGTGCCGAACCATACATCCGCCTCGAAATCACTGAAACCCAGTTCTGCGACAGCAGGCACCTGCGGCAGGGAATCGATGCGGCTCCGCGACGTCGTCGCGAGAGCGCGAAACTTGCCGTCCTGTACCTGCTCCGCGACTTCGGAGTAATTCACCAGCACCGAATCGACGTGCTTGCCGAGAAGCGCATTGACGGCCGGACCATTGCCGTTGAACGGAACAAAGATCATGTCCACCCTGGCGAGATGTTTGAGCATTTCGAACGCAATATGCTGTGTGCTCGCCGGTCCGACACTCGCGAGCGTCAATTCGCCGGGTTTCGTGCGCGCCGCATCAAGTATTTCTGCGAGGCTACGATAAGCTGCACTCCCGCTGACCACGATCACCTGCGGGGATGATACGAGTTGGCAGATCGGTTCGAAGCTCGTCAGGGGATCGTAGGAAAGCTTCCGCAAATGCGGATTGATGACGAAGGCATTGGCATTGAACAGCACCGTGTTACCGTCCGGTGGGGCGCGGGAGGCCGCCTCGGTCGCAATTATGGTCCCGGCGCCGGAGCGGTTCTCGATCAGCGTTCCGACCCCCATGCGCCTTGCCGATTTCTTCCGCGAGCATCCGCGCCAGAATGTCCGCGGTGCCGCCGGACGCAAACGGCACCACGAACTTGATCGTGCGGCTGGTTTGCGCTTGTGCTCCCAAGCTCAACAGCACGCAGAACGCGATCGCCCCCGCCAGTCGGTGCAGCATTCAAACCTCAACCTGACATTCGATATTTTTTTGTTTAACGTTATATCAGATCGGCTATAGCGCGGCACCGCCGCGAAGCCAGCCGCGAGCGCGGTCGCCATAGATGTCATAGCCTGCTTCCGTGACCGCCACAGTATCCTCCAGCTTGATGAAGCCGCGGCGCGGGTGCAACAGCGTCGTTTCCACGGAAATCACCATGCCGGCCTCGAGCGGCCGATGGGCATCGTCGTCCGTGTAGGGCACCGGGCCCCTGTTGGTGAGCCGCGGCGCTTCGTGGCTGACGAGGCCCATGCCGTGGGCGAGAAAATGCATGTGGTTGTGCTGCCTGGAGCGGCGCACCAGCGGCCCTGCTACCGCATAGATATCGCCCCCGATGGCACCGGCCCGGATCGCCTTGAAGGCGGTCTGTTGGACCTCATCGATTTCGGCGAGCAGGTCGTCGAGTTCTGCGTCGGGCTCGCCGAGTATTGCCATACGGGCGACATCGCCGATATAGCCGCGGTAATTGCCGCCGGAGTCGAGCGAAAGGACGTCTCCCTCCCGCCATTTCTGGTCGGAAGGCGCGCGGTTGTGACTGGTGCCCGCGGCGATCAAACAATATTCGAAGGTTAGGCCGCGGTTGGTTTCCTCGCGACGCAGCGCCTCGGCCAACTCAAGCTTGGTTGCTCCTGGTCCGTGATCTTCGACCACCGCCAGCATGGAGTCGATGATACGATCCGACGCGATGCGCAGCTTTTCGAGCTCGTCGGCGCTCTTGCGCGCGCGCTGCCGCTCCAGCACAACCAGCGCGTCGGCGATTTCGACATCCGGGAAGGCACTGCGCAACGCCATGCCGGCGTCGAGCGGCAGAAAGGCCACTTCGACCCCGATGCGGCGCGGCCGGAGGTCGAGCCAGCGGATATGGTCGATCGCCTTCTGCATGGCGTCAACAGAACCTGAAGATGAGGTCTGTGCATTCGCCACCCAGAATGGCCTGACGTCCCTTTGATAGCCTTCCAGCCGATGGCCGAAATAAGCGGCCCTGTCCAATGCGTCCTTGACGTACACGAAAACCGGCAGATAGCGGCTGACCCCCATGGCATCCATGTAGTCGAAGAACAATGCGCGGTGGCCGCCGAGCAGATATTGGACGTTGTGTTTGGAAGTCGCGATCACCACGTCGAGGGCGGCCTCGTCCATGAGGCGATCGAGCCGCCCAGCGTCAAACGGCACGTGCGATTCGAGATCCGATGGTTTGGTTTGCGTGAGCATGATCGTGGCTCCCTTCGGTTCACCATGATATCGTCCGCGCATGTTAATGGCTCGGCCACCATCATGCGACGTGACACAGATATGCTTTCCGTCACCGCTTGCGACCAGGAGAAGAAAGGTGGCCGATGAACGCTCGTAAGTTCCTGCTCGTTCATATACCGCAGCGGAGCGTCCCCGTTGCTGAAGTGCGTTATCGGGGTAAGATACTCGCATCGATCAACCCTCGAAACGCAGGCCCATGGGCAATTTCTTCGAAGATGCGTTAAACGGTCGCGTGCAGGACATCATCGACGCGTGTACGCGCTGCGGGAAATGTGTGGAGGTCTGCCCGGTCAAGACCCCGGCTGGGGTTACAGCGCCGGCTCAGGAGGTCGTCTCCGGGATCATCGACATCCTGCGCACTGGCAGCGGCCCTGCTGCATCGCAGCGTTGGGCGTCCACCTGCATGCTGACCGGGGACTGCATCAAGGCCTGCGATTACGGGGTCAATCCGCGCTTCATGCTCTCGATGGCGCGTCTCGCTATGGCCAAGGCGAACACTGAGCCGCGCGAGCAGCGCCGCCAAGGCGTCGAGACCTTCCACAAGCTCAGTCGCGAGGTCACGGTTCAGTCGCGTATGCAGCTTGATGACGCTGTTCTGGCGCGGCTCGGCCAGAACATGGCGGCGGCCAGCAGCGACAAGGGCGCGAGCGGAAAGCCAGCGCCGGACTTCGTCTTCTACACCGGCTGTAATCTGTTAAAGACACCGCACATCGCTTTGCTGGCACTTGATATTATGGATGCTCTTGGGGTCAGCTATAAGGTCATGGGCGGGCCCACCCACTGCTGCGGAATTGGCCAGTTGCGGACCGGCGATAGTGCGACCTCTGCCAACATGGCGGAAACAACCATGCGGAAGCTCTCGCGCTCCGGGCAAGTGCTGACCTGGTGCGCGAGCTGCCACGTGCAGTTTACCGAGGTGATGCTGCCGGCCCACGAGCGGCAATTCGGGAGCCGTCCCTTCGAAATGACCCCCTTTATGCGGTATCTCGGTGAACGGATCGAAGATCTGCGACCATTACTGCGACTGCCGGTACCGATGCGTGCGGCGCTGCATCGTCATCCGGGCATTCCGAGCGTCGTCGAGGCGGCCATCAAGCTTTTGACGGCGGTTCCGGGCATCGAGCTAGTTGACCTCAACCAGCCCGCGGTCGGGCTCATGAGCAATGCCTTGCGGACCCTGCCTGACTACAAGAAGAAACTGCAACTTCAAGAACTTGAGGGCGCGCGCGAAGCCGGCATCGATGCGCTGATCGCCGTCTACCATGTCGATCACCGCGAACTGTGCGCCCACGAGCGCGATTGGCCATTCCAGGTCCTCAATGTGCTCGAAGTGATCGGCGCCAGCATGGGGCTGGCGCATCCGGATCAGTACAAGCGGCTGAAACTGCTCCAGGACGTCGACCTCATCATGGCCGAATGTCGCGAACTCCTCGCCCAGCACGGCATTGCGGAGGGGGTCGCAAGAGCGTCCATCAGGGCGATGCTGGACGAACAACCGCTGCCGCTGCAGCGCAAGCCGGCGGTAGAAGCTGCCGTCTGACTATCGCAGCACGCTGAAAGCATCGAAGCAGCTCTCTCGGCATCGTGGCGCGGACGGCGACTTTGCCTCTAAGACCGCGACGCATTGCCTGTTCTCTTATCGAATCGCCGAAGAAGGAGGTATAGAAGCAATGCGCCGGCCATAACTCCTATCGGAACCGGGAGGATCAACGAGGCGGCGCTCCGACATCTCCATGATCGACCAGATAATAGGAAAGAATGAACGCGACGATGTAGCCTGCATAACCTCCAAGAGCCACTCCGACAATTTTCGCGATAATCCAAATGACCCGGCGCATAGTCGAAGGCACCCGTTCCGTTTCGAGCAAAAGAGCCTACCTCCCGCCGATGGCGATTTTCCCCAACTTGTAGCCGCTCGGTTTCCCCGATAGGTTCGCTTCCGGCCACTTGATCAGGGCCCGGTCGAACGCCTAAATCGAAAGCATCATGCAGATTCGCGATGGAATTGCCGAAGCCATCGGCAACACTCCCCTCATCAAGCTCAAGCGCGCATCGGTGGAGACGGGCTGCACCATTCTTGGCAAGGCCGAATTCATGAATCCCGGCCAGTCGGTCAAGGATCGGGCGGCGTTGTTCATCATCGAAGACGCGGTAAAAAGCGGCCGCCTGCGCCCCGGCGGCGTGATCGTCGAGGGCACTGCCGGGAACACCGGCATCGGCCTCGCGCTGGTCGGCAACGCACTCGGTTTCCGCAGCGTGATCGTGATACCGGATACCCAGAGCCAGGAAAAGAAGGACGCGCTCCGAATATGCGGGGCCGAACTTGTCGAGGTCCCGGCAGTTCCGTATGCGAACCCCAACAACTACGTGAAATTATCTGGCCGGCTTGCCGATGAGTTGGCGAAGACCGAGCCGAATGGTGCGATCTGGGCCAATCAATTCGACAACGTCGCCAACCGCGACGGCCACGTAAAAACGACCGGCCCCGAGATCTGGAACCAGACCGAAGGCAAGGTCGACGGGTTCGTCTGCGCGGTCGGCACCGGCGGAACGCTCGCTGGCGTCGGCATCGCGCTGAAGGAACGCAACAAATCCATTAAGATCGCGCTTGCCGATCCGTTCGGTGCCGCGCTCTACAGCTATTACACCACCGGCGTGCTTAAATCCGAGGGCTCGTCGATTACCGAAGGAATTGGGCAGGGGCGCATCACCAAGAACATGGAAGGGGCGCCGATCGATATCGCCTATCGGATTCCCGATGAGGAGGCGGTGGCGCTTGTATTCGATTTGCTGGAGCACGAGGGCTTATGCCTCGGGGGATCGTCAGGAATTAACGTTGCGGGCGCGATCCGGCTCGCCCGCGAGCTCGGGCCGGGACACACCGTCGTTACGGTGCTCACGGATTACGGCACGCGTTACCAAACAAAGCTGTTCAACTCGGAATTCCTGCGCGCCAAAGGATTGCCGGTACCCACTTGGTTGGAGCGCAGATCGACTCTCAAGGTGCCGTTCCAGCCGATGTGATCGGATGTGAGAATCCATAGATGCTTGTCCCTCCCCCGCATCCGATCTCAAAATGGCTGGTGACGACTGACTGGCTCGCCGTCAATCTCGGCGCGCCCGGTCTCGTTGTGCTCGACAGCTCGTTTTATCTGCCCGCCATGAAGCGGGACCCCACGGCTGAATATCTTGAGGGGCATATTCCGGGTGCGATCCGCTTCGACATCGACGAGGTCGCCGATCATTCAACCGATCTGCCGCACATGCTGCCTTCATCCGCGGATTTCGCGACAGCAGCCGGCAAGCTCGGCATCAGCGAACGGGATACGATCGTCGTGTATGATGGTCATGGGATGTTTTCATCGCCGCGTGTGTGGTTCACGTTCCGCCTGTTCGGCGCCGACGACGTCTTCATTCTCGAAGGCGGACTCCCAAAGTGGAAAGCAGAAGGCCGTGCGCTGGAGAGCGGACCGGTTGCGCATCCGAGCAAGACATTTGTGGCTCGCAAGCGTGGCGATATCGTTGCCTCGTTAGCGCACGTCCAACAGACGCTAGCTTCGCACAGCGCCCAAGTCGTCGATGCGCGGTCCGCCGAGCGCTTTCGCGGCGAGGCGCCGGAACCGCGACCCGGGGTCCGCTCCGGCCGCATGCCCGGCTCCTATAACGTTCCGTCCAGTATGGTCGTGAAGGATGGTTCGCTTCGGCCGGCGAATCAAATCAGGCAAGCTTTTGTGGCCAGCGGACTGGATCTCGACAAGCCAATCATAACAAGCTGCGGTTCGGGCGTATCAGCCGCCATCCTGTGGCTTGCTTTGGACGCAATCGGGAAAGAGCCGGCGGCGCTCTATGACGGTTCGTGGGCCGAATGGGGTGCGCGGGCGGACCTTCCGATCGCGACCGGGCCGGGCTGATCGCCCGGCGCAGCCACGATTGTAGGGCGGGCAACGCGCCGACACAGTGACACGTTGGCATTGCAGGCGAGAGCGCACCGGCGCCTTGCCCACGCGGTTCGACTTGGCGTTGCAACAGCGTGGGCAAAATCGCCGACGGCCGTGGCATGTTCAGGATCGCCGTGGCAGGCGATTTTGTCCACCCTACGCATCGATAGAGTTGCAAGGCGCTAGGGCAATATCTGGCTTAGAAACAGCTTCGTCCGTTCGTGCCGTGGATGGGCGAAGAACGGCACGGGCGCATTAATTTCGATGATCTCGCCGGCATCCATGAACACGATGCGGTTGGCGACCTGCCGGGCGAATGTCATTTCATGAGTAACGACCAGCATGGTCATGCCGTCGAGCGCAAGCTCCACCATGGTATCGAGGACTTCTTTGACCATTTCGGGGTCGAGCGCCGAGGTCGGTTCATCGAACATCATGAGCTTCGGGTTCATGCACAGCGCCCGCGCGATGGCAACGCGTTGCTGCTGACCGCCTGAAAGCTGGCTCGGATACTTTCCGGCCTGTTCGGGAATTTTGACGCGTTCAAGAAAGTGCATTGCCCGTTGTTCAGCTTCGCGCTTCGGCATGCCCCGGACCTGGATCGGCGCCAACGCGCAGTTCTCAAGCACCGTCAAGTGTGGAAACAGGTTGAATTGCTGAAATACCATTCCGATCTCGCGTCGAACCGCATCGACGCGGCGGACGTCCTGGGTGAGCAACATCCCGTCGACTACGATCTGGCCGCGCTGAAAATCTTCAAGCCGATTGATGCAGCGCAACAGCGTCGATTTGCCGGACCCGGACGGACCACAAATCACGATGCGCTCGCCGCGATCAATCTTGAGATTGATATCGATAAGAACATGAAACGCGCCAAACCATTTGTGCAGACCGGTTATCTCTATGGCCGGGGTATCGATTGCGGCACCGGCATCCATGCTCATCGATTTTCTCCGACACCGAGCCTTTTCTCCATGCGACTCGCATAGCGCGACATCGCATAGCAAAAGACAAAGTAGACGAGCGCCGCGAAAATATAACCTGTCGCGCTGGTCACGGACGTTGACCATTTGGGGTCCGCACGCGCTGCCTCAATGGTCTTGAGGAAATCGAAAATACCGACGAAAAATACGAGCGTCGTATCCTTGAACAGCGCGATATAGCTGTTGACGATATTGGGGATCGTCACGGTGAGCGCCTGGGGCAGAACAATGAGGCGCGAGGTCTGCCAAAAGGACAGACCGAGCGCGTGGGCGGCATCGTACTGGCCCCGGGGGATCGATTGCAGACCGGCGCGCACCACCTCGGCCATGTAGGCGGAGGAGAACAGCGCCACCCCGACCAGCGCGCGCATCAGCTTGTCCGGTGACCAGGTGTCTGGGAGGAACAGGGGCAGCATCACGCTCGCCATGAACAGCACGGTGATCAACGGCACGCCCCGAACGATTTCGATGAACAAGGTGCACAGCAAGCGGACAGCCGGCATCTTTGAACGCCGCCCCAGCGCCAGCACGATGCCGATCGGCAGCGACGTCACGATGCCTACCGCCGCAACCACTATCGTCACCATCATACCGCCCCAAAAGGCTGTATCGACGACCGCCAATCCCAGCGTGGGGAAACCGTGCAGCAGGGCGAGGGAGGCGAGAGGCAACACGACGAAGAAATACACTGCGCCAATATCGCGACGTGGAGCTTCGAGCCACAACAGCCACGCTGTCCCGCACGCAAGCATCGCGAAGAACGCATCGACCCGCCAGCGCGACGCGACCGGATAGGAACCGTAGGTGACGTACGCCAAACGATCGCCGATAAAGGGCCAGCAAGCGCCGACCTCCGGCCGTGCCGGGGACGGCAGGCAGGCTTCACGATCGGAGCCGCTCCAGGTCGCATCAACAATAAGGAAGTCGATCAGGGGCGGCAGGATCCAGGCGAGCAGCAGCACGATCAATATCGTCATCACCGTGCTGCCGACGCTCGAAAACAGGCGGTCCTTGAACCAGGCGAGCACACCGACGGTCGTCAGCGGTGGCAAGACGGCAGCAGCCGGCGCTGCACGCACATAGGCGACTGCGGCGCTGTTCGTCCTCGACGCTGCAACGGTCGGCGCTTCCATCACGATCACCGTTCTACCAGCGCGTGGCGCGCATTATAGAAATTCATCACCAGCGACGTGACGAGGCTGAAACTTAAATACACCAGCATGGTGAGGACAACGATTTCGACCGGCTGGTTGGTTTGGTTGGCCACTGTCCCGGTGAATATCTGCACGAGATCTGGATAGCCGATGGCGACTGCGAGCGAAGAATTCTTGGTGAGATTCAGATACTGATTCGTGAGCGGCGGGATAATCACGCGCATGGCCTGCGGAATGACGATGAGCTGCAGCGTCTGCGGGCGGGTCAATCCCAGCGCCTGTGCCGCGTCGGTCTGCCCACGCGGAACCGACCGGAGGCCAGCGCGCACAACTTCGGCAATGAAGGCCGCCGTATAGATGACGAGGCCGAGCACCAATGCGACGAATTCTGGCAGGATTTCGAAGCCGCCCTTGACGTTGAAGCGGCCGATTTCCGGATAGTCGAATGCAAACGGCGCCCCGACTACGACAAACACGACAATCGGCAGTCCTACCAGGATCGACAACGTGAACACTGACCGAACACCAATCGCTCCCCAAAAGCCCGCGCTTCGCCCCACAACCTTGTTAAATAGCGCGGCCAACAGAACTGTGACCGCAAACGTAGCAAGGATCTGTGTACCGTCGGCGAACAACGGCCGAGGCATGAACAAGCCCCGATTGTTAAGAAGAATGCCGCCAGGCAGGACAAAACTCGCGGCAAATCCCGGCAACGCGTTTAAGACGGCGTTGTACCAGAATAGAAGTTGCAGCAGCAGCGGCACGTTGCGGATCAGTTCGACATAGCCGGTTGCAAGTCGCTCCACCAGAAAGTTCTTCGACAAACGGGCGACGCCGATGGTGAAGCCGAGAATCGTTGCCAGCACGATGCCCAGCGCGGCGACCACAAGCGTATTGAGGAGGCCAACCCAGAACGCCCGGCCATAGGTCGAGCTCTGCGGGGAATAGTCGATCAACGTCTGGCTGATGTCGAACCCTGCGACAACGTTCCAAAAGCCGAATCCAGAAGCCACATGGGAGCGGGCCAGATTTTCCGCTGCAGTTTGAATCGCGGAGTAGGCCAAATACCCAAGCGCCGCGCAGAGTCCGATCTGCAGAGCAATGCCGCGATATTTCGGATCGCGGTAGAAGGGGACGCCAGGGGCGCTTTCCCATGGCCGTGCCATTGCTCGCCCTGCGGTGCAAAAATCAGCGGACCGGCGGCGCGTATTGTATTCCACCCTTGGTCCACAGCGCATTCAGGCCGCGCGTGATCTTCAGCGGCGACCCCTGCCCGACATTGCGGTCGAAGGCTTCGCCATAATTGCCGACCAGCTTGACGATGCGGTAGACCCAATCCTTTGTAAGCCCCAGTTGCTCCCCAAAATTGTTCTCGGCGCCAAGCAGCCGTCTGATTTCAGGATTTTCGGATTTCAACTGCTCGTCCACATTCGCCTTGTTGACGTTGAGCTCTTCGGCATTGAGCATCGCGAAATGCACCCATTTCACGATATCGAACCATTGATCGTCGCCCTGGCGGACAAACGGCCCGAGTGGCTCCTTGGAGATGATCTCCGGGAGTACCACATGGTCATCGGCTTTTGCAAGCTTGAGCCGCGTGCTGTAGAGGCCCGATGCATCAGTCGTGAACGCGTCACAGCGGCTGGTTTCATACGCCTTCAGGGCCTCATCGAGGGTCGCAAAAGTGACGGTCTTGAGCCGCATGCGGTTGGTGCGAAAGTAGTCAGCGAGGTTGAGTTCCGTGGTGGTTCCCTGCTGCACACAGATTGCAGCATCGTTGAGTTCAAGCGCGGAATTGACCTTCAGCGCTTTACGGATAATAAACCCCTGCCCGTCGTAGTAGTTTATGCCGGTAGGGTTGAGCCCCTGGGCATCGCGCGATAGCGTCCATGTGGTATTACGGGCCAGGACGTCGACATCGCCCGTCTGCAACGCGGCGAAGCGGTTGGCCGCGGTGAGCGGAATGAATTTCACCTTGGTGGCATCGTTGAAGATCGCGGCCGCAACCGCGCGGCAGAAATCGACGTCGAGCCCGGTCCAATTGCCCTGGGAATCGGGCAGGCCGAAACCCGGCAGTTGGCCGTTGGCGCCGCAGTTGAGGATGCCGCGTTGCTTGACCGTATCCAGAGTTGCGGCATCGGCTGCGCCCGAGACCACGAACGCCACAGCGGCCGCGAACAGCGCCTGCGCAATCCGTTTCATGTTGAACCTCCCCTGATTTGACCCTGATCGCCACTGATTTGAAAGCCGGCCCGCCATGAAGGACGTCGTCCTGAGCGGCCGAGGCGGCCGGCAATGAAGCACTTTGCATCCGGTTTTTCACGCCGCATGCTGCCGCACCTTCCGATTTCTGCAATCCCGCATGCTATCTAGAGGCCGATTGTCCCTTGAGGTCAAGGGCTTATAAGGTTGGAGGTCAAGGCTTGACGCAGGCACGTTCGCCCCGCCTATATGACCCTTTTCGCTGCAACGAGGCGCGCGCAATCCCGCTGCACAAGGATCGAGCAATGACTGTCAAGAGCGGAGGCAATAATCATCACGATCACAAGGTGGCGACGCGGCTTGTCAATGCGGGGCGCGATCCGTTGGCCCATCATGGCTATGTCAATACGCCCGTCTATCATGCTTCCACATTGCTCTATCCAAGCGCAGAGGACTACATCGCGCATCGCGGGCGTTATCAATATGGTCGACGTGGCACACCGACCTCTGAAGCTCTGGAAACCGCGCTCGCCGACATCGAGGGACCGGAGTGCGACGCGGTCGCGCTGCTGCCCTCAGGGCTCGCCGCCATCTCGGCGGCGTTGTTATCGGTGGTGCGAACCGGCCACCATATTCTGGTGACCGACAGCGCCTACGGTCCGACACGCAAATTCTGCGACACCATCCTCCCCCGCTACGATGTGACCACCACATATTATGATCCGACTGTCGGCGCCGGCATCATGTCGCTCATGCGGCCCAACACCGCCGCGGTTCTCCTTGAAAGCCCGGGCTCGCTGTCATTCGAAATCCAGGACGTTCCGGCGATCGCGGCCGTCGCTCATGCGCACAACGCCGTGGTGCTGCTGGACAACACGTGGGCGAGCCCGATCCATTTTCGCGCGCTGGAGAAAGGGGCGGACCTTTCGATCCAGTCCGGCACAAAATATATCGGCGGCCACTCGGACGTAATGCTTGGTGTGGTCGCCTCTAAAAAGGCGACCTGGAAAAATCTCAAGGAAACGGTCTTCGAAATGGGCCTGTGCGTCGGACCGGACGACATGTTTCTCGCCTTGCGTGGATTGCGTACGATGGGGGCGCGCCTCGCCCAGCATTACGGCGCCGGAATGAAGGTCGCGCACTGGTTGGCGGCGCGCCCGGAAATATTGCGCGTGCTGCATCCGGCGCTGGAGAGCCATCCGGGCCATGCGATCTGGAAAAGAGATTTTACCGGCGCCTGTGGGCTTTTCAGCGTCGTGTTCAAGCCCGCTCCCGTCGAGGCGGTGTATGCATTTCTGAATAGGCTGACGCTGTTCGGTATCGGCGCCTCGTGGGGAGGCTTCGAAAGCCTCGCGATCCCGTTCGACTGTACCCCCGTCCGCTCCGCAACGCGGTGGGCGCCGGGCGGTCCGACGGTTCGCTTCCACATCGGGCTGGAGGACGTATCCGACCTCATCGCCGACCTTGAAGAAGGTTTTGAGGCTTTCGGTGCCGCGATTTGATAATGCAATACCGCCTCGTCGATCGCTTCATGCAATTTGATGGGATTAGAGCATCGACCAAGCCATAACATTGGAGGGGCCGCACAAGCGACGTCCTCCAACCTCGCCGCTGTAGGAGCGACCCTTGTGGTCACCCCATGATCGCATCCGGCAAATAGGGCGACCACAAGGGTCGCCCCCTACATCATCCTTCCGTCCGATCACTTCAGATTGGCTGAAGCGAGCGACTAGACTCTCCGGATTTCGGGCCGAGCCGTCCATAAACCAAAATTGTCTTACTGCGAAAGCGGACGAGTCGCCGGATGACACCGGCGACTCGTCTCCAGACGCGGATAGGGAGGGAATGCGCGTCCGACTTTGCGTTCAGCGGAACGACCGAAACTCGCCGCGATCACCACCATGCCAGAACGAGAACTCGCGGAAACGCGGCCGCTCTCTCCGCGAAAGTATGCCGAAGCGCCGCTTCTGGCCGTCGTCGAGACTTTGATAGAGCGGCGCTACGGCGTCAGCATAGCGCTTGAGCGCGGTACTGCGGGCCGCCAGCGCATCAGCATCGCGCTGTGCGCGCTGCGCCGGATCCGGCGACTGTTCCGTGCGAGGACCGACCGATCGATCACCGCGCGTTGCGGCGAGGTCGCGGTAGGCCTGTTCGAACGCGGGCCAAGCCTTCTCCTGCTCAGGCGTTAATTTCAATCCGGCATGCAGTGCAGCAATGCGCGCGTCGAGGAATGCGGCGCGATCTTCCGCGCCGAATGGCTGGCGCCGCCCGAAGTCAGGGCCGCTCGGCGGCTGCTGGGCATAGGCAGCCGCTGCCGCTGCTAGTGCCAGTGCAGTCGCGCCAGCGGCGATTGTCCTGATCATTGCGGTCTCCTAAAGAAAAACTGATCGAATTGATAAAAGAACTATTTGCAATAGAACACAAGTTAAGTTTGAATTACGAATTCATTACAGCGAAGCAATAATTACGAATTCATTACGGCCAGGCAATAATCGCAGTAACGGAGGTTAAATTCGAGTCTCTATTCAGGGCGCCCATGGTCTCGCGCGGCTGGATCGCTCAATCGATAGCCGACGCCAAGCTCCGTCAAGAGGATTTTGGGCCGATTTGGATCGACCTCGATTTTCTGTCGTAACTTGCGCACAAAAATACGCAAATACTGCGTATTGTTGACGTGCGCCTGCCCCCATACCGACTTGAGCAGGTTCTGATGAGTTATGACTTTTCCCGGGTGCTGGGCGAGCACCTGAAGCAACCGATATTCCTTGGGCGTGAGATTAAGGCGCTTGCCGTCCAGTTCCACTATTCGGGCCGCGAAATCGATGACAAGGCGGTCCAATCGCAATGCACTTTCACCGTCCTTGCGCTCGCTTTGACGCCGCAACACGACTTTCGCCCGCGCCAATAGCTCCGACATGAAAAAGGGCTTCACTACGTAGTCGTCGGCGCCAAGCTCGAGCAATTTGACCTTCTCGGTCTCGCCTGCCCGCACCGATAGTATGATCACCGGAACGCCGGACCAGCCGCGAATCCGCTCCAGCAATTCCGATCCGTCGATGTCGGGCAAAGCCAGGTCAAGAATCACAA
The DNA here is from genome assembly GCA_035311445.1 of Xanthobacteraceae bacterium. Taxonomy (GTDB): domain Bacteria; phylum Pseudomonadota; class Alphaproteobacteria; order Rhizobiales; family Xanthobacteraceae; genus JAJPKK01. The sequence goes on along the minus strand of DATGCX010000270.1, from coordinate 38,452 downwards.
GATCGATCGGATGCAGCGTAATTTCACGCAATGCATCGCTGCCGTTCGCCGCCTCAGTTACCCGGTAGCCACCGAGCTCCATGCCTGCTCGTACAAATTGGCGAATCTGCGCTTCGTCGTCGACGATAAGTACGTGTTGGTCGCCGTCCTTCATGTCACTTCCTTATGGTCCTCCTTCATCGGCAAGGGCAATCGAACCGTAACCGTCATACCCCTGTTAACGCCTTCGCTGGTGGCCTCGATAGTCCCGTTATTAGCCGCCACGAAAGCGCTGGCAATCCAGAATCCTAATCCGAGGCCCGAAGTTACCTGGGAGTGGCGATTTCCGCGAAAGAACTTCTGCCCCAACAGCGTCCGGTCGTCCGCGTCAAGGCCAGCCCCCTGGTCAACCACAGAAATTACGAATTGGCCAGATTCAAGATGGCCGCGGACGCTGATGGCGGACTCCGAGGGCGAATACTTCGCTGCATTATCAAGAATCTGACCCAGCGCCCGCTCCATCAATACCGAATCGATGCGCAGCAGAATGAGTTCCTCCGGAAGCGCCACCTCGACTGCGCGGCCGGCCAGACGGTTGCGGCTACGCTGAAGCGCCGCATTGATGAAGTCGGCGGGTTCCGCCCATTCGAGCTTCGCCTGCAGACCATTGCTGCTGATACGTGAAGCGTCGAGAATATTCTGGATTTCGACGTTAAGCCGTTCCGATTCCTGGTGGATCAGCGCCGTAAGCTTTTTCAGGCGGGTATTGCCGGTAATCTCCGGCGCCAATGACAGCACCGTTGATGCACCCAGGATGGAAGACAATGGCGTGCGCAGCTCGTGCGACACCGAGCCGATCAACGCCTCGCGAAACTGCTCGGTTTCGGCGCGGGTCCGCGCCTCAGAAATTGTGCGGGCGAGTCCCAGCCGTTCGAGCGACAATCCGGCGTCAGCGATCAAGGCGACGACGCGCCCCCGCAAATCGTCGAACACCTCAGATCGATGCCCGAGGTCGACGGCAATAATGCCGAAGTCCGCCGTATTGGTGGAGACAGGTCGCACCAACCAGGCGCTGCCCCGATGATCGTCGACGACGATGTCCTTCAAGCCGTCGCTTCCGGCGGCGGGCAGCGTGGCTGCGGCCTCCGTGACCGCCTTGGGGATTTCCACATCAGCAAGTCGTTCCGATTTTGCCTCCAGGGTTCCAAGGGAATCAAACAGCAGAACCTTGCGTCCCACCAGTGTTTCCAAATGCTGCTGCATCGCCTCGAAGATTCCTGCAGGCGAATTGGCAGCGGAAATCCGTTGCGAAAACGTGTAGAGATCGCGAATCTCGCTTTCGCGCTTTTGCGCTCGGGCGGCGTCGCGGCGCGTTCTTGCTGCCAGATAGCCCAGCACCAGCGAGACGACGAGAAAGACAATGAGGCCAAGAACACGCGATCGGGCCTCGGGGCCGGTGATATAAAACGGGCTATAGAAGAAGAGGGTCACTGTCGCCGCGCCGCCAATGGCCGTTATGATGGCAGACAGCGTGCCCCAGCGGATGGCGGCCACGACGACCGGGATGAGGAACGTCAAAGAAACCGGCGGCAGTTCTTGGATATACCGCATCAAAAGAAGAAAGGCGTCGGTTCCGACGATGAAAACGAACGCCATGATGACCCCGGTAACCCCGCCGGGAGCCATCGCCTTGCGAATCCAGATGCGTCCGAGGTCGAAATATCTCTTGGCAAGAGCCAGCGGGAGGAAGGCGCCATCAGACCGCGAACGGGCCCGATCTTCTTCCAAAGGCAGCGCTGATCGCTCGATACTCATGCGGATATGAGAACGCATTGCAAACAATAGTCAATTGGGATTTTCATAGCCGCCCGGCAATCGCCAAGACGAATTTTTGAGCGGGATCATGATACCGATACCATCTTGCGCTCACGGAACACGAAATAGAGATTGCGCAAATACACGAACAAGCCAAAGCCTTGGCCGATAATGAAAACGGGATCGCGTATGTAAAGAGCATAGACGAGCAACACCGCGCCGCCGCCAATCGAAAAAAACCAGAACGCGACGGGAATCACGCTACGGCCGACCCGCTCGGACGCAACCCATTGGACGATGAAGCGCATCGCGAACAGCGTCTGTCCGGCATAACCAATCAGCACCCACCAATTCAGCTGCAAAAAGAAAACGTTCTGCAGATAGTTGCCGACTGCTTGAGACAGGCTAACCAGCATCGCGAACAACCTCCGAAACGAGCGGCACGCGTTTTCGGCGCCGGATCAGCCACCACACGCCTGCGACATCGAGAATGCCGACCCACAGCCGATCCCATAGACCATAATTCGAGACCCCGCGCAGACGCGGCCGATCAACTACCTCCACATAGCCGATGCGGTAACCCTCCCGTCGCACCAACGCCGGCAGAAATCGGTGCAGGCCATCGAAATAAGGGAGCGTCAAGAAGAGCTCCCGGCGAAACGCCTTCAGTCCACATCCGGTGTCGCGCGTACCGTCGCGCAGAATGGCTTTGCGCGCCGTATTTGCGATCAATGATTGCAGCCGTTTGAAGCCCGTGTCCTTGCGGCCGACCCGCTGACCGGCAACAAGCCCCACCATGGCGTCGCGCTCCAGCGCTGCCACCAGGGCGGGGAGAAAGGCCGGATCGTTCTGACCGTCTCCGTCGAGCGTCGCCACGATGCCGGCGCGGGCTGCGGCGACGCCGCTGCGAATAGCCGCCGATTGACCGCACGAATCCGCATGCCGGATCTGGCGCAGGAAAACGTGCGTTTTCATCAAGGACCGCAGCTCGGCCTCGGTGTCATCGCGCGATCCATCATTGACATAGATGATTTCGATCGGCGCAAACGCATCCAGCGCCCGCACGATTTCCTTGATCAGCGGCGCGATGTTGCCGGCTTCGTTGCGGACCGGCACGACGACCGAGAGGCGCGGCACTGCGGCACTGGACGGCAATGGACTGCCCTCGGTCATCAAGAGTTCCGTTTCTGCCGCCGCGAATTCCTGTCTGGTCGTGAGACGCGACAAAGTGAGCGGGCCGGGGGATCACGGTACTGACGGGCTGCCCCATCCGCACTCGCGTTTTTATGGACCAATGAGCACGTGGGCAACTCGTTTGATCCGTCGCAGCGAGGGGCCCGCCATGGTGTGAATGACCCCATCCGGGCTGATGAAAAACCCGACCCGGCGCACGGCAAACCAGTCACGCACCACTAAGGCGCCGAATGCCCCGAACGCCGCGCCGGCGATGACATCGCTCGGATAATGGGCAGAAACCATCACCCGGCTCGCCGCGATCAACAGTGCATAGACCCACAGTATGGGACGAACGCGAGGAAAGATGACGCCGATAGCGACCAGCGCCGCGAATGCGGTCGTCGCATGGCCGGAGGGCAAGCTTGCATATTCCGGCTGCCAAGAAAATGGCTCATAGGCGAACGGTCCAACGGCGGACGGCCGCACGCGTCCGATCCATCGCTTTGCCACCGTACTTACGAGCCCCGGCAAGCCGACCGCGACGAATACATAGCCGAGCCGCGCGACTACCATCGCCGCCACCGCACGCGACATGAAGTCGAGTGCCGGCGATGCGAGCAAAGCAATCAACACCATCAGGGTGCCTACCGGCACCAGAATCCATCCGGAGCGACCAAAATCGGTGATTTCATAGGCGATTTCGACCAGCCACTGTGGCAGGCCGGCAGCAAGCTCATGCCCGCGCGCGTCGAGCAACAACATCGACAGCACCACTGCGCCGATCGCGACCGCGCCGTGGATTTTCAGGCGTCGCCACGCGGGAACGAAGTCCTGTTCAAGTCGCCGCGGCCGGCGCAACACAGCGCCAAGGCTGCCACGAACATTTTCAAAGAATGCGTTGGCGCGCGCCGCAACGGCATTGAGGTCGTGCGCATCAGCCCCGCCGGAGGCCGTCACGGGCCGCGCTCCGAACGGTAGGTGGCAATGTTGACTGCCTGGCCGCCGTTGATGTTGAAGCCCTCGATGCGTGGGCCCATCGTATAGCGAAGGCCGATCGCATCGGCGCGCTGCACGAACGCGCGCTCTTGACGACTTTCGACGAATGCGACCCGGCACGGTCCGCTGAGCAGAAAATCTGCCGCGCTGGAGCCCACACTTAGGTTGGTGTTGGTGCCAGCGAGGAACACCAGGCTCGGTTCGTGAAAACCTGCCGCTGCTGCGACCGGGTCGCTGCAGTTGACGCTGTGCATGTAATTCGCGAGACCCACCGACGGAAACAGCCCCCGCAACCCCGGAAAGGTCACCCCATACGCCGCAACGGACAACATCAGTGACGCCGCCATGGCCCGTATGAGCGACGCTTCGGCGCCGTCAACCCGATAGAGCAGCCAGGCGAACAGCGAAAAGATCACGGCCGCCGCCGCAAACGACCATGTCAACAAGCCGAGCCTTTGGCCGATGAAGATTTGCAGCACGATCAGAAATAGCGCCACCGCCATCATCAGGATGAACCACCAAATCGTTCCGCGCACGAGCCAGCGATTGCGCGAAAGCGAATGGCTGTCAACAACACCGGCAATCAGGATCGCGAGCGCAGGATAGAGCGGCAGAACGTAATGCGGCAACTTTGTCGGCACTAGCTCGAAAACGATCCAGGACGGCACGATCCAGGCGAGTAGAACCTTGCAGCCGGGTTCGGTGCGGGCACGCCACACGGCCGGCGCCGCGAGACCGGCCAACATGGCGCCCGGAAAGAACGTCTCCCAAAAGGCCACGTAATAAAAGCCCGGCGGCAAGCCATGGGTCTCCTGCCCGCCCGTCACCTTCGCCAACATGTCCTGGCCGACCGCATCGATAAGGAAGCTGCCGCCGCTGCGAATCAAAATGGCAACGAACCAAGGCATCACCAGCGCCAACGCCCACACTACTCCAATCACTGGTTTCAGCCGCCACAGCCAATGTGCGGAGCGATCCGCCACCACAAGAGCGACGGCGGCGAAGCCGACCAACATGAGGATCATCGGTCCCTTGACCAGAATTCCGGCCGCGATCGCGCTCCAGAAGATCGTCGCGACCGTCAAAGGAGAGGCCTCGGTTGCTCGGTCGCCCTGTTCCACCAGGTAAGCGCGTGCCATCGCACCCAATGCCGCCACCGTGGTCGCCAGCAACATTGCATCGGTCTTTGCGAGCCGCGCCTCGACGCCTAGAAGAATCGACGTCGCCATCATGCCGCCGGCCAGCACCGCCGCCCGCCGCGATACGAAGGCGAGTGCGGCCCAATAGGTCAGCAAAACGGCCGCGACGGCACCGATCAGTGAAGGAATCCGATAAAGCCCGATCTGCGTTCGGGCGTGCGGGACGCCCACCGCCTCTGCGGCTTCAACGACCGCCACCTGCAACCAGTAGATGCCGACCGGCTTCTTGTAGCGTGTTTCGTCCTGGAAGCGGATGTCGACATAGTCGCCGGTCTCCATCATTTGCTTGCTTGCCTGGGCGAACCGTGCCTCATCGCGATCAACGGGCGGAATTTGGAAAAAACCGGGCAAGAACGAGGCGAGCGATATCACTGTGAGCACCGCGATCGCGCGCAAATGGGAGCCCGTCGCAAGGCCCAGCAGGCTTGCGATCCTCCAATTCCCCAATCCCATCCGTACTCTAGGCTCGGCGATGACGGCCATACCGCTGTCCCGACGCGCCTTGCCGCCTCGTTCGCGGCAGATGGCGCGGTCCCCACGTCACCCTAGAGCGCGTGGGTTACACAGACAAGCTTTCCGGCCCCGGCACAGGCCGCTAACCGGCGGCAAGACATGGAAAATCTCAGAATGGCGCAAAACCGCAACACTGTGGCCGCCGCGCAACTAACAGTTCAGGTCTCGGCGCGGGCGACGAAAACCGCCTTCCCTTGCGGCCATCAACATTCATCATCAGCATTTTCCTGTCGGACAGAAGTGCGCTTCGATCCGACTTCCAGGATTGCGACCGGACCTGCCGTATCGGTATCGAGCGCGCGCTCTGGTTGCATTAAGACATCTGGAGGTCAGCGATAACGAAGGGGATTTTGCTGGGCTCAAGATCTTCAATCCAGTACGGCCCCGGACCTGGCGACCAGCAGCAAATGACGCGCACCAATTCCGGCTGTGCCGAGACGGACACAATCGCGCCCAACGAACTACTCAATTCGAACTGAGGTTGGCCTAGTATTGATTCGTGAATGAGGGATCACGATGGCTGACACCAAACTATCACACCAATGGCCGGAGCGTATTTCGGAAAATCCTAAGCCTTATTCCCAGTCCGACGAATTACAATCTCTTCGCGAGGAAATTAAACGTCTGAGAGAGCTGGTAGTCCAATTATCCAAGCTCGCTATCAAGAATGTCTTGCACACAAAATAAAGGGACCGTGATCGGCGCGCTTGTTGACACAGTAGACGCCTTGCTGACGCCGTAGATTGGCGATTGGCCCGGCAATGCGGTAACCGCATCGTCGGCGGCGGGCAGGGCCAGCAGGGCATTGGCTTGCGCGACTGCTGTACCGGCTCGGCCTTGGCGCGCACCGTTTCGGTGATGTCGGAGCTCACGGTGGCGGCGAGACGGCTGAACGCGCAGTCCGACACAAGTGTGGTCGCCCGCCACAGAATTTTCGTAAAGGAGGCTCCAGCGAACAGCGGTTTGATCACGGCTGCAGCCGGCTTCCACGACGGAGTGAGCTTGCGCTCGATGGCGCGGCCGCCGGCCTCCGCCATGTTGGCTGATGACAAGCGCATGACGTCGAAGTAAATGTCGGCGATTCCTCCGCAACGGAAAATTGGTTAAGGCATATTTCAAATGAAATGGAATATCGCTTCGGGGCGCGCACCGCACGCCGCGCAATCCCTCACGCGGCAATGACAGAAAGGTCTCGCGTGTCCGTGAATACAAAACGTGTTTTCTACGTAAAGTACCTCGCCGATCCGGTCTACGCAGATATTCTGGGGCGTCGCGAGGATGTGAGGCTCGACCGGCTCGAAAACGAAAGCGGGGACGACGACGCGAAGCCAATTCTCGCTGCCGCTCATGTCTACCAGGTCGGCTCGGCGCGCGATGAGATTGCGCGGAGGTTTCATGTGGATGCAGCACTGATCGCGCGCATGCCCAAGGTACTCGTCGTTTCGACGAGCGGTGTCGGCTACGACACGGTCGACGTCAAAGCCTGCACGAATGCCGGCATCCTTGTGGTGAACCAGGCAGGCGGGAATCGCGAGGCGGTTGCCGAGCACGCGCTCGGTATGCTGATCGCGCTCTCGAAGCGCATTCCGGAAACCAACCAGGTGATGCGCCGCGAACGCCTCATCGATCGCGTCGCCTATATGGGCAACGACGTGTTCGGCAAGACCATCGGCATCATCGGCCTTGGCAATGTCGGCACCCGGCTTGCTCAGTTGTGTCGCGGCCTGTTCACCATGCAGGTGCTCGCCTATGACCCCTATCTGACAGCTGCGGTGTGCGCCGAGCGCGGCGCCGAAAAGGTGGAGCTCGGCGAGCTCATGCGCCGCAGCGACTACGTGTCCGTCAACTGCCCGCTCTCGGCGGAAACCCGTGGCATGATCGGTGCCGCGCAGTTTGCCCAGATGCGCCCGGGCGCGTTTCTCATCACCACGGCGCGTGGACACATTCATGACGAGGCGGCGCTGGCTGAAGCCCTGCGGCGCAAGCAGCTGGCCGGCGCGGGTCTTGACGTGTGGGCAACCGAGCCGCCGCCTTGCGACCACCCTCTGCTGAAATTCGACAATGTCCTGGTCAGCCCTCACACGGCTGGCGTTACCAAAGAGACGCGGCACAACATGGGCAAGATCGCCGCCGAACAGGTGCTCGATGCACTCGACGGCAAGCCGGCGCCGCGCAAGGTCAATCCCGAGGTGTGGCCGGCCTATGCGCAGCGCTTCGCGCGGCAGTTCGGCTTCAAGCCGCGGGAATAACTACGGCACAGCGGATTTCGGTCGTTTTGAACCGCACGCTGCGAATCCAACTACGTCGTCGCCGGGCTTGTCCCGGCGACCTTGAACCTCACCGCACCGAGCACGAATAATCGAGGTGGCCGGGACAAGCCCACCCACGACCCGGGAGAGGTGCGAAGCGCTTCAACCTCGCTGCAATCCACTCGCGATTCACGGTCGCCCCTTCACTCCGCCGCCACAGCATGCACTTCCGCGGCTTGCGGCGCATGATGAGCCTTCTTGCCCTGCACCCAGGCCTGCAGGCGGGCAAGGTAAAGATAGACGACCGGCGTCGTGTACAGCGTCAAAATCTGGCTGAGCGCCAACCCGCCGACCATGGAATAGCCGAGCGGATGGCGCATTTCCGAACCGGTGCCGTGGCCGAACATCATCGGCAGCCCGGCCAGCATCGCGGCTGCCGTCGTCATCAGGATCGGGCGGAACCGCAACAGGCAGGCTTCGCGTATCGCCGCAAGCGGGGGCAGGTTGCGTTCGTTCTCGGCCACGATGGCGAAGTCGACGAGCATGATGCCGTTTTTCTTGACGATCCCGATCAGCAGGATGATGCCGATGATGCCGATCACCGACAGATCCATGTGGCCGAGTTGCAGAGCCAGCAGCGCGCCGATGCCGGCTGAGGGCAGCGTTGAAAGAATAGTCAGCGGGTGAATGAAGCTCTCATAGAGCATGCCCAAAATGATGTAGACGACAACGAGCGCCGCGGCGATCAGCGCTGGCTCGCTCCTTAGTGACGACTGAAACGCCTGGGCGTTGCCCTGGAACGAGCCCAGCACCGCGCTCGGCATGCCGATCTCGCGCGCCGCCTTGTTAATGGCATCGACCGCCTGGCCGAGCGACACCCCGGCCCGCAAATTGAACGTCAGCGTTGCCGACGGGAATTGCCCTTGATGATTGATCGACAGCGGTCCGATCTTCTGCGAGTCGATATCGACCAAAGCCGACAGCGGTACGGCCGCGCCGGTCAGCGGCGATTTCACGTAGATGCGATCGAGCGATTCAAGGCTCGCCTGCAGTTCAGGCAGAATTTCAAGAATGATCCAATAGGTATTGAGCTGAGTGAAATACTGGGTGATCTGGCGCTGCCCATAAGCGTCGTTGAGGGTATCGTCGATGGCCTGAGCGGAAATACCGAATCTGGCGGCCTGGTCGCGATTGATGGTGATCTTGAGTTGCGGGGCGCGCGCCAACAGATCGCTCGCGACGTCGACAAGCTCTGGCAACGTGCGCATCTTGTCGAGCACTTTCTGCGACCATTCGACGAGCTCGTCAATGTTTGGATCCTGCAGCGTATACTGGAACGCGGCGCGCGCGATCCGGCCGCCGACCGTGATGTCCTGTGCCGGTTGCAGGAACAGATTCACGCCGGTGACCTTGGCGAGCTCCGGGCGCAGACGATCGATGATTTCCGAAGCGTTGTGCTCACGTTGCTCGCGTGGCTTGAGCATAATGCTGAAACGGCCGGTATTCCCGGTCTGCGCGCTGGTGCCCGTAGTCCCCATTGACGACCTGAACGCCACCACGTCGGGGTCACGTAGGATCACCTCGCCCAGTTCCCGCTGCAGCCGCTTCATCTCTTCGGGCGATATGCCTTGGGCGGCCTCGGATATTCCGTTGATCAGGCCGATATCCTGAATCGGAAAGAATCCTTTCGGAATCTGGTACATCATCACGCCGGTCACGGCCATGGTGGCGAAAAAGACGCCGAGCGTGACCGCCTGGTGGCGCAGCACGATGTCGAGTGTGCGCCGGTAGAACGACAGCAGGCCATCAAAGCCACGTTCGATGACGCGAAAAACGGGGCCAGGTTCGTGGGATTCGGGACGCATGAAACGTGAACACATCATCGGCGCAAGTGTCAGCGACACCAGCGCCGATACCGCGATCGACGCCGTTACCGTCAAGGCGAATTCGCGAAACAGCCGGCCGATGATACCCCCCATCAGCAGCAGCGGGATGAAGACTGCGACCAGTGAAAAGCTGATTGACAGCACCGTGAAGCCGATCTCGCGCGAACCATTGAGTGCGGCTTCAAACGGCGATTCGCCATTTTCAATATGGCGGTAAATATTCTCCACCACCACTATGGCATCATCGACCACAAATCCGACCGAGATGGTCAGCGCCATCAACGAGATGTTATCGAGACTGAAGTTGAGAAGATACATTGTGGCAAATGAGCCGAGCAGCGCGAGCGGAACTGTTACGCCCGGGATCACCGTCGCCCACACATTGCGGAGGAACAGCAGAATAACCAGAATCACCAGCACAATGGTCAGGCCGAGCGTAAACTCGACATCTTCGACAGAGGCGCGGATCGTGGTCGTGCGATCGAACAGCGTCGTGACCTCGACCGCCGGCGGGATGTTGGCGGTCAGGCGCGGCAGCTCCTGCTTGATCCGATCGACGATGTCGATCACGTTGGCGCCCGGCTGTTTGAATATGTCCAACAGGATGCCGGGCTTGTTGTTCTGATAGCCGGCGATGGTGCGGTCGGCTTCGGCGGCGATCGCCTGACCGACATCGCGCACCCTGATCGGGCCGCCGTTGCGATAAGCAAGAACGATGTCGTTAAATGGCTCCGCATCGACGATCTGATCGTTGGCCGCGATCGTGAAACTCGTCTTCGGCGTATTGACCGTCCCCTTCGCGGCAATAGTGGTGGAGGTTACGAGGGTGTTGCGCACCTCCTCCAGCGTCACGCCACTCGACGCGAGCTTGGCCGGATCGACCTGCACGCGGATCGACGCCTTCTGTTCTCCGCCGATGCTGACCTGGGCGACGCCGGGCACCTGCGAGATTTGCTGAGCGAGAAAATTGTCAACGTAATCGTCGACGATATAGAGCGGCAGGGTTTCGGACTGCGCCGCCAGGATCATGATCGCGGAATCAGCGGGATTGGTCTTCTTGTAGCTCGGCGGCGTCGTCATCTGCTGCGGCAGTGTCTTGCCGGCGACTGTGATCGCCGCTTGCACATCCTGGGCAGCAGCGTCGATGTTACGATTGAGATCGAATTGGATGACGATCGAAGTCGCGTCCTGCGTGCTGACCGAGGTCATCTGGGTGACCCCCGGGATTTGTCCGAACTGGCGTTCGAGCGGCGCCGCCACCGAAGCCGCCATGGTCTCGGCACTGGCGCCGTGCAATGTCGCACTTACGCTAATCGTCGGAAAATCGACCTGTGGCAGGGGCGCCACGGGCAGGAATGGATACGCGACGAGGCCGACGAAGCCGATCGCCGCCATCAGGAGGGATGTCGCGACGGGCCGCCGAATGAAAGGTTCGGAAATATTCATGACGCGCGGCCCCGCTTTGCGATCGCAGAACCCGCCGTTGGATTCACGGTCACATGCGAATTGGGCCGCAGCTTGTACTGGCCATCGACAACCACCCGTTCTCCGTTCGCGAGGCCACTTGTGACAATGGTGAGGTCGCCGGTAGATGGCCCGGAGGTGATGGATCGGACCTCAGCCGAATCCGTCGGTGTGACCACCCAGGTGAAGATGCCGTCCGGACCGCGCTGGACCGCGGCTGACGGTATCGTCACAACGTCGTGTCGCACCTCAAGCGAAACTCTCGCATTGACAAAATCGCCCGGCCACAGTCGCTCATCTTCGTTGGCGAACATCGCCTTGAGCCGCATGGTGGCGCTCGCCTGATCGACGAAATTGTCGATCAGGAGCAGCGTCCCCTTGCTCAGGATGCGAGCATTGTCCTGGCTGAACGCGACCACCTCCACCGGACCGCGCGCCATCGCATCGCGCACATCGTTGAGGGAACGGGCCGACAACGTAAACAGCACGGCGGCCGGCTTGGTCCGCGTCAAGGTGGCAATCGCCGCCGGATCGGAGGCACGCACGATGTTGCCGGGATCGATATTGCGCACGCCCATGCGCCCGTCGCTGGGGGCGGTGATCAGGGTATAATCGAGCTGCGTCTGCGCAGTCTCGATCGCAGCATCGTCTGCGTTGAGCGATGCAATCAGTTGATCGACCTTGGCCTGCTGCTGGTCGAGCACCTGCTGAGTCTGGAAGCTCTTGTCCACCAATGTCCGCGAACGGGAGAGGTCCTTCTGCGCCGAACTGAGCTGCGCTTCGTCCTGCATTCTCTTGGCTTTGGCCTGATCGAGCGCTGCCAGATAGAGGCGCGGATCGATCCTGGCCAGGACATCGCCCTTCTTGACCTGCTGGCCTTCGGTAAACAACACCGCTTCGAGCTTGCCATCAACTTGCGGCCGGATGCCGACCGTGAATGAGGCCTGCACCGAACCGAGGCCCGTAAGGTAGATCGGCAAGTCGCGCTTTGTGGCTGTAGCGATCGTGACCGGAACAGCTGATGGCGCTGGCGAACGCGCGGCTCGAACCGGTTCCGGGTCCTGGTGCAGGTACCATGCTCCCGCCCCGGCAAGCGCGATCACACCGGCGCAATACAAGAGAACGCGTCGACCGCGAGCCACGATAACCCCTTGGGCGGCTTCCGCTTTGGCGTCACGGAACCTGCTATTTTATTCTATTCGCTCCTCCAAGTTCGAATGTAACCGAAACAGCGCGATAGACAAGTTGCATTCTCGCAAATGGCATGAACTGCAACATGGAACGCGTGCGCAACATAGACACGTGCTGAGCACGTTATGGCCGCCACAAAGATCTGCGCTGTGACGCAACCGCAACAGACAGAGCCAAGCGGCCGTGCAAGTATGTCGAGAATGATCAAACAGGTTCGAGTTTTCCGTATTGAAATGACGCCAAAAAATCGGGGCCTGCTGCTCGCTGTGGCTCCCCTGGTATTGATGCTTGGCGCTCCCGCGCTGGGTGCTGACATGGCGGTCAAGGCACCACCGTATCGGGCCCCGCTCCCTTATACATGGACCGGCTGGTATGTCGGCGCGAATGCGGGTTACGGTATCGGGCTAAGCCAAGGCAACTTTGCGTTCAATGGCGGCGCGTTTCCCGGAGGAGCGGGAGTAGAGACCTTCAACGCCATGCCGGCGGGCGGGTTCGGCGGCGGCCAGTTCGGGTACAATTACCAGATCAACAGCATTGTGCTCGGGGTGGAAACCGACATCCAGGGAGCCGGTATTTCGGATACCCGTACCTGCTTGTTGAGCTGCATCGTCGGAACGTCCGCGCTGATCGACCAGAAGCTCAACTGGTTCGGCACGACCCGGGCACGCCTGGGACTGGCAACCGGCCCGGTTTTGACATACGTGACCGGCGGCGCGGCTTATGGGGGGACGGAGACCGGCGTCACAACCACCTTCGGCGGCGTCACGACCTCATCGATCACATCCGCGGCGAAAAGCGGTTGGACGTGGGGCACCGGCGTCGAAGCGGCGCTTGGAGGGAATTGGACCGCCAAGGCCGAATATCTCTACGTCAATCTCGGCAGTTCGTCTGCCACCAACATCATTGCGGTGCCTGCCGGCATTGCTCCGGTGCCTCCGTTTGTCGGCACGTTCAGCGTGAAGAATCAGGAGCAGATATTTCGCGGCGGCGTCAATTACCATTTTGGCGCGGATCAGTCCGCAGCCGTCGGACCGATCTACAATTGGACCGGCCTCTTCGTCGGCGGCACATTTGGTTACGGGATTGGGCGCAACGACAGCACGTTCGTGGTCCCGGCGACTAATGCGGAGGCACTCTTCCTGTCGCCACGCGGCTTCGACGGCGGCGGCATCGTCGGTTACAATTGGCAATTCGGAAGCTGGGTTGTCGGCCTTGACGCCGATGTCCAGGCCAGTACCGGCAGCGGTTACCTGACCTGCGTGGCCGTCTGCAATGGCGCGGGCGCGACAACCATCGATCAGAGGCTCTCCTGGTTTGGGACTGCGCGCGGCCGGCTCGGATATGCGGTCGGACCAGCCCTATTCTATGCCACCGGAGGCGCTGCCTTTGGGGAAGTCAAGGAGAGCTTCGCCCAGATGGCGGCCGGCACCATCGTCAGCCCGTCGTTCTCCCACAGCAAATCCGGCTTTGCAGTAGGTGGCGGCATCGAAAACAAGTTGGATATTTTTGGACTGCTCGGCCCGAACTGGACAACGCGGACCGAATATCTTTATGTCGATCTCGGCAGCGTCCGCGACACATTCGTCAACCCAGCTGTCGCCGGCGGCACCGCCCAAACGCTGACCAGCAATCTGCATGAGCACGTCTGGCGGACCGTTGTGTCGTACAAGTTCGGCGCTCCGTAAGGAAGCTGACCTGCTGTTGTCGTTTGCTCGGAGACCTCAACTTTGGTAAGGAGCCGCGACCTCGCAGCCGAGGCTCCTTTTGTGTTATGGTGACGGCAAGTTATCTTGGAGTGCGCACAATCCGATCGCCCGATGTCCGATGGTGCGAAGTCCAGAGCTAATCAAGGCCCCGTAGCTCAGTGGATAGAGCAACAGCCTTCTAAGCTGAAGGTCGCAGGTTCGATTCCTGCCGGGGTCGCCAGAAAAATCCTTGAGATTAAGCCCTTCCATTTGGACCATGGCCGCAAAACGCCTGAGTGGTGAGCAAATCGACTCGCCAAAGCCAACCCAAAACGCGCAAGTTGGGCTAGATACCAGGTGCCTATCGAAGGAACGACCTCTCCTTCGGTCATCTTCGCCCGTAGGTTCACGCCGTCGCTGACGGTCGGTCTGCTCGGCAGAGGAAAGATCGGTCGAACTTGGCAGGGCTCGGCGGTGTACCCCCATAGCTTCCGCGGCGGTCGGATGCCGGAGGCGCCCAATCGATGTCGCAAGCGCGATGATTCGGTGATATGCGATCAAATTTTCGGACCCGAAACACAGATTGACAGACAAGGTCTGATAGGCGATTGTCAAACTATGAGCGCCGCAATAACAGACACCCGTTCCGTCCGAGGGCGGTTGAAGAGACGCTGGCAAAGCGGATCGCTTTTGCGCGCCTTCACCTTTACCGACTCTGCGTCGTTTATCAGTTGGAGGTTTCCGCGAGGCTAAGTGCTTGCATTGATCGCGGTCCAAGCCTCCAGGATCTTCCGGGAGGCTTTTTGTTTGCCCGGATCATTCTTCCGTGGTCCATCCCGAAAGAACGTGAAAGGCTCACTCAAATGGGGTTTTGCGATTAAATCGAGAACGGCTAGATCGATATCTGGCACTGCGTGATTTGACCGACCCGGATCAGGGCCTACACGCGATTAATATCCTGATGACCAACCTGATTTTGGCCATCGAGCGATGGTCGGCGCTTCCGGCTGACATCATCCGAAGGCCACCGGTGGTCCCGATCGCTGATAATTACGATCGACTGTTCTACGAGCCGGATGCGATGGCGCGTTCAGCGCGCTACTCGCATTACATCGACGAGAAGTACATGCTGCGGACCCACACGACGGCGGCCATCCCGGCACTGCTGGCGGAAACCGACAGCGATCGACTGATCGTGTGCCCCGGACTGGTCTATCGGCGCGATGTTGTAGATCGTTTGCACGTCGGCGAACCGCATCAGAGCGACTTCTGGATTGTGCGGCGGGCCCGGCTTCGCCGAGCGAATCTTCTAAAGATGATTGCGGTGGTCATTGAGACCATGCTGCCTGGTCACGCGTATCGCTGCAACGAGACCATTCATCCGTACACGATGAACGGGCTCGAGATAGAAGTCCATCTCGATGGCCGGTGGGTTGAGGTGCTCGAATGCGGGGAGATCCACCCATGGCTTCTAAACGAAAGCAAGTTGCCGAGCCAGCAATGGTCTGGGTTGGCCATGGGTATTGGCCTTGATCGCCTAGTCATGCTGATCAAGCAGATTGACGACATCCGCCTGCTGCGCAGCAGCGATCCCCGTGTCGCGCGGCAGATGCTCACTTTGGATCCCTATGAGCCGGTCAGCAACCAGCCAGCGACGCACCGTGACATGTCGATCTGCGTTGCAGATCCAGACATGGAATTGCTGGGCGACCGCGTCAGGGACGTACTCGGTGAGCGAGGCGGGTGGGTGGAGAACGTGGAGTTGATCCAAGCGACTGACTATGCGTCGGTTCCCGAAAAGGCGCGCGAGCGGCTCGGTATGTCTCCCGGGCAGCAGAACCTGCTGATCCGGGTTACTCTGCGCTCTCTGGATGGCTCCATTTCAAAGGAGGAGGCAAATCGCGTCTATGACTTCGTCTATTCGAAATTACACGAGGGAACGGCCGGTTATTTCCGCACCAAGCAGGCTGCGGTGAGACAGATATCTCCGCCTTGAAGCGAAGGGGCAGGCTGCTGTTTGAGATTAGCGAGAGAAGACCACGCACCGCCACACCGCAGGCCCATTTGGCATCTCGCGCCGCGACCGGCAATGCGCCGCCGGCTGGGGTGTGTCCCGTCACTGTGCCGGGGGAAATCGTCATGACACGCACGTTCGGAAGTGAGCGCGCCGCAACCTGGGGCTCGAATTCCGGTTTGAGCATCCTTGATTCCTATAAGGATCAAGGCCTTGGTCTTGATCGAGCCAAATGCCTTCGCGGTGTCGCCATCAAAGCCCGGTGTCGCGCCGACTTCGTGCGCTCATATGCCCAAGGTCTGGTGGATCCAGTCGTTGGCGTCGAACGCCCTTATTACGGCATCTCCCTGCTGGGTCATTCACGGCAGGACGTCCACGCCGTCCTTGCACTGCGTCTGCTAAATGTCGGGGTCCGGCGCGCTGACGCATCCTGGTACTCTCTGGCTGTCTAATTCGTACCGAGTTAGGCTGGCATTTGGCTCGTAAGGGCACGGTAACGAAATGCGAGGCATTTATGACCAGCTATCTTTTGCGCACCAGCGTTTTGGCATTGACCTGCATTGCCACCTCTGCCAGCGCTGCGGTTTACGATGGCAGTTGGGGTATTGTCATCTATACACGAAGTGGAGCCTGCGATCCCGCCTATCAGTCGGGTGCGCAAATCAGAAACGGCATCATCTTTTCTGAGGTTGGCGGAATCAACATGAATGGCCGCGTTTCGCCGAAGGGGATGGTGCGCGTGAGCGTCTCGGCCGGAGGCCAATCGGCTAGCGGCTCTGGCCGGCTGTCCTCAAATTACGGGGGCGGTGTCTGGCGGGGTCAAGGGAATAGGGGCAAATGCTCGGGCACGTGGGCGGCGCAACGTCGCGGCTAAGGATAACCATCATGCCGCAACCTCCTGTTTCCGCTCTTGTCGGACCGAAGCGGTACTCGAACGCGAAATTCCGGCCTTCGACGAAGCCGGCTTCGAGGCAGCCGCGGGCCATAAGCGTGACAGCAGCGCTACGTGCATTCGGAGCGATGGAACGAAAAAAGGGGGGACCTCGGTTCGTACCGCAGTTCGATGCTCAAGAATGTGCCAACTACTTTAGGCATTCAGGCTATGCTTTAATATGACCGAGAAACGCCCGCAGAGGCCAGTACAATGAAGCCAGCATTTCTAGCCGTATTGCTTGCAAGCGCAGCCGTTCCTTGCGCAGCGGCAAATATTGAAATCAAAGGCAATACGATCCGCATCATCGGTACCCTCGAACTAGGTGACGATGCCGTGTTTGAGAGCAAGGCCCAACCTTTCTACCAAGCTATGGTGGTTCACCTGCATAGCAAGGGCGGGATGACAACGCCTGCCTTGAAGATAGGCCGGTTCATCAGGCAAAGGGGTTGGGACACTAGCGTTGAATACACCTGTTACAGTTCTTGCGCCTGGCTGTGGCTGGCGGGCACTCGACATTTCAAAACTGCAAGTGCGGAAATTGCTTTTCACAGTTCATCAGATGTCCGTACGGGAGCAGTAAGTACCGCCAGCAACCGTGCGGTTTCCGATTATTTGTCTGAGCTAGGTTATGGCCCTGAAGTCGCCAGGTTCACAACGACCGCGCCGCCAAACAGCATGGTGCTATTGTCAGATCATGATGCGAAAAGGCTTGGAATTCAGGTTAGCATTGTTCCGCCGACAATGCCCCGGCAGACTTTTGCTAACGTTGACCTGGATAAACGCCCTAGTTTGCCGAAGGTAAGCACACCAAGCTTTGATCCTAAGCTGACAGATGAAATCAAGTTGATGGCAGAACGGTTGAGGCAACGCCCTTGACGAACCCACGGTCCCTGCCACTCCCACAAGCATACCACGACGCGCCGGCCGCGGATATTAAGCCTCGCCAAGCCTGCACAGTAAGGAACTGCCCTTGGGTTCATTAGCGCGGGCACGGATAGGGATTTGCTGGCCGCTTGGAAGTGGCCCGTTTGCAGGCGGCCCAGTGGTGACGCGGCGAACTGTCCAAATTTCAGTGGTATGCGCCGGCATAAACCGCCGTGATTTTCACGTGAAGCGGTAATCGTGAGGCCGCATTGGCGCTGCCGGCGCCGGGGCTCACGACCTCGACAGGGTCGGCAGGGGCGAACGTCGGTACAGGCACACAACCTGACCAGGCCTCGACGTCGAGCACGACTTCGTGGTGGCAGAGTTGCAGTAGATCACGAGCGAGCGGCCCCCGTTGCACCGCATGTTGCCCGGCGTTATTGGTTGGATTGGTTCCATGACGGCACGGATGGGCCGCCAGCAACGAGGCCGTCAGCGTGGCAGACTGTTTCCTGCGTGCGGACCACGCTCCCGGAATGGTAGACGGCGCGCGTTGCCAAATTTGATTCAGCGTTGAGTCAATAGCGTCTCCCGCTCGGCGCGTGCTACGCGAAGGCCAAGCGGAGGTGATGCCCTGCCAAATTGCAGCCTCTAGTTGGTGCTCATCGTGACCGATATCTTTTTTTAATCGGGTCGCGTTCGTTTCTGTCGATTTCCCTCGATGCCGTTCGTCCTTATGAACAGAACCAAGGAAGAGGCACCATGACGACGCAGGATACGACCCGCAGGGTTATCGAGGGCTACTTTGCTGCCTGGCCGGCGAGGAAGTTGGACGAAGCTTACGCGCTGCTTAAGGCTTTGCTTCTCTGGACTGCGGCTCTCTCATTGAGCGCTGCGGCTTCATTCGGGACAGCCGCCTGGCTGCTCCTCGTCCACTCACACCTTCCCTTCTAGGAATTGGGGGATGATAGACAACTAATATGCAGATGCAAGCTTTGCTGAGGGTCATTGGTTCGGCTTTCGGCAAATCAGTCGAGGGGGTACCTCGAAGGCGCGCGTAATTGTAGTGACTGCTCCCACGGCGAGACAGGCTCAGCTCAACGGCCGAGAGGCGCTCGCTGGCCAACAACAGCGTGAGGCTTCGGCCCTTGCCCGACCACTTCGCTGGCAGTACCTGTGATAGCCGCCGTCATGACTCGATGGAGGGCACGACCGCCATGGGCCAAGGCACTAAATCGGTGCGCGATAACGGAGGAGAGGCTTGGCTGCCGCGTTAAAGAGGTCGGAGATCGTCGATAGCGATGATGGGCTCTGTCTTGAGGATCGAGGTGTTTTCGACCTGATCCAAGGCAGGAGTTTCCGTTGAGTACGGAATCCGTCAGCTCGCTGCGTCAGCGCATGAACAGCCGCGCCGCGCTCTCTCTCCCGAGGTAGCGCCTTCGTTCAGGACGGCAACCCTCATTTGCGCTGAGTTAAGTTGTGCCATGCCGCCGGGACTCCCTCCCCCCTTGTGGGGGAGGGTTGGGGTGAGGGGTCGTACCGCGGGGCACGGCCTTGCCCCACTCCTCGACCCCACCCCCCGACCCCTCCCCACAAGGGGGAGGGGAGGAGTTCGGGGCGCTGTTGCTGGGTAAGTTAGCGCCCATGACGGCGGCCCGCCTCACCCCTTGCGCGTGAGAAACGCCTCGAACGCCGCCTTTGCCTCGTCCGACTTGAGCCGTTGCTTGAAAATCTCCGACTCCTCGTCGATGCGCCGCACGATCTCGGCGGTGGAGCCGCGGATGAGCCGTCGTGATGCGGCCACTGCTTCTGCCGGCAGCGCCGCGATCTGGCGGGCGGCTTTCATGGCCTCCGGCTCCACTTCGCCTGCCGGGACGACCGCGTTGACGAGGCCGACCGCCATCGCCTGGTCGGCGTCAAGCGGATGGCCCATGACCAGCAGTTCGAACGCGCGCCGGGTGCCCATGAGGCGTGGCATCAACAGGCTTGAACCTGCTTCCGGCACCAGCCCGAGATTGACGAACGGCGTCGAGAAACGCGCATCCATCGCGGCCACCACGTAATCGCAGTGCAGCAGCAAGGTGGTACCGATGCCGACCGCCACGCCCTGGACGGCGGCGACCATCGGCTTGCCGGCGTGGGCGATACGGTGGAGGAAACGCGTGGCCTGGGGCCGCAGACCCTCTTTGTGCTGGGCGGCGTGCAGGAAGTCCTGCAGGTCGGCGCCGGCCGTGAAGGCCCCCGCGCCGCCGGCGATCACGATGCAACGGATGACCTTGCTGACCGCGGCGTTTTCCAACGCCTCCGAAAGCGTCTCATACATGGCGTCGGTCAGCGCGTTCTTCTTTTCCGGCCGGTTGAGCCGAAGAATCCGGATCGACCCGTCATCGGTGACGATCACGTGGCCGGTCATGACGCACCTATGGCAGCGTTGGCCGCCAGCACCGACCCGGCGCTCTCGGTGACGATGCTCGCGAGCGCCGGTGCCTGGGCGGCGAAGTTTTCGGCGAAAAACCGGGCGATCGCGATGCGGCCCGACTTGTCGGCGCCGCCATCGCCCAGATCGTCGCCGCGCGCCGCCGCGAGCGCCTCGGCGGCGAGCATGCAGCCGCCGGCCGCCGAGGCGAACAGCCGCAGATAGATGGTCGCGCCGGCGAGCGCTGCGTCGGGTCCGGTGGCAAGTGCAGCGAGCACCCATTCGGTGGCCTGCGCGAGGCTGTCGGTCGCCTCGGCAAGGCGCTCAGCTGTGGCGCCAAACGCCGGATCATTGGCGGCCTTTACGGCATCGACGGTATGGCGCAATTCGTCGATATAGCCGCGCACCGCGGCGCCGCCGGATAGCGGCACTTTGCGAGTCACGAGATCGATTGCCTGGATGCCGTTGGTGCCCTCGTAGATTTGAGTAATACGCGCGTCGCGATAGTGCTGCGCGGCTCCTGTCTCCTCGATGAAGCCCATGCCGCCATGGACCTGGATGCCCAGCGAGGCGACTTCGGTGCCGATATCGGTGGAGAAGGCCTTGGCAATCGGGGTGAGCAGCGCGGCGCGCTCATGGGCCGCCTTGCGGCCGGCGGCGTCTCCGGCGAGATGGGAACGATCCAGTGCGACCGCGGTCGCGTAGCAGATGGCGCGCGCCGCGCGGGTGAGCGCACGCATGGTCAGCAGCATGCGCCGTACGTCCACGTGGACGATGATCGGCAGCGACTCGGTCGGCGCCATGCCCGGAGCGCGCCCTTGGCGGCGCTCCCCCGCATAGGCGAGGGCCTGCTGGGTCGCGGCCTCCGCGATGGCGACACCCTGCAGGCCGACCGCGAGCCGGGCCTCGTTCATCATGGTGAACATCGACGCCATGCCGCGGTTTTCCTCGCCCACCAGGTAGCCGACGCAGCTGCCGTGATCGCCGTACACCATGTGGCAGGTCGGCGAGGCGTGCAGGCCGAGCTTGTGCTCGATGCGGTCGGCGCGCAGGTCGTTGCGGGCGCCCAGCTTCCCGTCGGGGCCGACCAGGAATTTCGGGATCAGGAACAGCGACAGCCCTTTGGTGCCGTCCGGCGCGCCGGCGACGCGGGCCAGCACGAAATGGATGATGTTTTCGGTGAAGTCGTGCTCCCCATAGGTGATGAAGATCTTGCTTCCGGTGATGCGGTAGCTACCGTCGCCAGCACGTTCGGCGCGAGTGCGCAGCGCGCCCACATCGGAGCCCGCCTGCGGCTCAGTGAGCTGCATCGTGCCCATCCATTCGCCGGAGACGAGCTTGGGCAGATAGGTCTTTTTCAGTTCTTCGGAGCCGAAGGCCGCAAGCGAATCAACTGCCGCCATGGTGAGCACCGGACCGATGCCGAACGCCATGGCGGCCGCGTTCCACATTTCGAGGCAGGCGGCATTGACGGCGCGCGGCAGGTTTTGGCCGCCCCATTCGGCCGGAGCGGCGACGCCGTTCCAACCGGCCGCCGCCCAATCCCGATAGGCCTCCTTCCAGCCAGGCGGCGTGGTCACCTCGCCGTCGCGGAACGGGGTACCATGGCGGTCGCCCGGAACGTTGAGGGGGGCCAGCACCTCGGACGCGAACCGGCCAGCCTCTCCCAACACCGCCTCGAGGAGGTCGTCGCCGAGGTCCTCGTAAAGCCCGTCGGCGCGTGCGGCGGCGAACCCCGCCGCGTGCTTGAGGGTGAAGATGAGATCCTCGACCGGCGCCCGGTAGGCCATGAGATTCTCCGATTTGCGGCCTTTGCTGCCTTCGGGTTCGGGCCGCTCGGTCGTGATTCAGCCCGGCGCCACAGGCGCGCTCCGCCAGGAGGCTTGGTGCTACTGTAGTCCGGGAGCCGCGCAGGTCAAATCGCGGCTGCCGGCATCGTGGGATTCACCGAGTCGCACCGCCTCCTGCGGTAGCCGCAGCTGGTTTAGGCCGATTCTATGAAAGCGATCATATGCGCAATGCGCTCATTCCAGGAAACCACCGAAGGTGCCGAGCCCGGAATCCATAATCCTGGACCCGTAGTCAGGCATTCCGGACTCGCTATTTGCGGCGCCCCGGGATGACGCCGCATATGATTCGAAATTCATGAACGCTGAACTACAGTAGTCTAAAATCGAAGTCTAAAATCGCTTTACTAATGTAAGAAGCAGATTACGCCGCGCGCAAACTCGGCTCAGCCGAGACACGACATCCGATCGTCGCCAACATTTGCTCGGCCATTGAGACCAACCCTCTCACTGCATCCGGGGTCGGTAAGCCGGCGCTTGGCTGGCTGGCATCCAGAATGGCGAGTGCGTCCGCCGGAAACTCTCCCCGCTCTATGAGGCGGCGGATGTCCATGTCGGAGGCGGTCGGTGCGCCGGCGGGGAGTTCCTGCCGCTCGGCCATCCGCGCGGCCCCGACCTTCTGCAAGACCTTGGCGAGCAGCGGAGGCGCTTCCTCGGGAAAGCCCCCCGACGCCAGGACTTTCGCCATGCGCAGGGCACGTAGAGCCTCGGCCATGAGCTGCTGGGAGCGTTGGTCCGGCGCGGGCGCATCTGCGGTATGCTCTACAAGCGTTATGGAGCGGTGGAGAAGCCGCGACTCGTGCGTAAATTGCAGCAGGCCGGACGCTGCGAATCGTTGCATTGCAAGCCAGGTGGCGCGGTCGACCACATCGACGGCGACGGAGTCGACGGAGGACAGACGTGCGGTCTCCGCGGCCAATGCTGCCGCATCCAGATCGAACACGGCCAGGAGTTTTGGGCGTCCGTCCATGCCGTGACGCACTTCGGCCAGCAGAACCTTATCACCGTGCCGCTCGATGAGATCGGCCACCAATATTTCTTCGGGCGGGAGTACGCGTGCTGCCGGGCGCGGAGACGCCATCATGGCCTGCATGCGCTCGACAAAGGCGGCGCGCCCCGACGGCATCTTCAGAGATGCCAGATCTCCAGCCCCGTCGATCACACCGTCGGCAAGCGCCTGCTTGCGGCCGAGCAGGTGCAGGATGCTCTGCTCGATCGAATCCTCGGTAACCAGATTGATGACGCTGACGGAGCGCATCTGGTTCTTGCGCCAGGCACGGGCGATACGCTGTTCAAGCTTGGCCGGATTCCACGGCAGATCGACGTTGATCACGGCGCTGGCGACCTGAAGATTCAGTCCGACGCTGCCGCTGTCGGTCGACAGGAACAACCGGCAAGCGGGATCATGCTTGAACCGGTTGATCTCGGCCCGCCGGCGCTGCTGCGGCAGCGAGCCGGTGTGCCACGCGGCATCGACCCCCATCTCGCCGGCGAGTTCGCGGACCATGGTCAGCATCCGCTCCCACTCGGAAAACACGATGACCTTGCGGTCTGGATCATCCAAGAGGTCGCCCAAAATGCCCTCCAGCTCTTCGAGCTTGGGGCTGATGCGGCAGGTCGGGTCGAGGATGGCCGGGGAGTCGCAGACCATACGCATGCAGGCGAGCAGCTTTTGCAGCAGCTCGAATTCTTGCTGTGTCAGCGGGCGCTTCTGCGCCTTGGCGATCAGTTGCCTGGCGGGAGCATCGTAGTCCTCGTAGCGCGACCGCTGCTCTTCGGCCATCGGCATAAAATACGTCTTGACGGTACGCCCTGGTAGCTGCGTCTCGACATCTGATTTGCGTCGTCGTAGCAGCAACGGCTTGAGGCGCTCACGAAGACCGGCGAGATTCTGGTAATCGATCGGCCGTCCGCGCTCGTCGAGCTGGTAGAAGTCGCGATTGAAGCGAAACAGCGGTCCAAGAATTTCCGGATCGAGATACTGAACGATGGAATAGAGCTCATCGATGCGGTTTTCGAGCGGCGTTCCAGTGAGCACGAAAGCATAAGGTGAACGCAGCGACTTGACGCGCCGCGCCGTCTTGGTTTGCCAGTTCTTGATCCGTTGCGCCTCATCAAGCACGATGACATCAGGCTTGAGCGTGTTGTTGATCTCTTCGGCGTCGCCAAGCACCTGCTCGTAGTTGACGATCGTAAAGAACGCGGGGTTCTGATACGCAGCGTGGCGCTGCACCTTTGGGCCGAACAC
This sequence comes from Xanthobacteraceae bacterium, assembly GCA_035311445.1. GTDB lineage: Bacteria > Pseudomonadota > Alphaproteobacteria > Rhizobiales > Xanthobacteraceae > JAJPKK01. Next base: position 13,976 of record DATGCX010000270.1, on the reverse strand, counting down.
GAGGCGCGCGGAGCGATCGCTGAATCGCGCGATCTGTTCTTCCCATTCCGCCTTCAGGGATGCCGGACATACCACCAGAACGCGCTCGATCCGTTTCAGCTTCGCGAGCAGCAGACACGCCGCAATGCCCTGTATGGTCTTGCCCAGCCCCATCTCGTCGGCCAGAAGGGAACGCTCACCGAAAGCAAGGTGAAGGACGCCTTCTCGCTGATAGGGCAGCAGCGGAAGTTTGACGATATCGAGCGTTTCCCGCCCCGCTGCGAGATCGGCCTCGAAAGCAGCGCGCGCCTCGACGCGCTGCCCCTCGCGCTTGGCGCGATCCAACCACGCGGTGAAATACCGGGACACCCGCAACACGCTGCGAATTCGTGCGGGCGCCATATTCCATGCTGCGATCAGTCTTTCGATCTGCGCAGGGTCGCGCGTCAGCGTTCCGTCTGCCTCCAGATAAGGGCCAAGCCAGTCGCGGATGGGCTTGAAGTTCCGGCCGGGTCCTTCCGCCGGCCACATGATTGTGGGTAGGGGTGATTCGCGGCGATCCAGGAACACCTCGACTCGCGAGCTGCCTATCGCTTTGGCGGCACGAAAACTCTTGGCCCGACCGCGCGCCATCGCTTCGATCGTCCCTTCGATGTGCTTGCAGGTACCGAGCCCATTGACGCGATGATCGATGCAGCCGCAGGAATTGACCAGCTCGGCCAGGCTGCGGATTTCCACCTCGTAGCTGCCACCGCTGGCCGACTGAGCGCTAAACGTGCCGAAATAGGGATGATTCGATTCAAGGGCCTTGACCGTGAGGATTTCGGTTCGCCCGCGCCAGCGTCGCAGGTTGATCTCGTGGTCGTCGCAGGTGAGCCAGCCCGGCTGCGATGCGGGCCGATCGAGCACGGCTTTTGCCTTGCGTCGGCTGCGGGGTCTTCGGTTCTGGATTTGACCAGATCTGGATACATCGCTGTGGGCGAGGGTAAATCTTGGCATGACCGAAATACAGTTGAGGATGGAGGAGTGATTCGCCTGTATGATTGCACCGAAGTATCCTCACGCAAGCACGATTGGCCCATGGTCCACTGCTAATTCAGTATTCTTGAATTTCGAACCTGTGCGGTGGTCGTCCCGGGGCGCTGCCAATGGGTCCGGCGTCCGGCTGGCCCGATGACAGGCTCTGCGGCGAGCCCGGAATCCATAAGCACTGACCGAGGGCTATGGATTCCAGGCTCGCCACCTTCGGTGGCGCCCAGGAATGCTGCCCTGCGCGTATGATCGGCTTCGCAGAATCAGTCTATTAATTGGCAAAGCGTTGGGTAGTCGCCCTGGAGCGAGACGATGGCAGAGCAAGTCGAAACATACGGTCATCAGTCTCGCCCCGGCGCAACCCGCCTCCTGGTGCTTCCGGGCGATGGCATCGGGCCAGAGATCGTCGCCGCCACTGTCGATGTGCTTCGCGAAGCGGATCGCATATTCGGACTCGATTTGATTTATGAGACGGCTGAGATCGGATTCGATTCGTTGAAAGCGGTCGGCACTACCATTACGGATGAAGTGGTCGCGCAGGCAGAGCGTGCGGACGGCGTCATTCTTGGGCCCGTGTCGCACAACGAATACCCGCCGGTCGCCGAGGGTGGGCTCAATCCGTCCGGCGAATTGCGCAAACGGCTTGACCTGTTTGCCAATATCAGGCCGGCACGCTCGCGGGCCGGACTGCCCCCACGCTGCGGGCGCGACATCGACCTGGTGATCGTTCGTGAGAACACCGAGGGCTTCTATGCGGATCGCTCCATGTATACGGGGCCCGGTGAGTTCATGCCGACGCCGGACATCGCCCTCTCGGTCCGCAAAATCACCCGCACTGGCTCCGAGCGCATCGTCGAGACGGCGTTCTCGCTTGCGGCGCGCCGCCGCCGCAAGGTGGCGCTCGTTCACAAGGCGAACGTGCTGCGCCTGTCCGACGGGTTCTTTCTCGAATGCGCGCGCCAGGTAGCAGCGCGGCATCCCGATATCGCCTATGAGGAACGTCTGGTCGATGCAGTTGCGGCGTTGTTGATCCGCGATCCTGGACAGTTCGACGTGATCGTCACGACCAACATGTTCGGCGACATCCTGTCGGACGAAGCCTCCGAGATTGCCGGCAGCCTTGGTATCGGCGCATCGCTCAACGCCGGTGATCGCTTTGCGGTCGCCCAGGCGCAGCACGGATCGGCACCCGACATCGCGGGACGCGATCTCGCCAACCCAACGTCACTGATCGAATCCATCGCGATGCTTCTGGCGTGGCTGGAACAGCGTGGGCGCGGCGAAAATTTCGCCGCGGCAAGCCGACGAATCATGAACGCCCTCGATGCCGTCATTGCGGTGCCGAACCATCGCACCCGCGATCTCAGCGGCCGGCTCGGCACCCAAGCTTTCACGGCGCATGTGATTGCCCGTTTGGCTGACGCGGTTTGAGCTTGGCAGCCGGCTTGCGGGGAGAGGTAAAGAGGCGGCTAGCCCCGCGCGCTCGGGATTTACAACCCCACCAGATTCAGGCTCAATCGCCTTTACCGCCACGCGCAAGCGCGGCAATCGCCTCTATGCGAAAAAAGGAAAAATCGATGTACGTGCCGCAACACCCCATTCGCAGGGCGTTCCACAGGCCAGCGGTTGCCGGAATCGCAGCGCTCGGAATTATGGCCGGCCTGATGCTGCTCGCAAGCCTTGCGACGCCCGCAGACGCCCAAAGCCGTGACAGGACCTTCGAGCTCAAGCTGTCCCATTGGGTGCCGCCCAATCATCCGCTGCAGAAGGCGCTGGAGGATTGGGGAACTGCGGTGGAGCGAGCATCAGGCGGAACCCTCAAATACAAGGTGTTTCCCGCGCAGCAGCTCGGCAAGGCGTTCGATCACTACGACATGGCCCGCGACGGCATTGCCGATCTCACCTATGTGAATCCTGGCTACCAGCCGGGGCGCTTCCCCATCATTGCGGCGGGCGAGCTTCCGTTCCTGATTTCGGACGCCAAAGGTGGCTCCCAGGCGCTGGACGCCTGGTACCGCAAATACGCGGCCCGCGAGATGAAGGACGTGAAATTCTGTCTCGCTTTCATACACGATCCGGGCTCGTTCCATTCCAACAAGAAGATCCTGGTACCAGGCGACATCAAGGGCCTGAAGGTACGGCCCGCGCACGCCACCATGGGGACGTTCGTGAGTCTGCTTGGCGGCATCAACGTTCAGTCGAGCGCGCCTGAAGTGCGCGACATAATGGAAAAGGGCGTTGCCGATTCGGTGACCTTCCCGTGGGGCTCGCTGGTATTGTTCGGGATCGACAAGGTGACGAAGTTCCACATGGATGTGCCGCTCTATGTCACGACCTTCGCTTTCGTGTTCAACAAGGACAAATACGATCAGATGTCGGTCACGCAGAAGAAAGCGATCGACGACAATTGCACCACCGATTTTGCCGGCCGGATCGGCGGACCGTGGGGCGAGTTCGAGCATGACGGTATCGCCAAGGTAAAAGTGGAAGTGGGCCACGACGTCTACCCGCTCTCCGAAACTCAGCTCGCGCAATGGAAGAAGGCCGCCGAGCCGCTGGAGAAGACCTGGGCCGACAATGTCCGCAAGGTCGGCGTCGATCCGGCCACGGCCATGAAGGAGCTTAAGGACCAGCTCGCCAAGTATAACGCGGGGTACTGAAGGCTAACGGCTTGAACTCCGTAGGGCGGGCAACGCGCCGTGTCGTGGCGTTGCATCGTACGAGACCTGCGGGGCGCGTTGCCCGCGCCGTCCGGCGGCTATCGGAGTGACAGCGAGGGCAAAATCGCCGACGGTGATCGCATGATGGCGCGGCGGCAGGCGTGCGATTTTGCCCACCCCTACGCGGATCCGAAAGGTCTCCGCCTGATGCGCAACCACATGGACCGCTTCATCGACGCGATTGAATGGGTGGCGGCCATCTTCGTTGGGATTGTGGCAGCCGACATCTTCGTATCGGTTCTGCTGCGCTATTTCTTCAGCACGTCTATTCCCGACAGCTACAATTTCGGCCAGCTCCTGCTCGGGATTCTGATCTTCTGGGGCATCGCCGCGACGAGCTATCGCGGTGGCCACATCACGGTCGATCTCGTTTGGGCCAATGTCGGGCTGCGCCAGCAGCGCATGATCGACGTCTTCGCCACGCTGGTGCTACTGTTCGTGGTCACCGTGCAGACCTACACGCTGCTCGACAAGGTGATCGCCACTCGCAACGACAACATCCTGACCGTGGATCTCCATCTGCCGACGTGGCCATTCTTTGCGATCGCCTGGGCCGGCGACGTGTCGGCCGTGCTGCTGATCGCCATCCGCACCTGGCGCCTGATCTTCCATCCGCAGGATTTGCAGAGCGGCGAGCCGCTCGCGAAGGCAGTGGAATGATGGCGAACCTAACGGTGTCCGGAGTGTCGAGCGTCGTGAGGCTCATGAGTAATCGGATACGACGCGGTACCTCTTCTCCCTCTCCCCGCGTGCGGGGAGAGGGGGCCTTTCCAGGCACTCAGGCTGTGGAAACGCCCCCTCACCCGGAATTTGCGCAAACGCGGGCAAATTCCGACCCCTCCCCGCGAGCGGGGAAGGGTAAAGGCAGGCCCGTCCTATGAGCCCCGATGCGGTGGCCGTCACGGGCTTCGTCGTGCTGTTCACCCTGATGCTGTTGCGGGTGCCGGTCGGGATGGCGATGGGGCTCGTCGGGGTGGCGGGCTTTGCGTATCTGGTGGGTGGCGGCCCGGCGCTCAAGCTCGTCGGCCAGACGTCGATGCGGACCGTGACCGATTACACCTTCGGGGTCATCCCGATGTTCCTGCTGATGGGAGCATTCGTCACCGCTTCGGGTATGAGCCGGGAGCTTTTCCGCGCCGCCAATACGTTTGTCGGCCATCGACGCGGTGGGCTCGGCATCGCCACCATCGTGGCCTGCGCCGGGTTTGCGGCGATCTCGGGCTCCTCGGTGGCAACTGCAGCGACGTTTTCCACTGTCGCCTATCCGGAGATGCGCCGCTACAAGTATCCGCAATCCTTTGCGACCGGCGTGATCGCGGCGGGCGGCACACTGGGCGCCATGTTTCCGCCCTCGACCGTGCTCGCGGTCTACGGAATCATCACCGAACAGGATATCGGCAAACTGTTCATTGCCGGCATCCTGCCCGGCATTCTTGCGGTGTCGATGTATATCGCCACCGTTGCCGTAATCGGGTGGCTCAGACCCGGATTCCTGCCGGCTGGCGAAAGAACCCGGACCCCGCAGCGTGTTGCCGCCATCCGCGACATCTGGGCGCCGCTCGCCCTGTTCGTTTTCGTCATCGGCGGGCTTTACGGTGGCCTGTTCACCCCGACCGAGGCGGGCGGCATGGGGGCGGGCGGTGCGTTCCTGATCGGCGTGCTGCGCGGACGACTGTCACGGGCCGACATCCACGCGTCGCTGCTGCAAGCGACGCGGACGGCCGCGGCCGTCTTCACGGTGCTGATCGGCGCGCTGCTGTTCGGGTATTTCCTGACCATCACGCAGACGCCCCAGAAGGTGACCGAGTTCCTGACCGGGCTCGGAGTCGGGCGCTACGGCGTGCTGGCGCTGATCATGCTGATGTATCTGGTGCTCGGCTGCCTGATGGACGCCATGGCGATGATCATCCTCACGGTGCCGATCATCTTCCCGGTGATCAGGACGCTGGGCTTCGATCCCGTCTGGTTTGGCGTCATCATCGTGATGACGGTCGAGCTGGGGCTCATCCATCCGCCGGTCGGGATGAACGTCTTTGTTATCAAGAGCGTCGTCAAGGACGTCAATTTCGCCACGATCTTCAAGGGCGTATTGCCGTTCATCGTCACCGATCTGGTGCGCCTGGTGATCCTGATCGCTTTTCCGATGATTGCGCTCTATCTCCCGACCCGGATGTAAGAACCTGTCCGATCCGCACGCACGAAGACCGGATGACTGGCCGTCTGGACTTGCCTTGACACGAGGGGTCGCGGAGAGCCCAATAGGTACTGCTCACCAATCCTAACGACACACCCAGAGAGGAAAGCCATGAGACATCAAAACCTCAGTCGCACGGCCCTGCTTGCGGCCAGCATGGCAGTGGCCTTGCCGGCCACCTGTCTACTCGGCTCAGCCGCCGTTGCACAGGCACCGCGGGCGCTGCCCACCTTCGAGTTTGAAAAGGATTGGCCGAAGGTTCCGCCGCAATGGAAGGTTGGAGATGTGTCGAGCTTTACGGCCGATGCGCAAGGCAATATCTGGCTCCTGCACCGCCCGCGTACGCTCAAGGGCGAAGACCTGAAGAAAGCCGCTCCGCCCGTAATGGTGTTCGACGTCAACGGCAATTTCATCAAGGCCTGGGGCGGCGACGGCGCGGGCTACGAGTGGCCGCAGCGCGAGCACGGCATCTACATCGATTACAAGGGCTTCGTGTGGCTCGGGGGCAACAATTGCCCCAGCAACGGTCTCGAGAATCTCAAGCCCGTCGCCGATGACCAGCTCCTGAAGTTCACCCAGGACGGCAAGTTCGTCATGCAGATCGGCCACAGCAACCAGAGCAAGGGCAACGCCGATACCCAGAACCTGCATCGCCCCGCCGACGAGCAGGTCTATGCTCCGACCAACGAACTGTTTGTTGCCGACGGCTACGGCAATCACCGCGTCATCGTATTCGATGCCGACACCGGCGCGTTCAAGCGGATGTGGGGCGCTTTTTCCAACAAACCCGAGGATGACGATCACTGCGAAATCGTGCGCAAGACCAGCTTCGATGCTCCCGGCCCACAGCAGCTCAGCGTGGTGCACTCGCTGCGCGTCGCCCATGACGGCATCGTCTACGTCGCCGACCGCGAGAACCGCCGCGTCCAGATGTTCACCAATGACGGCAAGTTCATCAAGCAGCTGATCAAGCCCGACACACTGTTCGCGCGCTCGGTTGCGTTTTCGCCCGACCAGGAGCAGCAGTTCCTCTATGTGGGCGATGGTGACGACATCACCATCCTGGATCGCAAGACCCTCGAGGTGCTGGGCTCCATCAAGGTGCCCGGCATGCAGGGCGGCGGCCATCTGATCAACACGGATGCCAAGGGCAATATCTACATCGCGAACACCGGAAAGGGCATGCAGAAGCTCGCCTTTAAGGGAATGTCGGCGGCGACGGCCGCCCGGTGAAGCAAGATTTGCACGGACTGTGCGTGAAAAGGCGGACCGCCGGCAGCGGCCGGCGGTCCGTTTCGCGTCTTCGGAGCATTTCCCTCATAAACTTGATGCCACTCTCTGTTGTCATCACCCGGCTTGACCGTGCGAACCCGATTTCCACGATCGAGATCGGTGGCTAATGGGATTTTTGTGTCAAAGCCGGGCAACGACGCTGCGGGCAGTCCGACTGGAGGGGGCGAGCGTATGAGCAGGATGTTAGTGGAACTGACACGGCGGTGCTTGAAGCTTATGGCCGCATCGATGCTTGCGCTTGGTGCAGGGCTTTCCTCGGCAGCCGCACAGGCGCCTGTGTCCGGCCGTCCCATCGTGGCCGTCCTTCCGCTTGAGAATAATTCCGGCGATGCGGCGCAGAATTTTTTCGCTGACGGGATGACGGACGAGATTGCATCCGCGCTGACCGCTGTACGCGGGATCGAGGTCGTGGCGCGCTCGTCTTCCTTCCAATTCAAACAGCCGAACCGCGACATCAAGGCGATCGGAACGGCGCTCAATGTAAGCCATGTCCTGCAAGGTTCGGCGCGCCTCATGGCCGACCGCGTGCGCCTGAATGTCTCTCTGACGCAGGCCCGCGACGGCACGCAGCTGTGGTCGCATGAATATGACGCCGAGCGTCCGCGGATCTTCGATCTTGAGGAGGAGATCGCCCGGAACGTTGCCGCTGCCTTGAAAGCGTCGGCAGATCCCGGCGAACCGCTGGTACGCAGTCGGACCGGTAATTTCGACGCCTATACGGATTTCTTGCGGGCCAAAGTGGCAGCGCGCGCACGAGGGGCCAAACCGCTGGCTGATGCGGCAGTGTTTCTTGAGCGAGTGATGATGGCCGATCCCGACTTTGCGCCCGCGGCCGCGCTGCTTGCCTATGATTATGCACTGTCGCCGCTGTTCGCACCTTCGCTGCGCGGCGGCATGCCCGACGAGGAGCGCAAGATCGTGGAGCGGGCGATTCCGCGCAGTGATGCTTTGGCTCGACATGCCGCCGCGCTCGATCCGAAGAGTGCGGAGGCGTTCGTAGCGCTCGGCTACGCCAATATGGTGCAGAGACGGATGCTGCCGGCCGAGGATGCCTTCAAGCAGGCGCTCGCGCTCAACCCCAACCAGGCTGATGGACTGCACGGCTACAGCCAGCTTCTCGCCGCGCTGGGGCGCATCAAGGAATCGCTTGCCATGCGCGAGCATCTGCAAAGGGGCGAGCCCTTCGTCACCAATTACACGGCCGACACCGCCGAGATCTATTGGCTCGACGGCGCGACCGAGAAGGCCATCGCGATGCTTCAGCCGTTCCGGCCCGGACGTACGCTTGAACTCGCGCTGATTGAGGCCTCAGCCGGGCGCTATCGCGAAGCCGCAGCCGCGATTCGCGAAATGCCGGCGGCAAACTATCCCGCCGGCATGGCGGAGGCCGCGGCAAAAATTATCGAATTGGCGCCCGAGAAAGCCGCCACGCCGGACGCCCTGCCGCGCGTCGGAAATCTGAGTTTCGTGTACAGGCACGTCGGGGCGCCGGAGCGCGTGCTCGAGTTCTATGAGGACGAGATCGGCGCCGGCTACTTCCAGCCGATCTCTGCCACCTGGTTCTGGTATCCGACCTATGCGGTGGTGCGCAAAACCGACCGCTTCAAGACGGTGGTGAGCGATCTGGGCCTGGTGGAATACTGGCGCGCGCGGGGTTGGCCGCCGCAGTGCCGTCCGGCCGGGACGGGCAACTTCTCCTGCGATTGATGGGGGTGCTCGTAGGGTGGGCAAAGCGAAGCGTGCCCACCACGGCCGCGGTGGGCACGCTTCGCTTTGCCCACCATACAATGCCACCGGCAAGATACAGGCACCTACATTCCGGCGGCCATCTTCTCCGCGTCCTGCGACAGCGCGAACAGGCTTATCAACGCGCGCTTCACCACTGCATTGCGGGTCGGCGAGGAAATCTTCGCGCCCATGAGATCGGTGACGTAGAACACATCGACGGCGCGCTCGCCGAACGTTGCGACGTGCGCCGACGCTATATTGAGATTAAGCTCCGACAAAGTCGCGGTAAGCTCATAAAGCAGTCCCGGCCGGTCCAAGCCGCTGATCTCGATGACCGTATAGCGGTTCGACCACTGATTATTGATGATCACCTCCGGCTCGACTGCGAATGCTCCGATGCGGCCCTTGGCAGGACCCCGCTTGGCCACCACATCGGGCAACCGCAACTCGCCCTGCAACACCTTCTCGATGGTCGCGGCGATCCGGTCGGCACGACGTGCCTCGTCCTCGTCGCGATCGAAGGCGCGGCTGATCGCGATGGTGTCGAGGGCCATGCCGTCGGTCGTCGTATAGATCTGGGCGTCGACAATGTTGGCACCGGCGGTTGCACAAGCGCCGGCGAGATACGACAGCAGCCACGGATGGTCCGGCGCGAGCACGGTGAGCTCGGTGACCCCACGCATGGCATCAAATCCCACATTGACGGCAAGCGAACGACCGTCCCGTTCGGCGGCGCGCACGAACCGCGCATGCGCAATCTTGCGTGGCAAGTCCACCTTGAGCCAATAGGCCGGATACAGGCGCGCGATGTAGCGCTCGAGTTCCTCGGCAGGCCAATCACACAGCTCGGGACGAAATTCGGCCTGCGCGATTGCGACCCGTCTCGCCCGGTCGACTTCCGAGAAGCCCCCCGTGAGTGCCGGCTCGGTTTCGTAGTAAAGCGCCCGTAACAACTGCGCCTTCCAGCCGTTCCAGACCCCGGGGCCGACCGCGCGGATATCAGCGGTCGTCAGGATAGTGAGCAGCTTCATGCGTTCGAGCGACTGCACGATCGACGAGAAATTCTCAATCGTCTTTCGATCCGAAAGATCGCGTGACTGTGCAACCGTCGACATCACGAGATGGTTCTCGACCAGCCACGCGATGGTCTCGGTCTCTGCCGGCGAGTAGCCTAGTCGCGGACATAGCTTCCGCGCGATCCGAGCGCCGACGATCGAATGGTCCTCCACCCGGCCTTTGGCGATGTCGTGCAGGAACAGCGCGATGTAGAGCACCTCACCGTTGCTCGGCTGAATCGTGCGCATTAGGTCGTTGGCAAGCGCGTATTCCGGATTGGTGCCGGCTTCGATCTCGGCGAGCGCGCCGATGCAGCGCAACAGATGCTCGTCCACTGTGTAGTGGTGATACATATTGAACTGCATCATCGACACGACCTGCCCGAATTCCGGAACGAAACGGCCCAGCACGCCGGCCTCGTTCATGCGTCGCAGCACGATCTCGGCGTTGCTCCTCGCGGTGAGGATTTCGCGGAACAGATCGTTGGCCTGCCTGTCCTCGCGCACCGATTTGTCGATCAGCTTGAGCGACTGGGTCGCCCGATGCAGCGCATCGGGGTGGAAGGCCAGCACATGGCGCTGGGCGAGGCGGAACATGCGGATGAGGTTGACCGGGTCGCGGGTGAACGCCTCCGGGTCGGCGATGTTGATACGGTTGTTGTCGACGACGAAATCGGGGCACTCGCGTAGCGCCCGCCGACCCCGCGGCCGTAGACGCGCCACCACCCGGTTGAGCATCGGTACGGACTTGGCCTGTCGGCTCTCGAGCTTCGCGCACAAGATGGCCGTGAGGTCGCCGACATCCTTTGCGATCAGGAAGTAATGCTTCATGAACCGCTCGACGTCGCGCATCCCGGCGCGTTCCGCGTAACCTAGCCGCCTGGCGATGCTCCGCTGGATATCGAACGACAGACGCTCCTCGGCGCGGCCGGCGGCGAAATGCATGTTACAACGCACCGCCCACAGGAAATCTTCGCAGCGGCGGAACAGGCGATATTCGGCGTGGTTGAACACGCCTTGGGCGATCAGATCCTCGGAATCGTGCACCCGGTAGACGTACCTGGCCATCCAGAACAAGGTGTGAAGGTCGCGCAGCCCACCCTTGCCGTCTTTGACGTTGGGCTCAACCAGATAACGCGACTGGCCGCTGCGGCGAAGGCGATCCTCGCGTTCGGCAAGCTTGGCGGTGACGAATTCGGCGGCGGTGCCTTGCACCACCTGCTTGTCGAAACGAGCGACCATCTCGTCGAACAAAGCGCGGTCGCCGAGCAGGAACCGGGCCTCCAGAATCGCGGTGCGGATCGTCATGTCGGCTTTGGCCAAGCGGATACACTCGTCTATGGACCGCGTCGCATGGCCGACCTTCAGCCCCATGTCCCACAGGCAGTAGAGGATCGCCTCGGCGATCTGCTCACTCCATGCGGTCTGCTTGTACGGAAGCACGAACAGGAGATCGATGTCCGAACCCGGCGCCATCAGGCCGCGGCCATACCCGCCGGTCGCCACAATGGCCATCCGCTCGCCTTCCGACGGGCTCCGGAACGGATACAGGTGAGTCACCGCGAAGGTGTAGATGACGCGAATGATGTCGTCCTGCATGCGGCACAGCCGCACCGCGCAGCGGCCGCCGTGGCGCTCCTTCAGCAACAGGGTCTCGGCTTTCGCACAACTCTCGGCGAGGACCGCCTTGAGGCGTAAAGCGACCGCAGTCCTTGGCTCACCCTCGACGGAGGCTACGAGTTGTTGAAACTCCGCGATGACCGCCTCGGGATCGAACAGGGGCGTCGGTTCATGGTGCGAAAGCGCAGCAGACATGTCTTACTCGATAGCCGAGGTGGCGCGCCGTGTCACGGCCGGAAGGCGCCGTGTCACAGCTGCAAGCGTACCCAAATTGAAGATGCGTGTCGCCTCACGTCCACAGCGCCCTGATACCGAAGTAGGCGGTGTCCTTGATCCGGCGCAACATGCCCTGCCACCAGAGCGACCTCGGATCGGTGCAGTAGGTCATGCTTAAAATGAGGCGCCGTTCGCCGGCGCGGATCGGCGTCACCTTGTGGTGAACCCGGGCGCCCTCGAACACCACGGCGGTGTTTGGTGGCGTGCTCACCGCGATCTCCTGCCCCGCGATCTGAGCCCTGAGCCCTGCATGGCTAAGGCCGCCGCCAGCGCCTCCCTGATTGATCACCGCGAGCAGGACCGTGAAATGCCGTCCACGATAAAAATTGTGGTCGTAGTGCCAGCCGATATGGTCGCCCGGCTTATCGTAGAACAGTATCGACAACGAACTCTGATCATGAATTGGGGTAGGCTTGATTTCCGTGCCAACCAGCTGCGAAACGAAGGACTTGAGGTCTGCCGAGTGATAGAGCGCAACGATTGCAGGCGCCGATGCGATCAAGGTCTCGTATGCGACCGTTCCGCCTTTTTTGTGTGTCGGCACGAAGCTCCGCTCCGGCGCGACCAAGCGTTCGGCTTCCGCCCTGAGGGTTGCGAAGATCTGATCCGACAACAGGTCCGGCACGACCGCGAGACGATCGGCGAAACTCGGCGTCTCGCGGCGCCTGGTCGCCAGCAGGTCCAGGGGGACGCTGCATGAGATGCGTGCTACACATCGTTCGAGTTCTCGATAAAGTCTCGCACGCCGTCCGTGGGCATAGGTCAATCCGCTGGCCGTGACAGCGCCGGCACCGATCAACAGTTCACCAATCATCGCGGCAACAGCCTTCTCGCGAATAAGCCAGGACCGAACCGAGCCGTAGCCGATTTGTGCGACAAACCGATTGCAGGATGCGGCATATAAGCCACAGATACCGAATGTCCTTGGAATATTGGCCGAGACGGCGGCCCCTCCGCACGCTGAGCGCAAGGGAGATCACGCGAAACTCGAACGATTTTTGCCTACCTTCCATCGGGTCACCGCGGCGGATCCCATGGGTACTGGCGCCGTGCATCGGGTGGCCGCGGACGCAGTTTGTCGAGCCGCAGGTGCCGCGAAGCCGGAGCAAGCTGATGGACCCGTGCATAGAGTTCCAACGTAAGTTCTTGCCGGTCAGCCTTGCATGCGAGTTCAGCGAACGGCACGACGGCGCCCACATGCACCGGGATGGTCGCGCCGACAAAATCTCGCAATTCGGAAACCATCAGGGCCCGCCGGATCGTCAGGCTGTACCGGCTCACAAAGTGAAAGAGCGGGCTGTTCTGCCCCTCGAAGTAGACCGGAAGCACCGCCGCCCGCGCCTGCTGGATCAGCCGTGCAGGAAAAGTCTTCCAGGGCAGTTCCTCGGCCTTGCCGGTGGGATGTTCCGCGGTCGCGACCCCGCCCGCCGGGAACACTACGATCGTTACACCGTTCCGCACCAGGCGCCGCGCCGTCTTGCGGGATTCAAGGTTTGTCTTGATCGCCGCACGGTTCTCGGAGAAGTCAATCGGAAGCGCCCAATCGCGGATTTCCGGAACCTTCAGGAAGTCGCTGTTGGCAAGAATGCGAAACGGACGATCGAGTTGTTCGGCGAGGGCCAACGCTGCAATGCCGTCGCCAATGCCAAACGGATGATTGGCAACCATCACCAGCGGAACATCGGGCGACACGGTGACAGGCCAAGGCGCCCCATTTGGATTGCCGACGTTGATGTCGAGCCGCGTTCCGATCATCTCGAGCAATGCGTTCATCATGCGCGGCTTCTTGCCGGCAATTTCCGTCCGCCAGGCGCGATAGATCGGCAACAATCGACGCCGCCCCGAGAGGTTCTCGATGGCGCGCATGGCCCAGCGCTTCCAGCGCGGGTCGTGCGGCGACGCATAAGTGAGAATTTCGGATTCGATAGACATCGCTGATTAGACCGAACTTTCCTTAAGCCGCAACGCAAGTCCTTGTATTCCCTCGATTGTCGGATCGAGGACTGACTACAGTTGTAATTTGACACCGAGCAGGTCGAAGGCGCGCTGCTGGATTTGGGTCGGGGTGGCGAGAAGAGC